>CATLTV010000023.1 GCA_950059285.1 uncultured Pseudomonadota bacterium | reverse complement strand
TAAGCCAAAAAAGGGTGCGTTCAGGGGCCATTTGACATGTCAAATGGCCCCTGAACGCACCCTTTTTTGGCTTACGCGTATGAAGCTACTAACTTTTCTTGATGACTGCGATCAGATCGCCTGCGCCAATCTGGTCACCTTCCGAGATGAGGACCTGTTGGATGGTGCCATCGTGAGGAGATGTGATGGTTGTCTCCATCTTCATCGCTTCACTTGTGGCGATGACATCACCTTTGGAGACTTCATCACCCACGCTCATGCGCACATTAAGGACCTTGCCAGGCATGGATGCTCCGACATGTTCAGGGTTGGTTTTATCCGCTTTTTGGCGTGCAGATGAGGAGGAGAGTTCCACGCTCTTGTCCTGAATCTCGATCTGGCGAGGCTGGCCATTGAGCTGGAAGTAGAGCTTGCGGATGCCGTCTTCGCTGGGGGCGCCAATGGCGGTCAGCTTCACCACAAGGGTCTTGCCATCTTCGATGGTGACGACGCGTTCTTCGCCAAGCTCCAGCCCATACAGGAAGGTCACCGTATCGAGGATGCGATATTCGCCAAACTCCTGAACTGTCTGTGCAAAGCCTTTAAATACAGCGGGATAGAGTGCGTATGAGATCGCCTCTCTGTTGGAGCAAGGACGACCAAGCAGCAACTCAAGCTCTTCGTTGGAGGCTTCCCAGTTGTAATCATCAAGCGTCTTTCCTGGGCGCTCGGTGAGGGGTTTCTCTCCACGCAGGACAATCTCCTGAAGCTCCTTGGGGAAGCCGCCATGAGGCTGTCCAATATAACCCCCAAAGAAGTCCTTGACGGACTGCGGGAAGTCGAGTGACTCGCCCTGGGCATGGCGCTCATAGATGTCGCTGATTTTGAGGTTGTTTTGTACAAGGAACATCGAGAAGTCGGCGACGACCTTCGAGGTAGGGGTCACCTTGACGATGTTACCAAGCTCCTGGTTGACATCGTGGTAGGTCTTCTTGATTTCGGTCCAACGGTCCCCAAGTCCAAGCTGAATGGCGCGAGGTTTGAGGTTTGAGTACTGACCGCCAGGGATTTCATGCACGTAGACATCGGTGGTGCTGGCTTTGAGACCCGACTCAAATGGGTAGTAGATCTCACGCAAGGTCTCCCAGTGATCGCTGAGTTTCTGAAGCTCCTCGACGCTGAGCTTGGGTTGGCGAGGATCGTTTTGAAGCGCTGTAACGACTGCGTTCAAGGAGGGCTGGCTTGTGAGGCCCGCCATGCTGGAGAGCGCACAGTCGATGATGTCTACGCCTGCCTCGCTGGCCATGAGGTACATGGCCACGCCGTTGCCCGAGGTGTCGTGTGTGTGCAGGTGCACAGGGATACCCACGTGATCCTTGAGTGCCTTGATAAGCGCTCTGGCCGAGGCTGGTTTGAGCAGGCCCGCCATGTCCTTGATATTGAGGATATGGGCGCCGCGAGCTTCAAGAGTTTTGGCCAGATCAATGTAGTATTGAAGTGTGTATTTATCTTCTTTGGGTGAGAGCACGTCGCCCGTGTAACAGATTGATGTTTCGGCGATTTTACCCTGTTTGTTGACCTCCTCAATGGCGAGTTCCATGTTGGGGACGTAGTTGAGCGCATCGAAGATACGGAAGACGTCGATGCCCGAGGTTGCGGCTTCCTGAACGAACGCGCGCACGACGTTATCAGGGTAGTTTTTGTAGCCCACAGCGTTTGCTCCGCGCAGGAGCATCTGGAAGAGAGAGCCAGGGATCTCTTCGCGGAGCATGGCGAGTCGCTCCCAGGGATCTTCCTGAAGGAAACGCATGCAGACATCGAAGGTCGCGCCACCCCACATCTCATAGGAGAACAGTTCAGGGAGGGCGTGCGCAGTGGCTGGTGCGATATCAAGCAGGTCGCGTGTTCTGACACGTGTAGCGAGCAAGGACTGGTGCGCGTCGCGGAAGGTGGTGTCTGTGATAAGGAGTTGATCTTGTTCAAGAATCCACTTTGAAAGCGCGCTCGCGCCCTGCTCACGAAAGACCTTGTACGCGGGTGATTCAGGAGGTGCAGTGTAGGGCACTTCGGGAAGCTCTGGCTCAATGAGCGGCGCGGGGCGCTTGAGCTTGGTGGGCGAACCAGGAGGTCCATTGATGATGATATCGCCGATGGCTTTCAGGGCCTTGTTGCCACGGTCCTGACGAGGCTTGAGTTCAAAGAGTTCTCGGGTGTCATCGACAAATCGAGTCCATGTCTGGCCCGAGAGGAAGGTTGGGTGACGGATCACGTTTTGAAGAAAGCGGATGTTGCTCTTGACGCCACGGATACGGAATTCAGCGAGAGAACGGTCGAGCTTGTTGGCCGCATCCTGGAGATTCAGGCCATGTGCAGAGACCTTGACGAGCAAGGAGTCGTAGTAGGGCAGCACCACGGCACCCGAACCGCCAACGCCTGCATCAAGGCGAATACCAAAGCCTGCGGCGGAGCGGTAGGTGATGATTGTGCCCGAGTCTGGAGCGAACTGGTTCTCTGGATCTTCCGTGGTGATACGAGCCTGAATCGCCTGTCCATGAATCGAGATATCCTCCTGTGATGAGATGCCTATCTCATTGTCACTCAAGCGATATCCCTCGGCGACCCTGATCATTGCCTTGATGAGATCATGGCCTGTGATCATCTCGGTGACGGTGTGCTCAACCTGAATACGTGTGTTTACCTCGATAAAGAAGATTTCGTATTCGTCTGAATCAGCTTTGGGTTGTACGAGGAACTCGACAGTGCCCGCGCTGTAGTAGTTGACATGTTTGGCGATTCTCAGGCTGTAATCATAGAGTTTCTGTCTTACTTCATCGGGAAGTTCGGGGGCGGGCGCAATTTCGACAACCTTCTGGTGGCGGCGTTGCACGGAGCAATCACGCTCAAAGAGGTGTACGATGTTGCCATGCTGATCGCCAAGAATCTGGACCTCAATATGGCGAGGTTTGTCGAGGTAGCGTTCGATAAAGAGCTCGGGAGAGCCAAATGCTGCGAGTGCTTCGCGTTGTGCGGAGTCAAAGGCGTCACCCAGTGTGTCCATGGAGTTGACGACACGCATACCGCGTCCGCCGCCGCCGTGAGCGGCCTTGAGCAACACAGGGAACCCAAAGGTTTTGGCAAATGCCTTGGCCTCTTCCACGGATTCGATGGCGCCATTGGAGCCAGGCACCACAGGGACGCCTGCTTCTTGCGCGACCTTACGTGCGCTGACCTTGTCACCAAGCGCGCGCATGGTCTCGGGTGATGGGCCAATCCATGTCAGCCCAGCGTCGATGACGCGAGCAGCGAAGTCCGCGTTTTCAGAGAGGAATCCGTAGCCAGGGTGAATCGCATCCACGCCACGTTTGAGTGCCAGCGCGATGAGTGCTTCCTGATCAAGATAGGATGCGACAGGTGCGCCTTTTTTACCAATCTGATACGCCCTGTCTGCTTTATAGCGGTGGATCGAGAGTCGATCCTCCCAGCTATAAATGGCAGTCGTTTTAAGGCCAAGCTCTGTACACGCGCGAAAAATGCGGACTGCAATTTCGCCACGGTTTGCGGCCAGGACATTGGAGATCGGTTGAATGGTTGACATGAATGCTCCGCGATAATGGGTTGAGTTTTTGCCATGGAGACGATGACGCGATGTGTCATAAATGTTTACGGACATCCATCCAATAATCAAGGGCAAGAAGTGTGGTGACGGTGATTGTTCTCGTGATAGGATTTTTGCTATGTTTATGGGGGAAGTCACCCATTTAAAGAACAGAGAACCCCTGAGTTGTTTTATGAAGAGCATCACACCGAATCCATTCTCCCCTCGTGCTCTGCATCTTTGCAGTGTGCTGCTCGCTGTGGTTTCCATGCAGTCATGCAGCTTTGACATTCCACCTGATGTACGCGTGGATGAGGGTGGTGATCTGGGGATGTGGCCTGACGCCTTGCCTGATGTGGATCTGGTGGATGTGGATGCAGCAGGCGACATGAAGCTGGGCCCTGTTGATATGGATATGGATATGGCTGTGGATGCAAACATGGATGCCACAGTGGACATGCCCGATCAGGATATGGACATGACACCCCCCTCTGACATGTCTGATATGACCGTGGATATGCCTGATATGATGGAGGATATGGGTGAGGTTATGCCAGGCACACGAGGCTCCACATGTATGGATGATGCCGATTGTCTGGACGCTTCATGTGAGGCGTATGAGGGCACGGGATTATGTGTGGTGACCTGTGGAGAAGGCAGCTGTGAGGGTGAGTTTAGCTGTTCTCAGGGGCTCTGTATTCCTGATGATTTTTGCGCCGCAGATGGCGTGACTGGACCGGGGTGCAAGACGTGTGAGCGATGTGCTGATGTGGCGACCTGTACAGAGATCATTGGTGGCGCAGGAGAGACCGTGTTTCAGTGCATGTGTCCTCCTGGATATCGCGGCGATGGCGTGACCTGCCTTGATATCAACGAGTGTGATAATGTGAACCTGTGCGACGCCAATGCGACCTGTGTGAATCGCGAAGGTGGCTATGATTGCTTGTGTAATCAAGGGTTTATGGGTGATGGTGTGACCTGTCAGCCGACCTTGAGTACATGTGACATGTGCTCGAATGTGGCGACCTGTGTGACCGATGCGCAAGGCATGGAGCAGTGTGAGTGCAATGCGGGATATGTGGGCAATGGCGTGACCTGTCAGGACGTTGATGAGTGTGTCACGCCTGGTGCGGCAAGCTGTGGCGTGCATGAGGTGTGCGTCAACACAGAGGGGGCGTATTCCTGTGTGTGTGAAAGCGGTTATGTGGATCAGGGTGGCGCGTGCGTGGACATTGATGAGTGTGCCACAAACCCATGTGATGCGCTCGCGACCTGCCAGAACACTGAGGGTGGCTTTGTGTGCTCCTGTCCTGATGGTGTGGCAGGTGACGGTTTGAGCTGTACGCCCTATGCCTCGTGTGCAGAGATCATTACGGCCTATCCACAAAGTCCATCGGGGAATTACTGGATACTTACGCAAAACGGTACACAGCTTGAGGTGTACTGCGACATGGTGTCGGACAACAACGCAGGGTACACGTTGCACCGTGTTGATAGCACCGCGCTCAAGACCACACAGCAGGCGTATGCCTCGACCTGTGCTGCGCTTGGCATGGAGATAGTGACGCCGCGTAGCCAGGAGCATATGTCCTCAATCATGGCCTGGAATGGCGGCGAGCCGCCCAATATTGTGAACGTCTTTCCTGTGCAAGATCAGGAGGATGATATTACAAACTGGGAGGGGCGTTGCAGCGGTCAATCATGCTCGTTCTTTATCAACAACCGTGACAACACATTCTGCCGTTCCACCGAGCAGCAATCAAACGGCGCGTACACGACATGGAGCAATAACCAGCTTGCGCGCGATTGCTATGAGTACCTTGAGCACAGCGCGACACCCCAGACCACGGGCCTGTTTGGGATTGATCCTGATGGTGCGGCTGGCCCCACACCAGGGTTTGTGGCGTTGTGCGGGATGAACCTTGATGGCGGTGGCTGGACGCTTGGTGCCACGACGAGCGATGATAATCAGAACACCTGGACCTGGAACAACCGCGACCTCTGGACGACCAACACCGCCGATGTGGGGTCAGTGACATCCTCGTATCTTGATTACAAGAACAAGGCGATCCACACGATGCCAATCAAGGACCTTGCGTTTGTGCATTATCCATCCATGGAGTGGGCCTCCTACCATGATGTGAGCCCAACTCCCCAGACGATCTCTTCATTGCTCTCCAGTTCGCCTGCGCCACAATGTGATACCTCGTCGGGCTATCCCATGACGAGCGGTACAATTGGCTCAGCAGGCAACCTGTGCACGACCGATCTGTACATTCACCCCGGGGATTACGATGGTAGTGGCTTCCTCGACACGACACGTTGTGAGAACTACACCACATTTGGCGTGCCTCGCGATGAGTCTGCATGGGGATTTGCGTGGTCTCAGGACAAAAACTCGGGCTGCCCTTTTGATGATCCCGCATACAGCTCGTTTGGGCATAATCTGTGGGAGCAGGATGTCGAGGCCGATGGCGTGGGCTTTGGTCGTGCGTTGGATCTCAATGAGATGCCTTATGGCGTGGGCCGCAACTACATGTACCTTTTGATGCGTGGAGAGAAGCCACATGAGCCATCAGGTGACAACACCACACAACAACGTCTGGTGCTGGAGTCGACAGCGCAGGGGAGCGCAGGGCCACAATGCCCGTATGGCTCGTGGCAAGATCGCGGCAATGAAGTCGTGAATCAGGGCTGGGTGATTTGCGGGATTAACGAGTAGACAGCCGACAGGAACGCGACAGGGCGGCCCATTGCAGAAGCAATGGGCCGCCCTGTCGCGTTCCTGTCGGCTGTCTACATGATTTGTTACTTGTTGTTACAAATCAGCGATATATTTGAACTGAGTGTGTACATATTTGGTTTGATCAGGTCTTGTCAGAGGCAACCTTGACGTCTTTGAGCCTGATTCTCATGGTGCGCGCTTCTTCAGCGGAGGCATAAAGGGGGGAGGATGCGAGGACATCGTCTTTTTGTGTGGTGACGATAAAGTAGTATTCGCCTGTTTTGAGGCGACGAAGAGGCATATCGCGCAGGCGTCGGATGCGCTCCTTGACCTGGTCAATGGCTTCATTGACTGCGCGCTCAGTGGCATAGCCTGGGGAGCGCAGCAAGACATCTTCTCCCACGACAAGAGAGAAGTAGAGTCGTCCATCCCCCTTGATGATTTTAAAGGTGGCTTCCTCGACCTGTTGTGCAGATTTTTTCTTCTTCGTGCGTAGTTTTGGGAGCTTGAGATCCTTGAGTACAGTTCTCTCCTCTTGCTCTGTATCTTGCTGTTGAGCAACTGCATTCACAGGGGCGAGGAAGCTCAGGCCCAGCAGGCCATGGAGGAGAATGCGTGAGGTTTTCATGGGGGCTCCTTGATAGGGTAGGTTGCGTGTCTTTCACAGCAAATGGTGTGAAATCTTTGCACACACGAGTGTAACATCGTGACATGGTGTGCTCAACTTGAATCCAGAGCGTGGATTGGAGTGTGGAAGTACCCGTGTTGCCGAATGTTTCACGCTATGGGTAAAAAAATTTAAAAATATCGAACTTCGTGATAGAATGAGGTTTATTGGTCTTAAGTGGTTGTCTGATAAAGGTTTTTGTGTAGGCTTGGGTGTAAATGGAAGTTGAGATCGTGCCGAGACATGCTCTTGGAGATCCTTGACTGTTGGAATTTTTCAATTACATCATTGTTAGTTAAGCGATCTTTATGGTGGTCAGGATTGCAGAATCTTGGTGGCGCCATCATCCGTACGACAACACATGACACACAGGTACGAGAGCACAGATGTGTGGTGTGTTTTTAGAGTAGTTTCTGAATAATTTAATTTGTGAATTGAGTTGTTTAAGAGACTACAGGTGCTAGGTTTAGAGGATATAAGCTCCCGTTGTGGAGCTTACCCTGAAAGAAATGAGGAGAAGAAGATGCGTTTTCCAGGCGATCCCGATCGCCCCTTATCGCCTCTCACTCTCATTTCACAGTGCCTTCGCTCTGCTCGGTCCGCCTGTGTCCACTGAACCTAACTCACGTTGTTTTTGTAGCGAAGACTCCCTAATCTCAAGAGAAGACGGCTTGCCCATGTCCATCCCTCCAGCCCAACTTGGCGCGCAGACTTCAAATCCCCAACACACTACATTTTCTCCAGGTACGGTCGGAGCTTTCCTCATGGCTGGTCATGAAGAAGGATGGCCTCGGGAGTTTGGTACACACCTTGACGGTGCGTATGTGGGGGTTGCACGGAGTGAGTTGCGTTTTGAGTGCCAGCGTTGCCGTGCAAACGCAGTGCTCGATGCGACCGCAGGATCTGATGTGTCTTATGTACGTGTGTGTCTTGATCTCCTTGTGGAGCAAGATGGCACGCAGCATATCAGGCATGTTGAGGAGCTGTTTCCATGTTTCATCATGGAGGTGCTTCATATGCAGCTTGATGAGCATGTCGCCGCACGCGTTCGCCGCACAATCATGGAGACGCTCGTTTCTTTGAATGAGGAAGAGCCCGTGGAGAACCTGTTGCAGAACATGATCGCACCGATGCGCCTGTATGAGCCGCTCCTGAACGCGCTGCTTGCGCCACCAGAGCAGGACTCCATGGCGGCCTGGCTAGACACTCACATCAAGGACTTTCTGTGCACACAGGATGATACGCTCGCTGAGGTGACGATCAATGGCTGTCATGTGCGCCTGAAGGCAAGCGATGTGGCGATTCAGAACAACCTGAGGGCCTCGGGTGAGGTCAAGGTTCTGGGTCATGTAGAGGTGTGTTGCGCGCAGACAGGCCAGAAGAAGGGAGAGTGGAAATCACGCGCTGTGTTGATGCCGCCATCACTTCGTACACGTGAGTTGCCCGAGCCTGACGAGTCATGTCAGCAACGTTTTCAAGCACTTACGGATGTTTGGCGGAAGCGACTTGAGGAAAATCTCTCTGAACACCTCTCTGATGGTGTAGGTCGCTTCAGGCTCTCGGAGGTTCTTCCTGAGCTTCCATTGTGTCAGGAAGAACTCGCCGAGAAGTAAGCTCAATCGCTTTTATACGCATAAATTTGGGGACTATTGCTGACCCGCAGCAAGGTAGTAATTGAGGAGTTCCAGCAAGGGCTGGGGCTCGTCGGGAGCGCCAAGGTGCGCGTCAGCCATGTATGCCTTGCCATCCTTCACAAGAAGCACGATGACTGAATCTTCATCATGCACAAACATGACGGGGAAGACGCCTGTGTAGCCGCTCTCTTCCATGGCATCATCCGCGATGTCCTCGATCTCCTCGTCGTATGCGCCCGAGGTGATCTCGTCGCAGGACAGGAGCGTGACCTCATGTATATCGTTGGTGCCTTGAAGATCGACCCAACCGTTGGTGAGGGACAGAAGCTCAATGTACTCATCAGGCAGTGGTGCTTCGATATGAGCTGAGAGGGCTTCAATCTCACGTGTGGTGGCAGGTGAGTTGGGTGGTGTGGTGTCGTTGCTCTGGGCTGCCTTGATGTGGGCGTCAACCAGGTCTTTTATGCTTGTGTACATAGTACTCTCCAATATGGACAGGACAGGGGGGACTGTGTGGATGATGAGCCTCACTTGAGGCGGCCTCAACGCGGCGGATAGTGCGTGCGTCTATGAGTTTTTGTCAATCCTGTTATGCGCTGTTTTTCAGGTCGACGTGATTTTTGTAACATAATGTTGAAAGTCTACGCAGGATTTTTAATATTGTGTTACTTTTTGTCATGAAAGGCGCATAAAAAAGGGCCTCGCTGCCAAAGCAGCGAGGCCCCTTTTTATGCGTCTTTGACTATTAAGGAATGGTGCATGTGTAGTGTTTATCAGGATTTTCTCTGAAGTCTGAGGAGTTAATCTCGGGACAACGGTCACGCACGGTGTCTTTGTAGGTCGAAAACTCTTCCCAGGTCAGCGCCATGGAGTCAAAGACGATCGGGATCTCTGTGCCTGAAGGTGAGTTGTTCACATCTTCCATGAGATCGGTGTAGAGCTCATCGGAGCGACCTGTGTTCCACATGGACTCAAAGTTGGTGATGTAGCTTGTGGTGAGCGCGGAGAAGGGCTCTCCTGTGTAGAGGGCCATGTTCTCCATGGTGTTATGCTCTGCGTTATCCGAGAGGTTGTAGCTGCCCTGGATGACGGTATCGCGGTCAAAGATGAGGTACTTGTGGTGCATCTGAGATGCGGTTCTGTAGTGCCAGCGGTAGGAGTATGCTTTGTAGCGCACATCAATGCCCGCCAGACCAAGGGCGTAACCAAAGTAGAAGCCCTTGTCATAACAGTTATCAGCTTGAGTGCTTGTGGTGGCCTCATCGACGCACTCTGCAAGCTCGCGTTCTTGTTTGTTATGCCAGTAATCGCTGATGAACTCCTGCCCATCGAGGTAGACCTTGATCTCCATATCTGGGTTGGCCTGTCGTTTGGCGATGAGCGCCTCGGCGACAGGGCGAGAGCGAAGGTGTCCAGAGGCCACGAGGATAGAGGTCTCGGCATCTTCAATCTGTTGAATGATGAAGTTTGCGATCTCATCGCGGCCACGTACACGCGAGAAGGTCTCGCCGTAGCGAGAGGAGAACCTGGTTTTGAAGTTTGCCGAGGTAAAGGCTGCGTCGACAAAGGGGCTATCGATGATGTCACTGTCTTCAATGGTGACGCCACTCTTGATCCACTCCTTGGGCGTGCCCCATTCAAGGTCACGTGAGTGATTCCAGAGGAGGTTGAATTCACGCTGGTATCTCAGGTTAAGTTCCTGACTTCCTTTGATAAAGACGGTGTTCTCATCGTAGCGTGTGCCCGCCGAGTTGGACCAGTTTGCCGAGCCGCTGATCAGGGTTGCGCTTGAGGCCGCCGCGAGGTCTTCGCGAGGGCCATCGATGAGGACAAATTTGTGGTGCATGATCTTGTTGACGTAACGCACATCAGCGCCGATGTCTTCCAGGCGAGCGGACATGGTGCCAGAAGGATCGTTTTTGTCTGCGTTTGCAGGCTCAAAGATGACGCGCACTTTCACACCGCGTGAGATGGCGTACTCAATGGCGTTAAAGATGTCGCTGTTACTAAAAGAGTACATGGCGATATCAAGCGAGTGTTCAGCCCTGTCAATTGCATCCGCGACGCGCACAAGGTGCGTGGAGTCGCGAGGTTGTGGGCTGAAGATGACGTCGGCTTCAATATCTGCGCCGCATGTGGCGTCAGCGACCTCGGAAATGGCGAGCATCTGTTCAAGGGCGACGGGACCAACATACTTGACGTCGTCGAGCTCCTGGAGGGTGTCAATGCGTTCATCATCTGCGGTGCCTGCGGTGGCATCTACGCCCAGAATGTATGCGGCGATGGAGTTTGCTGCGCGTGTATGTACACCAGCTTCCTTGAGCGCCTCGGCCTGACCAAGAGATCCATTCAACAAGCCAAGCAATGTGGTGACCTGGCATTCTGAAGGACCGCCCACGCCATCTGCCTTACCCGATGCGATTTGGAAGCTTGCATCTGCGCTGTCTTCAGCCTGGTTGTTGTCCGAGGGTTGTGACTCTCCACATGCGCTCAGGGTCAACGAGAACATGAGCGTCAGAGAGGCTGCGCGCGAGGTAAGGTAAAAGCGATCAAGCATGGTGCTATCCTGGTCTGATGAAACAAAAATACAACAATTCAGTGATGTTGGTCTGGTTGGTCATACTGGATCAAAAGGGGCGGTGGCAAGTGTTTTTCACTGTGGGTGAGGTAGAAGCACAAAAGAGGGCGCGATTTTAAATCGAAGATTTAAAATCGCGCCCTCTTTTGTGCTTTTATGTAATAAGATTACACGGTTTCGTTGGCGATTGTACGCAGCTTCTCAAGGACGCTGGAGTCTTCAAGAGTGGTGACATCACCGGGTTGTCGGCCTGCGGCGACATCGGCGAGGATGCGTCGCATGATTTTACCCGATCGGGTTTTTGGGAGTGCGTCGGTGAAGTGGATTGCAGCAGGTCGTGCTAGTGAGCCGATCTCCTTGACGACGTGTGCAGAGAGCTCTGCGCGAAGAGCGTCGCCTTCATCGCCTTCTTCGAGCGTCACAAAGCAGACGATCGCCTGACCAGTGAGGTCATCTTCACGGGGGACCACAGCGGCTTCAGCGACAAAGTCGTGGCTGACCAGCGCGCTTTCGATTTCCATGGTGCTCAGACGGTGTCCCGAGACGTTGATGACATCATCAATACGGCCAAGAATCCAGAAGTTACCGTCATCATCTGTACGTGCGCCATCACCCGCAAAGTAGACACCTTCAAAGCGTCCGAAGTAGCCGTTTTTAAAGCGTTCTGGGTTTTTGTAGACAGTGCGAAGCATGCTTGGCCATGGCTTGGTGATGACAAGGAAGCCACCTTCTCCACGAGGCATTTCATTGCCTTCGGAGTCAAAGATTGCAGCCTGAATACCAGGGAGGGGGTGTGTCGCCGAGCCAGGGGTTGTGGTGGTGACGCCTGGTACAGGGGAGAGCATCATGCCGCCTGTTTCGGTTTGCCACCAGGTGTCGACGATGGGGCAGGAGGAGTCACCGATTTTTTCGTGATACCACATCCATGCTTCGGGGTTGATGGGTTCACCGACGGTGCCAAGGAGGCGCAAGGAGGAGAGGTCGTGTGCTTCAGGGTGTTCATCGCCCCATTTCATGAAGGCGCGGATGGCGGTGGGGGCGGTGTAGAAGATAGAGACGCGGTGGCGTTCGATCATGTCCCAGAAGCGATCGGCTTCGGGCCAGTTTGGCGCGCCTTCGTACATGAGGGTGGTGGCACCGTTTTGAAGCGGGCCATAGACGATGTAGCTGTGACCTGTAATCCAGCCAATATCAGCGGTACACCAGTACATATCTTGAGGTTTGAGATCAAAGACCCACTTGGCTGAGATTTTGCTCCAGAGCGCGTAACCGCCTGTGCTGTGGACGACACCCTTGGGTGAGCCTGTGGTTCCCGAAGTGTAAAGAATGAACAGGGGATGTTCGGCATCAAACGAGTCTGGTGTGTGTTTTGTCTTTTGTTTGGGCATGATGTCATGCCACCAGATGTCGCGGTCATCGTTCCAGATGACATGGTTGTCGCAACGTTTCACACAGAGGACATGCTCCACACTGGGGCAGCCCTGGTTGAGCGCTTCATCGACTTTCTCTTTGAGTTTGAGCACTTTACCGCGACGCCAACCACCATCTGCGGTGATGACGAGTTTGCATTCCGAGTCTTCCACGCGGTCACGGATCGCGTTGGCGCTAAAGCCACCAAAGATGACGTTGTGTGTGGCGCCGATGCGAGCGCAAGCGAGCAGGGAGATGGCAAGCTCGGGGATCATGGGCATGTAGAGCGCGACGCGATCGCCTGCTTTGATGCCAAGTGATTCCAGCGCGTTGGCTGCTTTACAGACCTCGGAGTGAAGCTGCGCGTAGGTCAGTGTACGTTGCTCGCCTGGTTCACCTTCCCACACGATGGCAGCCTTGTTGTGGTTGGCTGTGTTGAGGTGGCGATCAAGACATTGCACGCTCATGTTGAGGGTGCCGCCTGTAAACCATTTGGCGAAGGGGGGTTCCCATTCAAGTGTGGTGTCAAACTCTTTATCCCAGACGAGTTCTTCTTTGGCGAGTCGAGCCCAAAACCCTTCATAATCACGATCGGCTTCTTCTTTGAGGGCTTTGTAGAGTTCAGGGGTGAGGTTTGCCTGTGCAGCAAAGCTCTCGGGGGGCGTAAATTTACGATCTTCCTTGAGGATGGATGTGATCTTATCTTGGCTCATGAAAATACCTGTCTGGGGGTTAATGTGAGACGACTAAGCGTAATTGTACGAACAATTATAGTGCACAAGATGATTATGACCAGACGACTTCACCAAAAAGTGTGCCAGAAGGTTGATTGCGAAAGGTACACTTCGTAGACTGGAGGGGGAATGTGTTGGTGGTGCTCACACGTTTCTTCTTGGTGAGGTCGTTGCGCTGCATGCCGCACGCCTGGAATAGTACCCTATTTATCATAGTTTAGGTGGTTAAATGACCTACGAGGAATTTGAGTGGCATCTTTTGAGGATGGTGTATGAGGAAGGAGCAACACGCTTTAACCCATCTTATCTTGGATACTCCTTGAAGCTTCCACATGATGTAATCTCTGGTTATCTGGATCAGGCCATGGATGCAGGCATTCTGGAGCCGCTCGCCAGCTCAACGGGTGCCGTGGAGTATGTCGTACCTGGCGCAGAGCATCAGGACGAGCTGCCAATACCTATCTGGAAGCAGCAGCAGGTAACGCCTGTCGAGGAAGCACCGCCCGAACCAGCGCCCGAACAGCAGCCCAAAGCTGTGACATCTGTATCGGGAGAAGATGCGTTGACCTCTGCTGTTGTGCGAGGCTCATCTTCGCCAAAGTCCACGACCCTGAACGCTCCTGAGTCGCTTGGTCATGGTCATCGCCCCAACTCACCGCCCTCGTTTCGTACACATATCAAGAGGCAGGAAGGGCAGACCGATGGTTCGGTGTCAAACTCGGGTGTGGTGCAGGCCAAGGATGTGCGCATTGATCGTAAGATGATTGTGGCGCGAGGTGTCAGCGTTGAGGACAGCGCTGCTGAGGTCGCGACACAGCCTGTGACAGGTTCGGCCAGTCAAGCGCTTGTGCTGGCCGGGCGTAAGCACGGCGAGTTGATGAACGTGGAGAGCACCCCGGAGACATTCTGCGATCCGACGCGTACGGTCTTCATGCGTAAGATTCGTGTTCATGGTGTGAAGTCGGAGCAGGCGTTGCGCCATCAGATCCACCACCTCTTTGAATCCTTTGGCTACAAGAGCGTGCGTGAGGATCAGAACCGCATTCGTTTTGAGCGCGGGAGCGTGGGCTTTATCCTCGCGCTGGTGCCTCTCTTTGTGCTGGTGATCCCCCTGTTTGTGTACCTCTTTTTTTATGGAATGGGCCGCTCTACCATTCAGCAAGAGCCTCTTGAGCTTGACGTGTTTTTGCGCAAAAGTCCTGAAGATGACACCACATACGATATTGATCTGACCTTCATTGGTCAGCATGGCATCGTGCTTGGCGCGGCAGATCAGCGTGTGTTGAATCAGGAGATTGATACGCTCAAGGACGAGCTTGGTTGGGCGCTCGCTGCAAGTTAGATCTGCGTTTAAGTTCTGTTGAACATGTCGAGTACACGTCGTTTTGATGCGGCCGGGCGAGCGCGATTGTTCGCCCAGTCACGCAGCGCTTTGATTTGCTCCTCGTAGGTTTTGTAGAGGGGGACAAGTTCGCGGGTGGCTTCCACAAAATCTTCAGGGGTGACGTCTCGCTTGGCAGCAAAAGCCATGTAGAGAGCGCTGATGACAACCTGTTCAATTTCAGCGCCCGAGAAGTATTCACAACGGCTTGCGAGGTCTTCGATGGCCTCATCACCAAGCTGGCGCTTGCGGCGTTGGAGGTGAATCTTGAGGATCTCCTTGCGGTCGTGAATGTCAGGTAGATCCACAAAGAAGATCTCATCAAAGCGGCCCTTTCTCAATAGCTCGGGTGGGAGCGCATCCACCTGGTTGGCGGTGGCGACCATGAACACGGGATCAGATTTTTCCTGAAGCCATGTGAGCAATCCACCAAGAACGCGTGTGGCGCGACCGTCGGAATCTTGCGCAAAACCTTTCTCAATTTCATCAATCCACAAGACGCAAGGGGCAAGTGCCTGGCTTGTGTGGAGCGCTTCTCGAAGAGTTTCTTCGGGGGAGCGTCGTCCTTCAAACACGCGTCCAAGATCAAGGCGCAGGAGTGGTAGCCCCCAGTATTTGCCCACGGCCTTTGCGGTGAGGCTTTTACCGCAGCCCTGGACGCCAACAAGGAGGAGTCCTTTGGGCGCGGGGAGCCCGAAGGTGCGGGCCTCTTCTGTGAATGCGCTCTGGCGTTCGGAGAGCCATTTTTTGAGGTTGTTCAATCCACCCACATCGTTGATTCCTTCCTTGAGTGGTTGGAATTCAAGGGCGTCGTTTTCGCCGATAATACGTTGTTTTTCTTCGAGAATTGAGCTCTCAAGGTCGTATGGCTTGTTAAACCTGTGCGCCTCTGCGCGCTGCTGTGCGACGCGATGAAATGCTCGCCAGGCTTCACGCTGTGTGAGTCCCATCGCTCCACTGACGACGGATTCCAGAAGTGGTGTATCGAGGGAGTTTTGGAAGACGCTTTGAGCGGTGTGTTGGAGGACCGAACGATTGGGCAAGGGCATGACGAGCGTGGTGAGGCTCTTCTGGAGATCGACATATTTGAGTGGTTTGGGGCCAATGAAGACGAGGCTCTTGTGTCGGCTTGCGCAGATGACCTCGATCTCCTTGACGCGTCGTCGCAAGATGGGGTCATCAAGTTCGATGTTGGCATCCTTGAAGACAAAGATGCCATCGTGTTCGCTGTCGATGATTTGCTCAAGGGCCTCACGGAGATCGCCGCGCAGCGTGCCGCTCTCGGGGCCAAAGCCCTGTGTGCTGCTCCACTCCCAGACGGGGCGTTTATCGGCCTGTGCGATGCGATGAATCAGGTCCACAGCACGCAGCTCCTCATGTGTTTGAATGTGAAGCAGGGCGTAAGGCGCGCGCAAGAGTGCGCGGAGTTGAGCAGAGAAGGACGACATGAAGTGCTCTCGGCGTGCAGTGGTTAAGTTTTTGAATTGATGGGGTTATTTCTTCTTTTGGCGGAAGAAGAGCTTGATGCGCGATCCCTTTCTCACGCGGACAACCTTCTTCTCGGAGACCTCGCCATCTTCATAGCGCACCTGGACTTCGTGACGTCCATCGGGGCTTTCGATGGTGTTGGGAGTGCGTTGTCCAGCTTCCTTACCATCAAGGAGGATATCACCCCTTGGTTTGGCGTAGACTGTGATGCGGCCAGCTTCTTCGTTCTTCTCTTCCTGAGCTTCTTCTTTCTTTTCTTCGGCCTTGGCTGCGGCCTGTGGTTTTGCAGGAGGAGGTGTGCTTGGAGGCGCGCTCACGCCTGCATAGCCAGGAATTTCAGCCACGAGATAGCGTGTCTCGTAGGGTTTGAAGCTGAGCGTGTGTGACTTGACCTTGCCAGAGTAGACGATCTTGACATCGTAAGGGCCACCTGCGGGGAGGACCATGCCCTGTTCGTCCTTGTCCTCGAAGTACTCGGGGTAGGGGAGGCCGTTGACGGTGACGTCGGTGACATCAAAGTTTGCCACGACGATGAGGTTGGCAGGTTTCAAGGTTTTACGCTTGTCTTTTTTGCCACCTGCGCCCTGTTGCATCTCTTCGATCTTGTAACCAAGCTCTACAGCTTCATCGGTGAGTGCCTCTTCATCGTGCAATGTGGGGAGATCTTCCTGGGGTTGCTCTTGTTGTGCAACCTCTTGATTTTCTTTTGTTTCTTCGGTGTCTTGAGGTGGTGTGTCTTCCACCATCGCAGGGACAAACTCGGCGGACTCTTCGTGCTGTGTTGAGGGGGCTTCAGGTGCTTGAGTTGCGCCTCGGCTCATCAGGATAAGACCTGCGCTTGCAACGAGCAAAAGGATGCTCACGGCAACAAGAGGGATGAGTCTTTTGGGAGTTTGAGGATTCACAGGATGGTGAGTGGACATGATGGTTTAACTCTGAGCGGACAACGAGTGAATGGAAAAGGTCAAGAGAGTAGACAGCTGTACCACAAGACACAACACATGGGATGGATAAAATTGTTCCACCAATGATGTCAAGAAGCGTGATCCTGTCTGACAAGAGCAAACCATGCGTTCATGGGTTTATTCTTGAAGGCTCTGCCTATGGTGACATGGCTTGAAACACGTCGCAAGCGGTCGACCATCCCGGCGTAAATAAAGATGCCAAGCTTCTTCTTGTTACTGATGATTTTTGGCCACGCCTCGGGTTTCTCTGGTGGAAGCTCGCGGTAATCAATGACGACTTCGCCTGATTCAGTGTCGTCATAGGCGACAAAGTAGCCAGGGCCAGTGATGGCACCGACGTTGAGGTGGTTGTAGCCCCACAGGGATGTGCGGCTCTGGTTGGTGTGGTCTGCGCTTGGGATGCAAAAACGTTTCTGGAAGTGAGTGAACGCAGGAAGGGTGTTTTGCCCTTCGTGAATGACCTCGGTGAGAGAGTCTGTGCCGGGGGGCACGATTTGATCAAGCGTTACAGTGCGTCCTTGCGCAGCTTCAAAGAGGCGCTTTTGACGCTTGGGAGTGAGCGCGTGCACGAAGTCAAGTCGAGTGGTTGCTGAGGCTTCATCAAGCGCTTGCTCCAGAGCGTCCATGTTGATCTGGTCCTGGTCCACGAGTTTGAGGATGTCTGTATGTGATTGTGTCATGTGGTGTTCTACCTTGTGTAAAGTCGGGTGAGCGCCCGTGTTTTATCGTGGTGTTGGTCGTCAAGATGGGGCGAATTTTTGCGTGCAAAAATTCGCCCCATCTTGACACATGCAAACAGCCAAGGGCAAGGCGCGTGTGATTGTACTATACACATTGGGGTAATTTCCGACTGCTGAGGTGTTTGAACCTGTCTGGGGTGCGTCTGTCTTGTATTTCATTCTGATGTTTGAGAGGATCCAGGCTGATTGTGGCCAGGTTTTTAAAACAAGTGCGTAGATGAGCGATGTGGGTAAGATGAGCATCAAGAGCAAGAGTATAGTGTGGGCGTTGTGTGGTGTGACCTTGGGTGCGCTTTCGGGATGTAACTTTGCAGACTCGGGTGCTCAGCCAGTGGCAGGCCAGGGGTGTGTCAATGAGGGGAGTAGCGCGACTGGTCTTGTGTGTCGTAATGGCTCCTGGGAGGTTTCTGATCAACCTCTGGATATGACGCCTGATGCGAACACACAGGATGGCGATATGATCGTCGCGGATATGTCTCCTGATAGTGGCGGCTGTGTAGGCGAGACGGACGAAGAGCTTTGCCAACAGCTTGGACGATGTGCCACCACATTGAGTGTGTCGGATCGTTGTAACAAGGTGCGAGACATTACATGTTCACCTACATGCGCTCAGGGAACCTGTGATCTTGATAGCAACACGTGTAGCACTGAATGTGTCCCCAAGATGTGTGACCCCAGTGTGATGTGCGCCAGGATGTCCAACGGGTGTGGTGCGATGCAGGTGTGTGACTTCTGTCCTGATGGCGATGTCTGCAATCCTGATTCGGGCATGTGTGAGTGCGACGCCGACGCGGCGATGGCCATGATGTGCGAAGGCAAGTGTGGGATGGTGCCAAATACGCAGCCCGAGTGTGTGGTTGGTGGGAGTGCTTCCATGGTTGACTGCCAGACCTGTGGCGCAGGTTTCTGCGAGAGTGGTGGCTGCGTCATGCTTGAGGACTTTGCAGGGGGCACGCTTGCTCAGGAGCGATTTGGCGAAAGTATTGCTGGTGAGGGGCGTTACCTGATGATTGGTGCCCCAGGTCCACAGGCAACCTATCTGGGTAATGCGTACGTCTACAAGACCGAGAATCAGGTGGACTGGATGCGCGTGATGGATGTCAGGCAAGATATCAACACGGGTTTTGCGTACCAGGGCTATCGTATGGGTCATGATGTGGCTGCTACAGGATCTAGTCTGTCCATGGTGGGCAAGCTGCTCGACACTCGACAGGCCCCTTATGATAATGATGTGCACACGTTTGTAGAGTTGGATGATGTGTGGAGCAAGAGCTTGACCCTCTCCATTGATGGCAAGACCGCAGGCCAGCAGGTCGCAGCAGCCACCAATATGTTTGCGATCTCCTCTCCTGAGAGCGCCACACGGCGTGGTGCTGTGACATTGTATGTGATCAGTGTGGTGACGCAGACCATCCTCAAAGAGATCCGCTTCAATGGAAATGAGGATGATGAGTTGATGGGAACTTCGCTTGATGTGACCAAGACACAGCTCATCTTTGGTTCGCCAGGAGGGAAAGATAACCAAGGAGTTTGCTCGGTGGCGCGTTTGATCGATCCACCTGCGCGCTGGTCTGGTGCCGAGGTAGTGACGGCGAAGGACCCTTCAGGTGATGGCAGGTTCTGCGAACATGTTGCTCTGGCAAACAACAGATTTGCAGCAAGTATTCGCAATAGAATGGCCCCCAATGCACAGGAACCATCGGATGCTGTTCAGCTCTTTTTGTCAGAAGATGGCGGCCAAACCTGGGAGTATAGCGCTGAAATCTATGACCCCATGTCGGGAGAGTCCGCTCAAGATGGTGGCTTTGGTCAGTCCATGGTTTGGTCTGGTGATTTCCTTGTGATCGCCGATCCTCTGGCACCACTTGAACCACATCCATGGGAGGGCGACCAACAACCGATACTTCAGGCTGGTGTGGTGTATGTGTACCTGTTCCATCCTGATGGTGGGGACTACGAGCTTGTGCGCACGATTCGCTCCAACAACCCCATGGAATATGGGCACTTTGGGAGCGCAGTTGATGTGGTTGACTCCCAGTTGTTTATTGGTGCTCCAGGCGAAAGTCGTGATGGTAAAATCAAGGCGGGGAATGTCTACAGTACGGTGTTGAAGTGATTCTAACTTTTGAACTTTTGGTTCCTTCAATGGGTGAGTGATTGATGTCGAGCGTAATACGTTATTTGGCACGCTACTTGGTGTTGCCTGGTGGGGATGTGGTGGAGCATGGTGCGCTTGATGTGTGTGATGATCGCATTGTGGCGGTGCATCGCAGCATGAATCATCATCAGATCATTCGTGACCGAGAGAGCCTTGCAAACGTGGTTGATCTTGGCGACGTGGCGTTGACTCCAGGTGGTGTGAATGCACACAGTCATGCGTTTCAGCGAGATCTTCGTGGCCGAACAGAATGGCTCCATCCCGATCGTGAGGATGAGGACTTCTGGTCCTGGCGAGAGGCGATGTATGCGTTGGCGCTGGGATTTGATGCGCCTGCATTTGAAGAGGTCACTCGCCGATGTTTTCTGGAGATGCTTCATGCAGGGATTACCTGTGTTGGTGAGTTCCATTACATTCATCATCAGCAAGGCGGTACGCCTTATCCCGAGCCCAATGAGCTTGCTCATCGTGTGATTCGTGCGGCGAAAGATGTGGGGATTCGTATCTCATTGCTTCGTGTGGCGTATCACAGGGCAGGTCATGGCAAGCCCGCGTTATCAGAGCAGCGCAGGTTTATCGCGCCTGATCTGGAGCGTTGTTTGTTCTGGCAACAGTCATTGTTTGACCGTGTACAGGGCGATCCTCTGGTCAAGGTTGGGGTCGCGCCTCACAGCATTCGAGCGGTGCCTTTCAAGTGGTTTGAAGCCCTCTCTTCATGGGCAAAAACACATGATGCACCCTTTCATACGCACGCATGTGAGCAGCAGGGGGAGATTGAGCAAAGCCTTCAAGAATACGGCAAGCGTCCAATGGAAGTGTTTGATGATGCTGGTGTTTTTGAGTGCTCTCCTGTGTTTGTACATGCAACACATCTGTCAGACCGCGAGCTTGAGTTGATTGAGACTGGTGGTGGTAGCGTGTGTGCGTGCCCCACCACAGAGCGCAATCTTGGCGATGGTTTTTTACCTGCGACAAAGCTACTTGAGCGAGGCGTGAGGATCAGCCTTGGGAGTGATTCACACGCCGAGATTGACCTGTGGCAAGAGATGCGTCTGGTGGAGTACCACGAGCGACTTCAGAAAGAGCGCCGCAATGTGTTGGCCAGTCGTGCGATCATGCAGAAGTTCTTTGGTGATACGTTGGAGCGTTATGATGTGGCGCGTGTGTTATGGCCAATGAGCAACATCAATGGAGCAAAGGATCTGGGATGGCAGGATCTTGGCGAACTTCGAGAGGGCTTCCTTGCCGACTTTGTGACCGTGGACTTGAGCAAGCCCGCGATGTGGAATGTGGACAGGGAGAGCCTGTTGTCACACCTTGTTTTTGCCTCTCATCCTGGGCTTGTTCGCGATGTGTTTGTGGGTGGTAAGAAGGTTCTGTAGAGCACGACATCAACGGGCAAGGATGGGGCGAGCTTTGCGCAGCAAAACTCGCCCCATCCTTGCCCGTTGATGTGTCAGGACGCTTTTTGTGCGACGCTCTGGCGTTTGGTTTCGTCATACATATTGAGTTACATAATGTGAGTCTTTTTCATTAAAATATATGAGGTTACGCATGTCAGAAGATAGTGTGCAGCAAGCGTTCGAGGAACTTCGCGAGATTGTTCAGAAGGATGATTGGTCCAGGCAAGGTTGGGATAATTTTCATTCTGCTTTTGAATCACACGCAGACCAGCTCAAGCAAGAGCGTCGTCTTGGTGAGTTTAAAGAGCGTTACCTTGATTACTTCAATCGTGAGGTTGTGAAATGGCCCATCGTGTATCGTGAGCATCGTTACTATAGAGATCACAGCCTGAGTGTTGGTGTGGAGACTCTGGGTGCGGAGAGCTTATCTACCAAAAAAGCATTCAAGGATAAGCTCAAGGGGGACTGGTCCAAGGTTCCATGGGGTGAATTGACCGTGTTGGACCTACATAACTGTGCATACGCCAGTTTTATTGTGTTGGAGCTGATGAGGAAGATGCCAGCATTCAAGGGGGTCTATCTCTATGATCATAGTTTGCCAGAGGGAGAGGGGAAGGCTACCCATCCAGGCATTGTTAGGATGCTCAATACAATGATTGATGAGCGTGGCAACACACTGGAATATCTTGATTTTCATCTGTGGGGGCAGCGCGATTCGGAGGTGTTAGACTCTGTGCTTGAGGTGTTGATGGCGCGGAGTGCAGAGGTGCCCAACCTCAAAGCATTTGGATGGTTTAGTGGCGCAGAGTATTCGACAAAAATAGTGGAGTTCTTGTCGCACGAGGTGTCAGAAAACCTTCAGGACTTGAGGTTCTCAAGTGTGCATTCGGGCAGCATGAGCCATGTGATTGAAGCATTGGCGATGCGAAAAGCATCGCTGAATCTCAAGCGAGTGATGGTGGTTGCTTCCGATGCTGAAGCGAAGAAGCTTACCGAGTCAGAGTATTTACAGAACGTTGAGGTATGGGATCTTAGATTAAATGGTGAGGACTATTATGGTGACTCTTGCTTTGAGTGGGACTCTCCTGCTGCTGAGCGTTGGAGGGGGAAATTAGAGCGCAAACTAAGTCCTGATGTTGTGCCCTCGGCCCTTGATAAGACAATGGTGGATTTTGGCTATGGCGTATCAGCGCAAGCGATGATGGAAACGCTCGCAGATGATGACCAGAACCTTATACGGGCACCAAAAGTGGAGGAGCTTGTGTTTCATGATCTGCCTGGCGTGGTTTTGGCAAGCTTGTTAGAGCAGGGCTTGGACGCCTATCCAGGTTTAAATGCGCTACGTCTTGGTAGAATGATGGGACTTCATAATTTCAGGTGTTTGGCAAAATCGGAGTTTGCGGAGCGTCTGGAGACGTTCGAAGTCTGGTCGAGCAGCGATCATCAAGGGCTTGCACGTAAAATGAACTGGGATGATATGGAGGGTTTTGAGGAGAACGCACGTGAGTGGTTGGAGTTTCTTGGAGACAAATCTGTGCCAAAGCCGTTTCGAAGGGCAGGATGGAAGTATTTCCTGGAGTGTTCTCCTTCACAGGTCAAACATCACAGAAAACGTGCAGAGCTGATGGGGTTACCTGAAGAAATATGGAAGAAGGCATCGTACAAAAAGTTCAAGGTGGATCTTGAGCGCTTTGTGGAGATTGAGTTGGAGTCGTGAATTGCAGTGTGGGTAGAAAATTTTTATGCGAGTGAAATAAAGGTTTGATGCTCGGTTGTTTTAATATCAAGAGCTGATGAGAACGTGTCGATGGCAGCAAATGCAATGACACAATATAGATTTTACCTTTCGTTTCGAGTGAGCATATTTAAAGCATCCCTGCCTTGCAGGGCCTACCAGTCACTACAATATGATTGATCAAGGGTCACGGTCCCCCCGATCAACATTTCCTTTCATGGCGTAGTGATTTTATCACACCGGAAGCGTCGCCTTCCAAAATATACCGTGACCCGTCAGAGCGGGCACCCTCACTGGGGTGCTCTCTCGGGAGAGCGTGATGGCCCCAAAACCATCACGCTCTTTTCTTTTTCTTGAGGTTATGAATCGCGGCCAGAGGGCGGCCTGTTGCTTTCGCAACAGGCCGCCCTCTGGCCGCGATTCATAACAACAACTCCAGATTTGTCACCACACGTTCACCAGGGAGGTAATCGACAAAGCGAGCGCGTTGGCTCCCTTCACGTAGTGTGGATGATCCTGCATTCAGGACAAGGATGTTGCCATCACGCAGACCAGGTTGTTGGAACTGGTGTTTATGCCCGTGATAAATGGTCAGGACGCCATGTTGTTGTGCCCAGTCGAAGATCTCATCGGCGTCCATCAGTGCTTTCATGGTGCCAAAGAAGTCTTCTGTGATGCCCGCCTGTTTTGGGGTGAGAGGCATCAGGTCAGCGTGTTGTCGCATGACATGGTGGTGGAGCACGATGGCGCGTGGTTTGTTTGGATCGCGTTCCTTGAGCTGTGCGCTCATGGCGTCGAGTTGTTTCTTACCGACGCGACCTTCGGTGTAGCACACATAGTCACCATACATACGTTCTGCGACATCACGCTCTTCAAGGGGAAGTCCTGCCATGGAGTCAAACAGGATAAAGTCGATGTGGTGGTGTGTTTCAATGCGTGGGTATGTGCCAAATACATCATTGAAATCATCAGGATACCCAGGTCTTCGGAGGTCGTGGTTTCCAGGCACAATGAGCCAGGGGATGCCACAATCTTCAAGCAAAGCCTTGGCGCGAGTCATGCCATACGTGTCACCAGGACGTTCCACAATGTCGCCTGAGAGTACGATGAGATCGACCTCATAGCGTTGGAATCGTTCAAGCCAGATGCGAAACGTGGCCATCGGCATGAGCTTTCTGCTCGGGACCTGTTGTCCAATGTGAATATCGCTCAGGTGTGCGATTCGGCACGCCTTTTCGTCCTTTTGTGGCTCTTGCGTTGAGGTCAACGCAAGGTTTTGCCCGCTGCTCTTGATCGGCTCATGGCAAGAGATGCAGTGTGGCACATAGGGAATGAGTCGCGTATCGCAACTGTGGCAATGCGTGGGGGGATGGTCAAGGAATGACCACCGTGCTGTAAGTCGAAGCGTCATGGGAGTTCCTTGAGAGTTAGCTCTGTTCGTAAGACTGGGCTCGCACAAGCAAGGCATCGCGAGCGGCGACATGGATCGCTGCCTCGGTGATCATATTCATGAAGGCATAGGTGCTCATACCCGAGAGGAGCGCGCCCAGCATGGGGACGATCTTGACGATGGCCTGATGTTGAAGTTCAAAACCGCAGACGCGCGCAAGGTGTCGCACAAGTTGTTCCGAGGGGCGTTTCCCCATGGCGTTGGGGGCGATCCAGAGGTACTCCACAAGGCGAGCGGAGCCGTAGGCGACGCCACCAATGGTGATGGCGGTCTGGAGACGCTCCTGATCGCGTGACAAATATGTGAGCAAGCCCTCTCCATCCTGACTCGATAATCCAATCGCAAAGGAGTCGGCCAAAAACTGCAATCCGTTCTGTTGTGTGAGATCCTTACCAAACACCGCGCCGATACGTGCGATCGCACGAAATGCCAGAAGTAGGCTTGAACCAAGGTCTGTGGAGTGTGTCAGCAAGCTCAACCCAGGAGGCATAAAGCTTGTTGATCCCGCGATGAGTGACGCTGCGATCACTTCCTTACGCGTGACCTCGCGCGCGTACTCAATCAATTTGAGTCCATGGCCATACTGAGAACGGATCTCGGCGGCGCGACGTGCGATGGGTTCGAGATCGCCCACCAGTCGATCGGAGCGCTCAATGATGGTACGAAAACACGAGGCGCAAATGTCTTCAAGATAAGGCAGCCCTGACACATATTTTGTGGCATCTACAACGGGCGCAGCAATAATTTTTGCGAGCCTGTCGAGCGTGGTGTGTTGATCCTGTCGAAAGCGGTCCGAGAACCAGCGCTGGACCTCATCACTGGCGGCCTTTTCATCATCACTGAGAGCATTGCGACGAGAGTTGATCAGCGAGGCTTCATGACGCAACACATGATAGGGATCAGAGCGATTGAAGAAGTACTCAAGCTCATCCTTGATATCGTGTAGTTCAGCGCCTTTGCCCGTGAATGCGATGGAGGTAGCGACCGAGTGTACAAAAGATCGTGCATGTTGTGTGACGTGGTGTGTCCTCACATAGAGTGTAGCGAGGTGTTCGGCGGCACGACGACTGATAGGATCAGCGGATGGAATGCCCTCGATCTCACGCTCAAAGCGTTCAAGTGCACCGTGTAAGTTGTCCATCGCCGAGCCATACCAGAGCTTTTTGTATTTGCGGATAATGACAGCTTCGGCGATGCGGCGAGCGTGGTGAGGTTGTTGATGTTTGAGCGCAAAACGAATTTCGTGATCAAGATGTCGGGGATGCGCCAGGTGTTCGGTCCACTTGTAGATCTCATCAAGAGGGCGATCCCAGGCACGTCGCTCAATGTGTGTGACGAGCGACTTTGACTGTGTTAACTCCGCAGCACGTTTGAGGATTTCTCGTGCGTAGACTTGATCTTCTTCGACCTGAATATAGAGGTGTGCGAGCCTTACGATCGCACGATGTGCGCCATGCACGAGCTCCACACCGATAAAGTCGCGATAGGACTGAATCTGCTCGATCTGTTCCTTGCGCGTTTGCACCAGTGCGATTGCTTCAAGCAAGCTGCGTGTGCTCGCCAGCAACCCCGCTTGATGCCGTGCATCGACCAGGTCCATCAATCCACGGTGATCTCGCCAGGCTTCATGTTGGTGCACCGCGATGATGAGATCGCGTTGAGTCAGAGGATCGGATTGCCAGGGCGCATGAATGATATACTGCCATGCCATCATGGAGAGCTCTGGATCGATATCTCGCAGAGGCCACGCGAATGTGGCGAGCAAGAATAGGGCATCTGAAGAGGTCGCGCCTGCTTCAAGACTTGCTCTGGTGAGTTTACGCGCGGCAAGCAGCACAAAAGGAGGCGCTTGATGTGCGTTTTTGAGCAGGTGATACATGATTAACGGCGCATCATCTGGCGCAACACCTTTTCCTCCTGCCCAGTAACCAATGATCGCTCGCCAGGCCACATGAAGCTTGTTGCGCGCATCAAGAGGATCGCCCTGTTCATCCTCAAGGGAGAGCATGGGCATGCGTTTGAGTGAGAACTGTTCGCTGACCCACATGCTCCAGTGGTCGTAGTCCTGACGAGATGCGGGGTAAGATGGGAGCGCGTGAAATGAGTCGAGCGTGTTGTTCGGGATGGGAAGTGTAGTCATCTATTGTAACGTCATGATGAGGGGAGCTGAAGAAATAATCAGACATGGTTAGTATCGACACGATGATAAAGGATTCGAGTCATGGACGATAGAAGATCATCAGGAAAGTGATGGGGTGAGTGGTTTATTTTATATCAAAGGGTTCTTTGGCGTGGTTGTGGGTAGGCGCAGAGGCAACGGTGCAAAGAGATGAGAATATGTTGGAATAAATGAGCAAAAATCGTTGCTTGGCATCGCAGTACATTACAGATGGAGGTGCTACGATGGAGTTATTATACGAAAGTCAGGTAGAGGTTTTGGAGGCGATGGGCTTTGATTCCGTGTGGGGGTCACGAGATTGGATTGGTGGATTTCATAGCCTTGATCTGCATGCATTGAGTCTTGCTGTGCTTTATGCTCAGGATGGTCAGGTGATCTGGAATAGCAAGGTGTCAGGTGATCCGTTCATGCGTGACTTCAAGAGGTATTGTAAGGAGTTGATGGTAGAGTATCCTGCTGTAAATCGTGTACCAGTCAGGGAGGTTCATCCATCCTACTTTACCTATAAGCCGCCGCTGGATTATCTGGTGGACAGGATCCTGTATTTTTTCAGGCATTACCTGCCCGAGGAGGGGAGGCCCGATGGCATGGAGTGTCGCTACAAGAGCAATGACATCGTGTTTGTGTCATGCAGATACCGCACACAGGATGTGCCGCTGGTATCGATCTCCAAGAGGATAGCCTTTGATCATGGTGCGCGTTTAAAGGCTGAGCTTGCACGCTATTTGTTCAAGATTTGCGAGGCGCTGGTGGAGCATCGTCTTGGCATTTTCAAGCTGGGTAACAGGCACTATTTTTATTCGGCCATGCGTTATGTTGACGAATTATTCAGCCTCGAAATAGATGTGTGAATACAGGTTTAGAGTGTAATCTACTTCGCTTTTCTTTGAATGGACTTACGCTCTAAGTGTTCGATTTGTTTTGGGAATGTGTGTATCCATTCTTCAAGGTTTGTGTATCCGTTTTGATCAGGATCATCATGGGGATTGTCAGGTGGTGAGAGAGCTCTTGTTGTTGAAGAATATACGGGAGCGCCGCCGACATCTCTGTGATGATCGATGATCTTACCTGAGCGTGTTTGGACATCGTTGACCAGGCGTGTGTCAATAGCATCACGTGTATTTGGGAGTGCGCCTACGTGTGACAGGACGTGTTCTTCGACCTCATCCACGGGGAGGAGTTGCAGGGGGGACACCATGACATTGGGTTCAGAGGAGATGCACTGTGAGTCGTTGTCTTCCAGTGTTGCAAGCGCGCAAGGATCGGTGGGGTCAGTGTCCTTGGCTTTATTATCTTCAAGATAAATGACGGTGCCATCGGTCATGGTTCTGCTGATGAGCACGGTGCTGTGTTCTGGTGGGGAGTCAGGGCCTGCAATAAATGTATTTTTGATGGCGGAGACAAGCGAGGGGCCGCTTTTGTCGAGCTTGTTATCGAAGACGGTCAGGGGCCAGCGTCCATAGTTGTAGACGAGGTTATTGGCGATTAGTGCTGTGGCATCGCCTTTGACGTGGGGGTTGCGGTCATCGTTGTGAAGGATCAGGTTTGAGAGGATGCTGAAGCGACGTGTGTGGTCGCCGACAAGCAAGCCCTTGGAGTGTTTGCCTTTGGGGTGTCCCACGTCATCAAGAGATTCGCCTACAATTGAGTTGGAGAGGGTGACGTCGTGTACGCCTGGATACCAGGTGCTAAAGGTTTCATCAGCGCCCCATGACATGGAGCAATGATCGACGACGACATTGTACACCTCAAAGGAGTCGTCTTCGGAGCCGCGTAGTTCGATGGCATCACGGACTTCAAAGTCAGGTCCATCAGGATCGCCGCCTGGTCTGACGTGGAGATGTTGGATGAGCACATCGTGGGTGGAGATGGTGAGGCCCGCGCCGAAGATGGTGATGCCTTCATCAGGAGAGGTTTGTCCTGAAACGGTGAGAAAAGGCTCTGAAATCAGGATGTTATCTTTGATGGTGATAACGCCAGAAATATCAAAGATGACATGGCGAGGACCTGTGGTTTGGAGTGCTTCTTTCAAGCTTCCTGGCCCATCTGCGTTCAGGTTTGTGACATGAATAATCTGCCCATAACGTCCTGCTATGGTGTGTGAGCCAAACCCCTGAGCACCAGGAAACACAGGAAGCATTCCCGAGTAATCTCGCGTGGTATCATCAAGATTTGGCAAGGGTTTTGATCCACAGCTTTGACACCCTGTCAGCACGATACCAAGCAGTAAACATGCGGATGTTCTGAAAATGCGGGATGTGTTGAGCATGTGTTTCATAAGACGTTTATCTAAATGATCGGGATTGTTTGCTAAATTAACAGTTCAAGGGTGGCGATATGTCAGTCAGAGTATTTGTTTATTAAACAATGTACGTGTGTTCTGGCCCACGATTTTTGGCGAGATGAGGAGAGTATTATGCCACCCATGCAATCAGCAGAATTTGAGCAAATGATGGATGATTTTGTACGCGAGCATACGCGTACAAGTGGGGTGGTAAGATTTCGTCGAGAGGAGAGTGTATCAGTCCTGATTCGTCCTGTGAAACCGATTCGTCTGGTGCCTGAGAATGACGATGTATTTGGGCTAGATGAAGGGTTGTATGAGGAAACGGAGACTGATGAAACGCCTACAGTGACACGACCTGTGTTGGTGGCTTCCGAGGATCGCGAGAACGCATATTGGAAGTTTTTAAGCGCTCAGATGCGAACGGTATTGCAATCCATTGTGGGCTACAGTGAGTTGATAGAAGAGGATTTGCTGGCAGGCGAGCTCATGGCGCCACTGTCTGACCTCATGAGAATTCGTTCTGCGAGCGCTGAGCTTCTCGATATGGCACATCAAATCGAGGAGCTTCTGTTTTTGGAGCGTGAGAAGCGCCATGTGGCAGAGAAGCTTGGTGCGTTGGCAAGGCAACTGAATTATGCCGTGGATCGTCGCTCGATTTTTGTCTCGTTGCTGTCAAGCATTGCATCCCTGATTGCATTTGGAGAGGCATGTGTTCTTGAGCCAAATAGCTGCCAGGATTGGGATCTTGTGACCCGTTGGGGACGCGATGAGGGTACAGATAAGGACCCTTGGATCAAGAGTGCCTGTCTTGGCGTGGCGCGCACAACGCAACCTTGCGTGCAGCCATTGCAAGATGGTGGCATGGTGATGGGCTTCCCCATTCGTGTGGATGGTGCTTGTGTTGCAGTGTTGCTGCTACGAGGTGTGTTTGATCGTCGTGAACAGGCACACCATGCAGGTGTTGTGATGGCGTTTGTGGAGCAAGTTGAAAAGGCACTTCATGGTTGGAGGGAGCTTGATGAAATCAAGAACCTTGCCATGTACGATGGGCTTACGGGGTCATTGAATCGTCGTACATTTTTTGATCTGGCAAGTGGAGACACCTCGCTCAGGAGCGTGGTCATGTTAGATATCGACCATTTCAAGAGCATCAATGACACCTATGGTCACGGAGGTGGTGATGAGGTGCTCAGAGAAATTGTGAAACGCATCCAGGTGACACTACGCGATTGTGACATTGTGGGTCGTTATGGTGGTGAGGAGTTTGCGATGGTAATTCAGGTGGATAAGCCATCTCTTGCTGTGGATATCGCCGAGCGTGTCAGGCTCGCTATTTGTGAAGAGCCTGTGGAGCTACCAAGTGGTGACGCCATTGCTGTGTCCGCGAGTTTGGGGGTTGTTACGGATGAGGGAGAGCTGGAGCATTTGTTGGGTCGAGCCGACGAGTTGCTGTATCTGGCCAAGAGCCTTGGGCGCAATCAGGTGTGTGGAGAGGAGAACTGATAATCGCTCAAGTTGACGATCGACCCTAAAATAGATCAGAATGGCCGCGTTGAGAGATGAACGCGCCAAGGGGAGAACACAAAAAAGGCGCGGCCATGTCATGGCCGCGCCTTTTTTGTGTTCTCCCCTCGGTATGAATGAAAGCTTACTTCATATCAAGGAGATGTATTTTGAAGACGCTGAGTACGGGTGTTGTGCGCTCAAAGATTGTTGGACTCATTTGTGGTGTGGTTTGTTTTGCGGGAGCAAGTTCTCTCGCCTCCGCCCAGGCAGTCAAAGTCTCGTCGTTGGAAAAGCCTCGGTTTGAGAAGATCAAGCTCAAGGGCAAAAAGAAGGTGACAGGCGTCTCGTTGCAGGCGGGCCATAGTGGTCACGTTACTGACCTTGATATCAGCGCTGATGGCAAGATCATGGTGACTGCATCAGGTCTCTCTGATGGTCTTGTCAAGGTGTGGGATGTGGACAGCGGCGCTGTGCTTCACACGCTTGATAGTGAGGACTCCGTGTCCATCTCTCCCGATGGTAAGCTTGTGGCCGCAGGTAACATTGGTGGCCCGATCAAGGTCTGGAGCATTGATACAGGCAAGCTCATCAAGGAGCTCAAGGGAAGTGGCCCCGTGGTGTTTGCTCAAAATGGCGAGGTTCTTATCGGTGAGGCGATGCCTGGTGCGGGCGTGTCAGAGGGGACCGTGGAGGTCTGGAATACCAAGGACTGGACCTCTACAAAACTTGCGCAAGGGCATGAGGCGTCTTTGAGTGCGATCGCTGTTTCTGGCAATGGCGACGTGGTCATTACAGGCGGTTATGATGACTCCATCAAAATTTGGGGTGCCAAGACAGGTGAGCTGCTCGCCACGTTCAAGGACAAGATCAAGACCCCTTCAGCGCTCGCGGTTTCAAAGGACCTCAAGTGGTTTGCTGTCAGCTATCAGGGTAAGGGTGCCGAGGTTGAGCTCTGGAGTATGGACAAGAGGAGTGTATCCAAGCGATTGAAAACAAAAGGCAATGTGACAGGTCTTGCGTTCTCTCCTGATGGGGCAACTCTGGCCACTGCGACGACCGAGGAGGTCACGCAGTTGTGGGGCATGGACGGCGCAAGCAAGGGAGATGTCGCTGGCGGCGGCGAGGTTGTGTTTATGCCTGATAGCGCGAAGATGATGCACGGACGTCGTGCGTTGACGCTCACGGATGTGAATACAAAGCAAGAACTCAAGGCATTTGCACCCAATGACACCCGCATCTTCCAGACCGCGTTCTCCAGAGATGGAAAGTATGTGCTGACATCCGATGCAAAGAGCGCCGTGGGCGTGTGGGATATCAAGCAAGGTGGTCTTGTTGCCTCATTCCACATTGATAATGGTACAGAAGGAGCGCCAGAAGGTGAGCTTTTGCTCTCTCCATCAGGTGATATGGTCGTGTTGAGGCCCTTTGTTGGCGATACGCTCCGAGTGTTTTCCATCAAGGGCAAGGTGCTTGAGAAACCATTCAAGACCGTCAAGGTTGAAGGGCTCAGGGAGATTCGTGGTGTGAGCTTTGCTCCAAACGGAAAGCAAATTGTCATCGAAAGCGCTGGCGATGGTGGCGATGGCACACAGCTTGTCTGGTGGGATCTGGAAGGTGGTAAAAAGCTCAATGCGACCAAGTTTTCGGGCTATGTGAGCGTTGATGGTTTTGTTGATGGCGGAAAGCAGGTCGCGCTTGTCTCCACGGGTACAGGCCGTGGCGCAGCGCAGCTTTCCTTGAAGCTCTGGAGCGGTGAGACTGGCCTGATGAAGAGCGTCAAGGTCAAGGATATCCCACCCTTTGGTGGTGACATTGACCTTGCCAATGAGGGTTCTCTCGTGGCGTTGGGCGATGCAGATAACAGCGTCAAGGTGTGGGATCGTACTGAAGAGAAGATCGTGCAGACGTTGAGTGGTCACGATGAGCTTGTGAATGTGGTTGCGTTTTCACCCGATGCTCGCCTACTTGCGACAGGAAGTTGGGATGAAGCCGTGCGTATCTGGGATGTGAAGAGTGGCAAGGAGCTGCTCGCCCTCAAGGGGAATTACTACCAGGCACAACATATCAGCTTCTCTCCCCATGATGATGTGGTCGCGATCTCGTATCAGGGTTGGTTAAAGCTGATCCACTTGCCCACGGGCCGTACGCGTGAGGTGTATTACGATGAGCATGATGGCAACGTAAACTGGCTTGTTTATGATGGAAGTGGTCACTTTGAATGTGTGCGCACAGGATGTGACATGATCAAGTATCGCCTTGATAATGGTGAGCTTGTGTCTGGTACAGATGAGCAGGTCAAGAAGCTTCGTGGTGTGGAGAAGTTTGGCCGTTAGCATTGTGTCTTCATTGAAAAAAGACGAGAAAGGGGCGGCAAATCGCTAGCGATTTGCCGCCCCTTTCTCGTCTTTTTTCAATGGCTTAGAACGGGATGTCTTCGTCATCGAAGGATTGGTCGTAGTTGTTTCCGCCGCCACCGCCACGGTTTCCACCGCCGCCGCTGCTGCTGCGACCACCGCCACGGTTTCCACCGCCGCCACCGCTGTAGCCGCCACCACCGCCACTGTATCCGCCGCCATCATCGCTGCCACCGCTCAGGAACTGGACGGTTTGAGCCACGATTTCGGTGGTGTAGCGCTTGTTGCCATCCTTGTCTTCCCACTCGTTGGTCTGAAGACGACCTTCAACATACACGGAGCGACCTTTTTTGAGGTACTTCTCGCAGTTTTCAGCCTGACGGCCGAAGACCACAATGGAGTGCCACTCTGTGCGCTCTTGCTGTCCGCCATCCTTGTCTTTCCAACGCTCGTTTGTGGCGACGCGAAGGTTTGCCACAGCAGCACCACTTTGTGTGTAGCGCAACTCAGGATCTGCACCAAGGTTTCCCAATACGATAACTCTATTAACACTGGCCATAATTGTACTCCTTTTGGTTTAGGACCATCTTGCTCTTTTATATTATCAAGACAGTAAAATAACTTGGGTCACAACACCTGGACCCCCAGGTGCCACATGGTTGTCGGAGCACGCGATGTTGGTGTTGTGTGTCGAGGGCAATTTTCTATGCATCTCAAAGTCATCACAACAGGGCCAATCACTGACCAGCTCCGATACTGTGTATATTAATCAATTTGGGGCTGAACACAACGGCTAAATTATTCGTAAAACGATCATTCATGTGGTTAATATCATCTTCTTGATCTTTATAGGTTTTGTGTTGTGACGTGGTAGTTTTGGAGGGGGTTTGATACTGTGCCCCACGTTGAATTGTCTTTGGTGTCTTTTTCATTTGAGGTTTGGACCGTGGGTATTTTTGATCGATTCACAGAGCGTGTGGGTGGGATTTTTGGGGATTTCATTGAAGAGGTCAGGATTTCGGATGAAGTCCACACGCTGCTGCAACGTGCAGTGCAGCAGTACGAGCTTGGACATTACGAGGAGGCATTGACGATCCTCTCAAGAATTCAATCCGCGACCCCATTGGCGAGGGTGCATCATTTAAGGGGGTTGTGTCATTACCACAGAGGTAACCCGCAAGAGGCCGCGCGTGAACTGCGTCGGGCGATCGAGCTCAAGGAGCAACCACAAAGCCATTACTGGGCTGCGCTTGCGTTTGAGCAGATCCACGAGTGGAGAGCGGCGCAGGATCACTTGCTCCGTGCCCTCCAGCTTGAGCCAGGCACATCAATGACCGATGAGTTCAAGGGAGAGCTTCATGAGGCCATGGGGCGAGTGTATTTGCGTTCGGGTCGCGCGGACAAAGCGATCAAGGAGCTCAAGAAGGGGATGCGTTTGCAGCAAAAAGATGTGCAGGCCAGTCTGCTTCTTGGTGAAGCGCTGTACGAGCGAGGACAGTATCAGGAGGCGATGGCTGCGATGTCCCACGCTAATATCCTCGCCTCTCAGGATCTCCACGCTCACCTTGTGCACGCGCGTATTGCAGAGGCTCTTGAGGAAGATCAGGAGGCACTGTCTTCGTATCAGCGCGCTGTGGAGCACGCTGGTGGAAACAAAGTGACAACAAGCCAGCTGGTAGAGGCCTTACTGGGGGCCGCACGGCTGGCGTTACGTCTTGAGCATATCAAGTTGGCCAGTGAGTTGTTGGAGCAAGCACAGAGCAAGTTAAGCCAGAGCTCCCTTGGCGCCTCATTCCATGTTCTTCGTGCGTTGCTCGCCAGGGAGCGCGGAGAAATGCCAGTAGCAGCAAGGGCTTATGAACAGGCGCTTGTGCAAGATCCTGCCCATGGTGAGGCGCTGTTGGGCGCAGGTGAGCTTGCGTTGCTTGCTGAACAACCTCAACGCGCACTTGAGTTGTTTGGCAAGGTGTTGGCGTTACATGGCCACAGCTTGACGCGTTCTGCATTGCTTGGGCAGGGCAAGGCACGCAGGATGTTGGGCGACTTCTCGGGTGCACGTCAGGTGCTTGAAGAAGCATTGCGTGAGGGGAGTAAAAAGCGCGACATGGAGACAGGAACTCCCGGTTGGCGAGAGCAGAAGCTGAGCGCAGAACTCGCGATGGAACTTGCTCAAGTTGAGGTTGCGTCAAGAGATTATGCGCGCGCGCTGATGAGTTTGCAGGAGGTTCCTGATGATGTACGCGCACGTTTTGATGCGCGTTTTGATGAGCTTCAGGAGTCTGCGTTACAGGGACTTAAACCAAAGCTTGATCTCCCCTCTGATCTGGATGATCCCCTGAAGATTGAGCGTGTGCTGGGTTCGTTGCAAGGTGTGTTTGTCTCGGATCAGCGCTTGAGTCGTTTTTTGCCCGATGTGCAGCGTGTTACAGGAGCATTATCTGCGCCGCTTTCTGTGGCAATTGTGGGTGAGTTTAACGCAGGTAAATCCACGTTAATCAATGCCCTTATGGGAGTAGAGATCTTACCCATGGGTGTACTCCCCACGACGGCTCACACGGGCATTATTCAGTATGGTCCAAGACAGGCTGCGAGGGTGGTTTGGCGAGGAGAGGAAGAGGCGGTGGAGGTCTCCTTCAAGGAGGCCAAGAGGCTGATGAAGGATAATGGTGAGGCGATCGATCACCTCCAGTACCTCGCACCATTTCCTGAGTTAAGAGCGCTTCATTTTTGGGACACACCTGGCTTTAACGCGCTTGAAGACCGCCATGAAGATGTGGCCACGACAGCGCTGGAGGAGGCCGAGGCGATCTTGTGGGTGCTGGATGCCAATCAGGTCTTGTCACAGTCCGAGTTTGATCGGATTCAGAGCATCCCTGGAGGCAGCGAGAGGTTGATTATTTTGATCAACAAGATAGATCGCCTTGGTGCATATGGTTCACGTGAAGATGATGTGACACATTTGATGGATTATGTGATTGAAAATGCTGGCGATTACATTGCTGGCTGTTATCCCGTATCGGCGTTGGAGGCGCAGCAGGCACACCGTCTCAAGCAACAGGCAAGTGTGGAGGAACAGGATGACCCTGCGTTCATTGAGATGGTGAACACACAGCTTGATCAAAGTGGCTTGACTGCATTTCAGGAGCATTTGCAGCAAAAAATCGTCCAGAAGGCAGGGCGTATCAAGACGATTGAGGGGCAGCGTCACCTGAAGGCGTTGCTGACAGAGGTTTCAACATACAAACGGGAGCTTCACGCAGAGTATGACCGACAGGATGAGGTCTTGCAGAGTCTTGCGTTGTGGGTGGATGAGCTTCATACAGGACGCCCAAAACGTGTGGCTGGTTTTGAGTTGATGGATCTTGAAGATGGCGTTGAGTTTATGTGGCGCGCCATCACCAAGGAGATCAACGAAGCGCTGCATCCATCCTCATCGTGGGTATCGAGGAGAATGCTGCTGGGTGAGGAGGATCGTGATTATTTGGTGCAGCTGATCGAGGATCGTTTTGAGTCATTGTTGCATGTATCGCGCGATCGCGTCCTGCATGATGTGCGCGTGATCGAGGCAGAGCTTGCCGAGAAGGTGGGTCCACTGCTGAGCTCCATGGCGTTGCAGGATGCGCGCGGGTTGGGTCGTCGTCTGGAGGGTTTTCAGGATGAGGTTGGCGTGCTCAAACTCTTGTTAGAGGAGCGCGTTTATGGCCGTCTATTGGCACGCGCGCGCGGTCAGATCGATGCTGCGGCTGGCAACGTGCTTGATGAGATCGTGAAGATGAGCGCCAAGGATGAGGATATGAAGATATGGAAGGGGATGCTCAGACCCTTGATTCCTGGCCTCAAGGAGGGGTTCGCACAGGAGTTACAGCAATGGTATGAAACCTTCTTTGATGCCGCGCAACGTTTTTGCGCGCGTGCACAGTCTGATCTTGATCTGCTGGCTCTGGAGGTGAGGTGGCGTTATGAGTTTGATGCGTTGGATGACCTTCTTTCTTCATGACGGTGGCGTTCGTACTTGTATCGTAATGTGGCTTTTATAGCGTTGAAAAAAGACGAGAAAGGGGCGGCAAATCGCTAGCGATTTGCCGCCCCTTTCTCGTCTTTTTTCAACGTCTTATTATGGTGTTTCTTCCAGGATTCGTGCACCCGCAGCGGTAAAGTCAAAGCCAACGCTGATCGCATCACAATCACTGCCACAGGGTGTGTCTGGGTTTTGTGTGTTGATATCTGCGGTGAAGGTGACAAAGAGACCCGTCAAGAGGGAGCAGTTATCAATTACCGTGGCACATGCTTGATCGATCTGGCTTCCACCACATGAGGATGCGTTGAATCCGCCATTACAGGTACTGTTTGAGCCATTTACATTGATCAATGGCATATTTGGCCCCGAGACACAAGAACAGTCTGCGATCACGAAGTCATTGATGGTGGAGTACATATCATCAAGCGCGAGGTAGCCACCAAGAAGACCGTTGGCCAACGCAATGCCCTTGGAGGGAAGTGAGCTAAGGACAGGATTAAGATCGGCTGTGATTCGCAATCCCTTGACGGGGAGTTTGAGGATCACACCTGCGAGATCGAATTCAAAGATGAACTCTGAAGTGGATGTGGCCGTGCCAGCGATTTGATTCATGGATGAGAAGGTTGAGGGCGCAAGTTGAGTGCGAGGCACGCCCTGCGGTGTATAACTTGCTGCTTCCACATCATAGAAGTTGCCTCCCTGTGGATCGGGAGCAGCGAAGCAGCGTGGTGCGCCATTGAGCACATTGATCGTGTAAGTTTGCGGGCCAATTAGACCTGTAAGTGATTCATGTTCAAGGAGAAGTGCGAGTTGTCCAGACTGAATGAGTTGATCTACGGTCTGGTTGTAGTTTGCACGTGAGAAGCCAAGGTTTGAGCCAAAAGTATCGATGAATCCGCCCAACGAGTTATTGACAGTGCCATCATTATCAATGTCAAAGCCCGTATTTGCATCACCGAGCGCGAACATGTTGATGATGGAGGCAGGACCATAAGGGGGAGCGGTAGGAATCGATTGGTTGCAGAGGTCTGTCTCATCACAATCGGAGTCCATTCCTTCACATCCTTGTGGGCAGCATCCATCTCCACTTGAGCAGGCTGTGACTGGAGTTGATCCGCACATGGCGGTACACATTGACGCGTCGCCAGCGATGAGATCATTTGTACATGCGTTTTGATCATCGCAATCAGCCTCGGTCATGGGGCAGTCACCATCGCATGCTTCGTTGCCCTCAATGATATCGTTTCCACATACGGGCTCTGGCGGTTCGCAGTCCGAATCTTCATTAAAGGTGCATCCTTGTGGACAGCACCCATCATCACTGATGCAGGTATCGATGACTGTGAGCACACACTCTGAGGTGCACATGTCAGCATTTCCTTGAAGCTCGGTGAGCTCACATGCAGTGGAGGGAATGCAATCAGTGATAGTTTCTGGGCAGTCACCATCACAGGTCTCTCCATCATCAATGATACCGTTTCCACAGTTGGGCGGAGGCTCGGAGCAGTCCGAATCCTCTTCAAACGTGCAGCCTTCTGGACAGCAACCATCATCGCCAGTACAGCGAGTTTCCTGAAGAAACTCGCAGGTTGCATCACATGTTTCAGGGCTTCCGCTGTAGACTGAGATGGTACATGCATCTGCGGGCGGAGGAGGGCAAACACTGCTTGATTCAGGGCAGTTGCCATCACAAATTTCACCATCGTCCACCACACCATTACCACACAACGGCATATCAGAGCCCTCAAGCATATCGGATTCTACACCCTGACCCCCATCAGGAAGATCGGAATCCATGCCCATATCCATGGTGGCTTTGTTATCATCAAGTGACCAGTTGTTGCCCTCGGAGGATGCCGTGTCGCCAGGACCACATGCAGTAAGGAGGCTGAGAATGAGTAAAGTTTTAAGAGGGAGTGCTTGTGGTGTCTTCATGGATGGTGAGCTCTGTAAAAAGTTAAAACCGAATGCGTGGACGTTTTGGTGTGATCGAGATTAAAAGAAATCAAGACACATGACAACAACTCTTTGATCTTGCGATGATAACTGGTGTAGTGAGTGAGCAAGAAAAGAGTACATCACGCGAAACGAGGCCAATGTGAAACAGGACGACAGGTTTTCAGAGATCAGAAGCCTTGTGCACAGGGAGACATGGCGACGAGAGGAACGCGAGCACATGTGGCAGCTTATTGAGGCGAGTTGTCGCGAGGATAAAGAGAGGTTCAGATCTGAGGTTGTGCCGTATCTTGTTGATTATGAGAGGAAATTTGAGAGCTGTTTGGTGGCATTCAAATCTGCAACAACGTTCATGAACGCCGCTCGTGTTGCGCCTTTTGCGAGATTTCGCCTCGAGGTGAAGGCGGTGGAGGAGCTTCAGGAGGTGCTCAACTCCCAGTATGTGCACTCCTTGGGTGGCGTGCACTTCTCTCACCATGGGGAGGGAAGTGAGGGGCTGAAATTACTGAGTCGTCATGACGAAAAGTTGTGTCATCTTATCGAGTTAGGGGTTTCATTTAATCGTCTTGATGTAGATGCCATTGAGCGGCTGTCAAGGAGTGCATATGTAAAGCGTCTCACATGGTTGGGGCTAAGAAAGTGCGAGTTAGGTACAGCACATATCAAAGCGTTGAGTTCGGGTCATACATTTGACGCATTAGAAACGCTGCATATTGGGGAGAACCAGCCTGGATTTGAGGGGTTTGGTGTATTGTTCGAGGAGTTTTGCTCACCAGCGTTACGTGAAATTGAGCTAAGTGCCAGCGCATTTAGCTCAATGGGACGGCGAGGTGGCGATACGTTTCTTGAGGATGCAGGGCTGGAGTTATTGGCAGGTTGTGCTGCAATGCAGAACGTGAGGTCATTGTCTGCAAATTTCAGCAGAATATCCGCGAAGGGAGTGCAGGCCCTGGTCAACTCCGATCACCTGCCTCATCTTGAACAGCTTATGTTGGACACAAACCCCAACATAGGAGTCAGCGGAGCCAATGTGATTGCCAACTCAAAAGGATGTGCTCGCCTGATGTATCTGTCGCTCTCCCAGTGTCAGCTTGGTGATGATGGCGCAAAAGCGCTGGCTAGCTCACCTTACCTGAGGGATCTACAGTTGTTGGATTTGAGCAGTAACAAGATAGGAGACGAAGGGGTAGAGGCGCTCTCCAAGTCTGACGTACTCTCAGGAGTACATACCTTGAATCTTGGTGCCAATCGCATCGCGGAGGAGGGTGCCACAGCACTTTTCTCATCCGACAAGCTTGCGTCCCTGACCTCGCTGAGTTTTTTTGGCAATGGCTTTGGAGCCTCTACACATGAGGCATACTTGCGTAATACCAGGTTAAGAGGGTTGAAGTCTCTGAACTTGGGAGGGTGTAAGATATCAGACGAGCTTGCATCACATATGTTGATGTCCTCTATGTTTGAAGGCGTTAAGTCTTTGATTTTAAGTAGAAATAATCTTTCCCATCTAAGTGCTGCTGCATTTCGGGACACCATATCGCTGAATGATGTGGAGGTTTTACAGGTAAGAGATAGTCAATTTACACCTGAAGACTTTGAGGTGTTTTTTGAAGCAGACTTAAAAGCGTTGAAGGAGCTCACCCTGTCGGGGCGTCGGCTTGGTGATGTTGGTGTGAAGGCGTTGTTACGTACACCTTATATAGGGAGGTTAAAAGTGCTGAGGTTACAGGGGATGGATTTAACCAATGATCACCTTATGTGGATAGCAAAGGGGAGGTGGGAGTCATTACGTGAGTTAGACCTGTTAATGAATTATAACCTGTCTGATGTGGAGCCTCTGAAACAGGCGCAATGGTTCAAGAGCCTTGAGAGGTTTAGCGTGGAGCGTCATGAGACGCGTTATCCATGGTAGGAGAAGGTGTATCGTGTGTGATTTTGAAAAAAGTTTAAAATCACGGTTGACAAAAAATGGCCACTCCCTCATAAACGCCATCCCTTGACGGGGAGAACAACAAAACATTCAAGTTTTGGCGGTTTGAGACGTTGAGGGTTTGAGTGAGAAAAAGGGTTTTGAAAAAAGTTCAAAACAAACCTTGACAAACTCAAACGGGTCAGCGATAAACGCCGACCCTTCGACGAGGCAGCACACGCCGCCGAGTTGAAAAGGTAAGCGACGTTGAGAAATTTGAATTTTGAAAAAAGTTCAAAACAAACCTTGACAAGCTTGAGTGGTTCGGCGATAAACGCCAACCCATCAACGAGGCATTAAATGTTGCTGAGTTGAGAAGGTGAGTGAAGTTAAGAGCTTCGAGCTGAATAAAAAAGTTCAAAACAACTCTTGACAAGCCCAGGCGGTTCGGCGATAAACGCCGACCCCTCAACGAGGCAGCACACGCCGCCGAGTTGAAAAGGTGAGTGAAATTGAGAGTTTCGGTTTTGAAAAAAAACAAAAATAACTCTTGACAAACTCAAACGGGTCAGCGATAAACGTCGACCCTCGGCGCTGGAAACAACGTCGAAAACAAAAAGATTTTAGTTCTTTGAAAAGTGAATAGGAGCTCGGAAGAGGCACAGCGTCCTGAATAAGGAAAGGTTGTTATCTGAAGAATGGGTAGATGAGTGGCTTGAGCGCTCTGCACCGCAGGTTTTTAAAAGGTCAGC
>CATLTV010000022.1 GCA_950059285.1 uncultured Pseudomonadota bacterium | reverse complement strand
GGGCGAGCTTCGATGTTTAATGCTGTGAGATGTTCGCGGATAGTCTCGCGATCTGTGTTGGCCTGAGTTGGATCAATGGTCAAGCATGTTAACCAGCGCGTGTGTCGTCCCCAGGATGCTTCTGGAGCAAAGGTGACGCCAGGAAGATCGCCAAGTGCGTTGACATAGTTATCAAAGTTCTGGCGGCGCTTGTTGACCTTGTCCTCAAGGCTCATGAGCTGTCCTCGTCCTACGCCTGCGCAGATGTTACTGAGGCGGTAGTTGAACCCTACTTCTGAGTGTTGGTAATGAGGCGCATTGTCTCTTGCTTGTGTGGCAAGTTTCCTTGCCTGTTCAATGTCTTCCTGTGTTTTTCCCACAAGCATTCCACCACCTGACGTGGTGATGATTTTATTGCCATTAAAGGAGTAGATGCCAAAGCGTCCAAATGTACCAGGAGAGCGTTCCTTGTAGGTCGCGCCCAGGGCTTCAGCAGCATCTTCAATGACGGTGATGTTGTAGTGCGCGCAGAGCTCCATGATAGGATCGATATCAGCGCTTTGGCCATAGAGGTGAACCAGGACTAGAGCTTTTGGGAGCGCATTTTCCTTGCTCAACTTCTCGAGAGCTTCTTCCAGAAGTTTGGGGTCAAGGTTCCAGGAGTCTTCCTCGCTGTCGATGAAGATCGGTTTTGCACCGCAATAGAGGATGGGATTGACGGATGCGATGAAAGTCAGGGTCGAGACCATAACCGTGTCACCCGGCTGAATGCCGCTCAGGATCATGGCAAGGTGTAAGCCTGCTGTGCCGGAGCAAAGCGCTGCGGCATGAGGTGCGCCCACGGCATCACAGAATTCCTCCTCAAAGGCGTTCACATTGGGGCCAAGTGGTGCGATCCAGTTTGTGTCAAAGGCTTCCTGAACAAAGAGTTGTTCCTGTTTGCCAATGTCTGGAGGAGAGAGGTAGATGCGAGGTTGCTGTTCAGCGCTCATAGTGGATCTCCAAGGTCGAGAGAGTTGGTGGAAGGCCGACGTCAAATGAAGCATTTGACTTGTTGTGGTCTTGAGTGCAGTTGAGGAGAAGGCGTAAAAGAAGTCAAGCGCTATTTTCTGGCACGACGAGTTCTTGGACGTATGTTAGGGTGTCGGCAGGTATGGCGTGTAATTTGGTGAATAATCAGGAGCTGGAGGCGCCTTGAACACAATGATTTACAAAGGGCTTAAACGAGCGCTGGATATCAGCGCATCAGGACTTGGCTTGCTGGCAACGGCACCAGTGACGTTGCCAGCAGCAGCGGCAATTTACATTGCCATGGGGCGACCAATCTTCTTTATGCAAGAGCGCCCAGGTTTGTACGGGAAATCTTTTTATATTCGGAAGTTTCGTACGATGAGAACACTGGGGGCTGGTGAGGATATGTTGGGGACAGACGGCGTGAGGCTAACTCGTCTTGGAAAGTTTTTGCGAAAGACCAGTATTGATGAGCTTCCCACGTTGTGGAACGTGTTCAAGGGAGAGATGAGTCTGGTTGGGCCGAGGCCATTGCTGGTGGAGTATCTGGAGCGCTACACACCAGAGCAAATGCGACGTCACGATGTCAAGCCAGGTATCACAGGATGGGCGCAGGTCAATGGGCGCAATGCGTTGGGCTGGAACGAAAAGCTTCGCCTGGATTGCTGGTATGTACAGAACCGTTCCATGTCGTTGGACATCAGGATCCTGTTGATGACTGTGTTTAAAGTGTTAAGACAGGATGGCATTAGCGCCGAGGGTGAGGCGACCATGAGTGAATTTACAGGTGACTCACCGTTGGCGTGATATTTATCTGGAGAGTGGTTTTGCAGGCGATCCCACCACAGTTGTGCCATCGGGTACGTCACGAATGACGGTCGCACCTGCTCCAATGATTGCATCCTTACCAATGCGTACACCTGGGATGACGGTCGCTCCAGCAGCAACCCAGCTGCGATCCCCTACAGTCACATTGCCACACAGTGTGGCACCAGGAGAGATGTGAACGCCATCTCCAAGTACGCAATCATGTTCAATAATACATCCTGTGTTGAGTATCGCAGCCAGGCCAATGGAGGCGTTTGCATTCACGACGACACGAGGCAGTACAGTTGTGCCCGCGCCAAGTGTAGCCGATGGGCTGATTGTGGCTGCGGGGTGTACCAGCGCGGGGGCGAGTGTGTGTCCAAGTTGACGAGATAGCCTGAGTCTGACTCCGTTATGACCTATCGCCACGACACCATGCGAGATGGGGTCAGGGAGTTTTTGATAGTTCTCAAGATGTTCAAGGAGTTTGTCCTGCGTGAGGATAACTTTGGCTCCACCTGGCTCCGCGACGGTGTTGAGCATCTCGGGGTTTTGGTCTGTTAATCCTGTGACATTAAGGTGGAGGGCCCTAATAATATCTGCAGTGACTTTGGCATGACCACCTGCACCCATGATGATTAGATTTGTTACGAAGTTGCTACCAAGTTTTGTGGACATGGGCTTGATCCTTTGATCATTTTCTGAGAGAGAGGATAAGTCGTCTGGTTAAATTTACGTCGATTAGGGCCTCACTCTCATGATGTGAGGCGTTTCGAGTATACGATAAATAGTAATACTCTTGAGTTCTTTCAAGAGATCAAAAGGAGCGCATGATGTCCGAGAGCAAGAATTCCCCAACCTTTATAAGGCTCTTGCAAGGATTAACAGAATTGCCCACGGGCGCACGCATGATCATTGTGGCGAGTATGCACTTGCTGTTGTTTGCGTTGGCGTATGTGGGGGCATTTGCTGTACGTTTTGACCTGACGATTCCTGATGCATGGCTGTCCGTGATGTGGAAGGGGATGCCTATTATTCTTGGGATCAAGTTGGCTGTCTTTGGCATCTTCAAGATGTATCAAGGGTGGTGGCGCTATGTGAGTCTGTACGATCTCCTTGATCTGGCAAGGGCTCTTGCCGTGTCTGGAGCGCTCTTTTTGGCGTTGTGTATTTTTGGCGATGTGTTGTCTCCGCCCCGCTCAATTTATGTGCTCGACTTTGGTTTGTCGCTTGTCTTGATTGGTGGTGCACGAGGCAGCTTGCGTTTGATTCGAGAGGCGCTTACCGCTTATCTTCCCTCCAGTCCAGATCGTCAGAACGTGTTGATTATTGGTGCGGGTGACACGGGTGAGACGTTGCTTCGTGAGGTGAACAAGAATATCAATCTTCCTTACAAGGTGATTGGTTTTCTTGATGATGCGCCCAACAAGCAGGGGTTGAAGATTCAGAACGCTACTGTTCTTGGTCCGATTGATCGTTTGAAGCACTTTGTGGACAAGCATAACGTGAGCACGGTGTTGATCGCGATGCCTTCAGCAAGCAGTGAGCAACTTCGTCGAGTGGTGGAGTTGAGTAAGCAAGCTCATGTCGAGACAAAGATTCTCCCTGCGGTGGAAAACATTCTGAGCGCAGACTTTTCTGTCAGACAACTTCGAGAGGTCTCCATTTCTGACTTGCTTGGGCGAGAGCCCGTGCGACTTGATATGCAGTCGATTGGAAGGTTTTTGCAGGGGCGTAGGGTGCTTGTGACGGGGGCAGGTGGATCCATTGGCTCCGAGCTTTGCCGTCAGGTGCTTCGTTTTGCTCCTGCCGAGCTGGTCATGGTGGAGATGGCCGAGACGCCTCTATTCTTTATTCACAAAGAGTTGCGAGCTGAGCACGAAGATATCCTTGTGCCTTATGTGTCCAGCATCTGTGACAAGGCGCGTATGCGTGAGATTTTTAACCAGCATCAACCAGATGTGATTTTACATGCCGCAGCCTACAAACATGTGCCTTTGATGGAGGCAAACCCTTGTGAGGCAGTTAAAAACAACATCGAAGGTACACAGGTTATCGCCGAGCTTGCCAGTGAGCTTCAGGTTGGCACGTTTGTGTTGATTTCCACGGACAAGGCTGTGAACCCCACCAGCGTGATGGGGGCGACCAAGCGCATCACCGAGCTGCTTATCATGAGTATTCAGCGTCGTGAGGAGAACCAGACACGTTTCTGCGCGGTGCGTTTTGGTAACGTGCTTGGGTCTAACGGTTCGGTGGTGCCAATCTTCAGAGAGCAGATCAAGAAGGGTGGTCCTGTCACCGTAACTCACCAGGAGATGACACGTTACTTCATGACCATCCCTGAGGCTGTACAGCTTGTGCTTCAGGCTGGTGCGTTTGGTCAGGGTGGTGAGATCTTCATCCTCGATATGGGCGAGCCTGTGAAGATTGCAGATCTCGCGCGTGATATGATTCGTCTCAGTGGTTTGACTGAAGATGAGATCGAGATCACATACACAGGCATTCGACCTGGCGAAAAACTCTTTGAAGAGCTCGCCATTAACGAAGACGAGGTTGACACCACTCGCCACAAGAAGATCTTTATTGCACGCAAGGAAGTGACAGGTCTTGATGAGCTGCACGAGCACAAAGGTGATCTTCTTTCGAGCGCTCATGATGGCGATAATAACCAGGTCAGAGAGAAGCTCAGAGATCTTATCCCGACGTATGTAACCCCCACACTGCGTAAGAATGTGGTCTCCTTGCATGGCCACAAGAAGAGCGCATCCTAGGTCAACAGAGCCTACTAGCGTGTCATGAGGGACTGATACGTTGTGTAGATGTCCTGAAAAATTTGCTCGGGAAGAAAGTGTGCCAGCACACGTGAGCGTCCTGCTTGCCCATCGCGCAAGCGTCGCTCTTCATCTTCCAGATAGAGTGCCAACGCCTCCTGTAGTGCGTTGGTATTTTTACTTGGGACAAGAATACCTGTGACACCATCCTGCACAGCGTCCACACACCCTGGAATGTGTGTGGCTACCACGGGAAGAGCCATGGCTGCTGCTTCAAGAGGTACGTTAGGGAATCCTTCCCGGTATGTGGGGAGTGTGACTATGTCCATGATGTTGTAGTAGTCAGGTGTGTTTTCTCTCCAGCCGACCATGTGGAGGCGAGGCAAGTTTGCCAGCTGTTGTTGTACATGGTCAGGTACGGGGTCGCGTTCTTCAAAATCACCGACACAGACCATATGCGCATTGGGGTACTGTGTGTGGAGCGTCTCCCATGCCTGTGCAAGCTCGCAGACGCCCTTGTCTCTGACCAGTCGTCCAATGAAACCAATGACCGTGGCATCCTCTGGGATACCAAGCGATGTGCGCAATGTGTGGCGCTGTTCTGCGCTGTAGTTGTCAGGATGAAAGCGTTGAAGTGCGTCTACACCCTGGCCACTACCACCAGCCATCACCTTGATCTTGGTGTCAGGGATGAGCCTGTGTGAGAGCGCGACCTCGCGCAGTGAGTTGCTCACGCAGATGGTTTGATGGGAGCAGGTGCAAGAGATGGCCTCTGTCAACGTGAGGAGTAGGCGCTTTGCTCCTGTGGCGGTCATGAAGGGGAGGCCTCGCATGTGGTAGACGCGTGCAGGGTGGTTGCAGAGGGTGGCAGCGAGCATACCAAGAAGGCCGCCTTTTGGGGTATGGGCATGAATAATATCAGGCTTGAGGGTAAGGATAAGTTGTGTAAGCTTGACAACTGCTTTCAGATCGGCAAGGGGAGAGATCTTGCGAGGCATCTCAATGGTGTAGACTTTGGCCTCCGTGAGTTGCTTGAAGTGATCCAATTCAGCAGCTGATGAGGTCGCAAAGGATAGGGATACGTTTCGCTGATTCATAAAAGGGATCTGGCCTTGGATGAAACGTAGTGATTTTGGCACTGTGGTGATGTGAAGTACATGGATCATTGTCTGTCGAACTCGGTTCAAGGTTTAGAGGCATACTAGGAGCGCCTATAGTGAGCATGTCAGAGCAACACAACAAGAGTCGTAGCATGAATTTTCGTCAAAAACTCCTCTATTGTGTGGGGAGAGAGCATTATGTTAGCCTCATCGTGATCTATGTCATGATGATTATGATGGCGGGCTTTGAGGTGCTTTGTGCAACGCTCTTTTTGCCCTTTTTGGCCATTGTGGAGAACAGCTCCAAAATAAATGAGTACGCATGGCTTGAGTATGCTCTGGGTTGGTATGGGAAGCATGATGCTCAATCTGCTATTATCGTGTGCTGTGTATTATTGTTGATTAGCTATCTGCTCAAGAATACATTTAACCTGTTGTACCAATATAATCAGGCCAAGTTTATTCGAGGCGCTCAGGCTAAGTTGGCGCTCAAGCTCCTCCGTAAGTATTTGCATAGTGATTATATTGTTCATATTTCACGTAATAGTGGGGAGCTTATTCGCAACATCAATCAGGACACACATAGTGTGTACAACAATGTGATTCGTTCCTTGTTGCTGGTGATGGTTGAGGGTGTCATTGCCCTGGGAATGCTAGGGCTCTTGTTGGTTCGTAATGTATCCATCACACTCCTTGCAATCGCCATCTTTGGTACGCTTGGTGTTGTGGTGTACAGGACATCACAACGTTACACCTACAGCTATGGCAATCATGTGCGTGGTTCAATGGCTGAGATGATCAAGTGGACGATTCAATCTTTGGGGGCGTTGAAAGAAACCAAGGTGATGAATAAGGAAGACTACTTTCTTGCTCGTTATGGAGAACATGTCGACAGATACAAGCATTATGCTGTGAAGTATGCGGTAATTTATGAAGTCCCAAGGATGTCTATTGAGGTCCTGGGGATCTTCACAGTGTTGTTGATGACGCTTGTGTTGCTTCAGCAAGCTTCAAGTGAGGATGCGTTGCCTACGCTGGGTTTGTTTGCCGTGGTTGCATTTAGAACACTGCCCTCATTGACTCGTATTACTTCGGGTCTGTCCCTGATTCGATTTCATCACCCTGCGTTGGATAATGTGGTGAATGACCTTTTGGATGACGATCTTGGTACGTCAGCAGATGATGACAAACAGCGCCTTGTCCAGGAGATCACGTTTGAAGACAGGATCACTCTGGAGTCCGTTGAGTTTGCGTATGATAAGACAAGCTCCAACGTTTTAAACGGTTGCTCCTTACACATTCCTCGTGGCGCTTCAGTTGCTTTTGTGGGGGCTTCAGGGGCAGGCAAAACAACCTTGATTGATCTGTTGTTAGGATTGTTAAGCCCAGATGCAGGAGACATCAAAGTGGATGGTGTTTCGATTCAGGGAAATGAACAGAGTTGGCAACGACAGGTGGGTTACATCAGTCAGCCTGTGTATATGTTAAATGACACGATCAGACGCAATGTTGCCTTTGGTGTTTTTGATGATGAGATCGATGACGACAGAGTGTGGAATGCATTGAAGCAGGCCCAGCTTGATGATGTTGTGCGTGGGCTATCCGAAGGGTTAGATACCAGCATTGGTGAGTCAGGTGTCAAGCTTTCAGGTGGTCAACGCCAGCGCTTGGGAATTGCCAGGGTTCTGTATCGAGACCCCGAAGTCCTGATCTTTGACGAGGCGACCAGCGCGCTGGATAACGAAACAGAGGCTGAGATTACGCGTGCTATTGAGGGGTTGTCTAGAGAGAAGACCATCGTGTTGATTGCACACAGATTCTCGACCATTGAGCATTGCGATACGATTTTTATGCTTGAGCATGGGCGCGTTTTGGCAAGCGGTTCTTATCAGGAGCTGTTGGATGGCTGCGAGCCTTTCTACAAGCTGGCCATGGCCTCTGTTAGGAATAGTGGTGGGGTTGTGTTGGAGCAAGATGTGTAATGGAGGTGCTGCTCTTTATTACAACTCTTGCGATTGCCGTGATGGGCCTGTTGTCTTGGCAGTCGAAGTTACCAAGCTGGGAGCGTCCCTGGATTGCCATGAGCTTCTTGGCGCATGTTGTCAGTTCAGTGGTGTTAATCCTGATGACCAAATATTTTTTTGGTGGTGGTGATTTGCTTGCCTATCACTACCGTGGGTTGCAAAGCGTGGCCTTGTTACAATCTGATCTTGTGACATACACCAAGCCATTTTTACTCTATTTGGTTGGAAAAGAATCAGGAATTAACCTTGATTTCGAGGGGACATCGACAGGGTCGATGATTGCGTTGTCTACATGGCTTAATCTCCCTCTGCCAGGCTATTTATACGTGCAATCATTGATCATTGCATTGGTTGGTTTTTTTTGTAAGTATTTGATATATTGTTCATTTTCGTTATTCTTTAATCCCAAGCTCCACCGTTACGTTTTGTGGGCAACAATGCTCCTTCCATCTGCTGTGTTTTGGACCAGCGGCATGCTCAAGGAGCCCATGGCCATGATTGGTATGGGGCCGTTGGTCTATGGCTCAATTTGCTTGGTGTTAAGGCGTGGCTACCTCAAGGGGATCGCGCTGGTGTTACTTGGTGGAGGTATCGTATCTATTTTCAAGGCTTATATTTTATTTCCTTGGCTGCTCGCTATGCTCATTGGTTTTTTCTGGCAGTCACAAATAAGCAGCCCATCCAAGAAAAAATTAATCTACCAGCCTGTGTATTTACTGTTGATTGTGGCGATGGCCCTGGGTGGAATTGTGCTGCTTGGTGAGTTGTTTCCACGCTATTCGTTCTCATCAATTTCAAAAGAAATTGGTAACTTGCAGGTGATTGGTCAACGTACTTCGGGGGGCTCAAACTACATGGTTTCTAGCGCGCCTGCACGTGATTCAAGTACACAACTGCTGATGTTGCCTTTGGGGCTTTTTTTCTCGTTGTTCAGGCCGTTTATCTTTGAAGCACGCAATGCTGCGTTGCTCTTGAATGCTTTGGAGACCACCTTCTTCTTGTTTCTCTGGGGGCGGCTTCTGTTTGTTCAGGGCATCAGGCGTACTGTGCGCCTTATATTGGGAACTCCTGGCATCATGGGAGGATTACTTTTTGTTGTCCTGTTTGGTGCTGTCGTGGGAATCGCCACGACAAACATTGGTACGTTATCACGGTATCGAATCCCCATGATGCCGTTTTATGTGAGTATCTTGCTGTTGCTCAGCTACGCACCTAAGATGTCTTCTTCATCGCCCAATGCACGATGATGCGTCGATATGTGCGAATGGTGAAGATGGATAATGCAGCGGCCAGTGAGCACCATTCAAGAGGGGTGATACACCCATGGCATCGTATACCAAGCAAAGGTCCCTTGATATCCCAGTCATCTGGTGTGAGGTAGGGCCATCCCATCCATGCTGTAAATAGTTGGCCTGTAAAGAGAAAGCTCCCAACGGTGTCATCCACAAAATCGATGCCCAGATGAGCGAACCAGCCTGTCGCAAGCGCGAGTATCGTGTTGGACGTGTGCGTGTGTCCACGTCGACTCGCTACGAGCACTGTGGCTGCCGCCACAACACACACCAGCAGTGTGCTTAACATGCTATGGCCTACGCTCCTACCATAAGGCGTGTATTGGAGTAGAAGCAGTGGTTTATCGATCAGGTCAGGGAGCAGTCCTCCTGCCAGACAGGCGAGCACGTTCAGGGACAGTGGTGTGTGTGACAACCTGGATGTTGTGTGTCCTAATAGATAGCTTGTCGCGAGGTGGCCTGCAACCCACATGGAGTGCCTCTACTTTTTGACCTGTGAGTAGAGTGTTTCCAACTCACCAATATAACGTGTAGGGGAGAACTCGGTATGTGCAATGACTTTGCCGCGTTGACCATGTTCATCAAGTTGTTTTTCGCTCCATTGTGCCACAACTTCACTCACCTTGGTGATCCATGCCTCGGTGCTCTTGGCAGGGAGCAAGTAGTCATCACCCAGCCCACCCATAACTTCGGCAATGCCTGGCGCTGTGGAGCCAAGCACAGGTATTCCTGTCGCCATCGCCTCGATCAACGCGATGCTGCACCCTTCATTATGTGATGGGATGACAAAGAGGTCGTGTGTGTTGAGCAAGTGTTGCACATCCTTGCGGAAACCAAGGAGTGTCACATGTGCGCCGAGGTCAGCAGCGTCGATCGCTTTCTGGAGGTCGTCTTTTAATGCACCATCACCAGCGATGTTCAGGTGAACGTTGAGCTTCTTTTTGTGCACAAGGTCCGCCATCATATCGATTAGCATGGCTTGATTTTTTACAGGAACAAGACGACCCGCTGTAAGTATCTTGAATGGCTCGTCTTTAGCCCTCTTACGTGAGCGCTCACCTTTGAAGAAGGCAGGCTTACCACAGTTGTAGATTAGTTTGACCCTGTCCTCTAGCATGTGATCTTCATTGATCAGGTACTGACATGTGGCCTTGGATACGCCAATGACATGGTGCACCAGTCGTGAGATTGCGCTGTACGCAAGGTGACCCACGGTGCCTCGTGATGGAACGCCAGTGTCTTCAATAATTCGGAGTGGTACTTGCGCCAGAAATGATGCGATTGCGCCGTGAAACATTGCCTCGGCAATACTGGCATGCAAGACATCAGGTTTTTGCTGTTGCAAATATTGGAACAGTTTAACGGACGCCATTGGGTTTCGCACAGAAGGGTCCACGTCTAGCACATCCACAGGAATGCCAAGCTCCTGTATTTTTTGTGCGGCTGCGCCTGGCTTCCAGAAGGTACACACCCTCAGATCAAACCGTTCTCTGTCCATGAGGGTGGACTGTAAGATGAATCGGGATTCAACCCCTCCAAAGTCAAGGACCGGGATCAGGCGAACAACTTTAATTTTATGTGAGGACATGTGTTATTTGGGGGGGCTAAATCGTTTTAGGTTCTGGGCTATTCCTTGCGTGCTTTGATGCACTGGCCGCTTGTAACGGAGCATGGTTCGGTCCGCTGTGGCTTGCATGTAGCAACATAAGAATGTAGAACCGCATGTACTTCTGGTATGTGAGTTTTTCAAGACCGAACATTTTTAATTGTACTATGGGAGATAACATTTAATGGCGTATCGCATCCTGCATGTATTGCCGTGGATCGCTTCTGGTGGTGTTGAACAAAGACGACTGAGGCTGATTCAACATCTTGATCCAGACATGTTTGAGCAGCGTGTGATCTGTAAGGAAATGAGAGGCGCCGTGGCCGACCGAATGGCCGAAACAGGGGTTCAGATAGATGTCGTCCCAGGCACATGGGCCCCTTTTGATCTGGATAGCATCGCTGCTATTCTTGAGCTGATTGCTACATGGAAGCCTGATGTCATTCATGGTGCCGTGTTTGAAGGTGTAAACATGGCATCTCTCGCTGGTTATTTGGGCCAGGTGCCACATGTGATCGTAGAGGAGACTGGTGCCACCACATGGAGAAGTTGGAAGGGAGATCTTCTGATGGCCTTTTCGGCAATGCTTGCTGAAAAATGTGTGGCTATCTCTCCTCACGTATTCAGGTACTTGCAAAAGCGCTCCTGCATTTCGGACGAAAAACTTCAGCTGATCACCAATGGTATCACGCTTGAACCGTCTCCTCCCCCATCTGAAGTGGCGGCGTATCGTCAGGAACTTGGTATTCCTGCTAATGCGCTCGTGGTTGGATCCATGAGTCGTATTTATGATCGCTTCAAGCGCTTCTCGGATCTTATGCGTGCGTTTGCCTTGCTTGATCCTGATGACTACGATGTCCCGCTTTATTTGTTGGTCGCAGGGAAAGGGCCAGACCTTGACATGCTCAAGGAGATGGCTCATGAGCTTGGTGTGTCCGAACGCGTCGTCTTTACTGGATATATTCGCGAGCCGTACAGACTGTATCCTGTCCTGGATATCTTCTCTTTGCCCAGTACCAGTGAGGCTTTTGGTCTTGTCGTGGTGGAGGCTATGGGCGCAGGAATTCCTGTGGTGACAAGCGACGCAGGTGCATTCCCTGATATTGTAGACCATGGTAAAACTGGGCTGCTGACCCCTACAAAGAATCCTCCCGAACTTGCCAAAGCTCTTCATCGTTTGCTCAGCAACGCTGATGAGCGCAAGACGCTGGGACAGGCCGCACAACAGATGGCCAAAACTGCATTCTCGACAGAGCGCTACTTGTCAGATGTTGAAGCGTTCTACCTCTCAATCTTGGAAGACTAAGTTAATCATACGGCAAGGATTTTTTGATGAGAGAAGCTTCGCACACGCTCTTTGTGACCTGGGACGGTCCTGCTCAGAATTATATGGAGTCGTTATTCTTTCCCATCTTTGCACACGCACAGTGTGAAGACTTGCGCATTGATGTCTTGCAGTTCACCTGGGCTTCTGATGAGCAGGTGCAAGGCATTCAAAAGAGCGCTGCACAGCATGGGCTTTATTACGAACATGTCCCCACCATTGCACGCCCCAAAAAAATAGCAGTGCCGCTCTCCATCCTGATGGGGGCCAAGAAGATTGTGTCCGTGGCAAAACAGCGCAAGATCGATACGCTTATGCCTCGTAGCATCATCCCTGCGGCGATGTGCCTGCTTGCCATTCGCTTAAACCCCGAATTAAAACTTGTCTTTGATGCGGACGGTTTGATGGCAGATGAACGTGTCGACTTTGCTGGATGGCGAGCCAGTGGTGTCATGTACAGGCTCTTCCGCGACTGGGAGTCCCAGGCTGTACGCCATGCTCGCGCTGTCATTACACGATCCTTTCACGCCAAACGAACGCTTCATGCCAGAGCTGGTGCAGGGTTAGATCCTGATAAAATCCATGTCTTGCCCAATGCCAAGGACCACACCATCTTCAAGCCTCTTGAGCCTCAACAACGTACTGCCGTACGTCAAAAGCTTGGGATTTCAGACGATGCTCTGGTACTTGCCTATGCAGGTTCTCTCGGCCCGCAATATCATCCTGAAGAGATGCTCGCCCTGTTTCGACTCGTGCAAGAGCGCCACGAAGATACACATCTTCTGGTGATGAGCGGTATGCAAGATGTGATGCATGACCTCATTCAAGACCTCCCCGAGTCTGTTGCCAGGCGTATTTCGGTGATGCGTTGTCCTCCAGAAGATGTGGCCAAACATATTGCGGCCAGTGACCTTGGGCTTTCCCTGCGAGAACCTTCATTCTCACAACAGGCTGTGTGTCCCATCAAGGTGGTGGAGTACATGTTGTGTGGTTTGCCCACTGTGATGATTCGTGGTGTTGGCGATCTTGATGAGCGTTTTCAAGATCTTGAGGGACTGTATGTGGTTGATGATGTGACCAGAACCTCTCTTGAACAATGTGCATCATGGTGTGTGAAGACCTTGCAGCCAAAGCGTCAACTCTGGAGCGAGGGCCTTCGGGCGCACGCTATCGAGGAGTTTGGTATGGACTCCGTCAGCGCCAAACTTCGTGCACTCTTGATGTCACGTTAGGTCAACAGAACCTGGAGTGTCTGCACGCATTTAAAATCAAGGCGCATATACCATTTTCATCGGCTGTGTATACCTTGGTGCTGGCTCGTTGTAACGTCTGGACAAGGCTTCTGACGAACTGTATAACGCGGGCTGTGGGCGATTTTTCGAACAAAAACGAGTCAGATTCATGGGGTGCTCCCCCTGTCTTGCTGACCTCATGTGTTGTGCGAGCACAACCACCAAAGTTCGCGCAGCCTGAATATTTATTTTACGTTGGAACTCTTTCAGAAGGATATGTAGATGCCTCCCTCTTATGCAACCGAATCCACGTTGGCTCATGTGTGTCTTGTGATCTCGACGTTTCGCCAGGATGAATCAGTCCTGGGCTTGCTCAGAGGAGTCTATGGTGATGGCACCACACACCCTTTTTGCAAAATTATTGTGGTCGACTCTCTTGGAAGTGGTGCGATCTCTGATGCGATTGATGAGGCTGGATGGGAGGATATTATCTATGAAAATGCCTCTACAAACCTTGGCGCTGCTGGGAATCACTTCAAACGTCTTACAATTGCCTCGGAGCAATCAGGTGCGCGCTGGGCTTATGCCGTTAATGATGATGGTGAGGTGAAGCTGGACGCTCTAAATGCCTTGCTTAAACACGCCAACGCGCAGCCAGATCAAAAGCAACTTGGTGCGCTCTATCCCTTGCGCTACACCACGCATCTTCAAAAGTATAACCTTACAGGCAGAACTCGCCTGCCCATTCCGTATGTCGGGACCACAGTCAAGCCCACCAAAAACTTTCCTGTCTACTGGGCGAGTTCAAATGGTGCGCTCTATCACCTGGAACCTGTGCGTAGTGGCCTGCTTCCCTGGGTCGATCTGTGGCATGGTTGGGAAGACAGGGGCTATGGACTACTGCTTGATGATCATGGTTGGCGACAGGAGGTCGTGTGTGATGCTGTCTTTGAGGATGGTTACGAATATGAAGCACATGGCTCGGGCAACGCCCAGATTCGAATTTCGGATAAACCCACCTGGTATGCCTATTATCAAATGCGCAACCTGATCCTGATTACACAACGTACCGCGTCAAATAGTCTGACCTGGTCTGTGGTTGCAGGCAGAGTTGCGCTTGAGTTTGGCTTGAGCGCGACCCTCAGAAAAGATAAGAAGAGACGTATGCAGTTTTTGCTCGCAGGTATCCGTGATGGCTTGTTGGGTAAAGCTGGAAAGTGGAAGTATCCCTGATTGTGATCCTTGATAGGAAGGTTTGAAAGTGAATGTAAATCAAAGGCTTATTGTTACTGGCGGCGCAGGTTTTATCGGAGCAAACCTGGTGCACTACCTCCTTGAGCAGGGCGGTTTTGATCAGCTTGTCGTGGTGGATAAGCTCACATACGCAGGCAATAAGCGTTACATTGAGGATGCGCTCAATCACCCCAATGTGAGCTTTGTACAGGCTGACATCGCAGACATGTCCGCCATGCAAAAACTCTTCTCCGAGGTGAAGCCTACAGGCGTCTACCACCTTGCTGCAGAAAGCCATGTGGACCGCAGTATCACTGGTCCAGGTGAATTCATTCAGACCAATATCGTGGGGACATTCGTCCTGCTTGAGTGCGCGCGTGCGCTCCATCAGTCAGGTGAGCGCATCAGGTTCTTGCATGTCTCCACCGATGAGGTGTTTGGTGAGCTTGAGAGCGACGATGGCTTCTTTGTGGAGGACACTCCTTACAACCCATCCTCTCCATACTCGGCGAGTAAGGCGTCCAGTGATCACATCGTGAGGGCCTACCACAGGACGTATGGGCTTGATGTGGTGTTGACCAACTGCTCCAACAACTTTGGTCCGTACCAGTACCCCGAGAAGTTGATTCCTGTCATCATTCGCAACATTCGCGATAGAAAGCCACTGCCTGTCTATGGTGAGGGTTTGAACATTCGTGATTGGTTGTATGTAGAAGATCACTGTAGCGCTCTGTTCACCGTGTTTAACAAGGGTGAGACAGGTCGGTCTTACAACGTGGGGACCAACAACGAGTGGCGCAATATTGATCTGGTCAAGCTGCTCTGCAAACTTGTGGATGAAGAGCTTGGCACCAAGGACTCCGAGGGATTGATCACGTTTGTGAAGGATCGTCCTGGTCATGACCTCCGTTATGCGATTGATGCTTCTAGGTTGAAGGATGAGCTTGGCTGGGAGGCAGGCACGAAGTTTGAGCATACGATGCGCTTTACTGTGCGATGGTATCTTGAAAATCTTGAGAAGATCTGGGAGATGTAGTCCTCTCTTCTTGTGATGATTATCACTATGCTGTGTGTGCCATGTCGCAGTGGTCATGCAGATTATACTGCTTCATAAAAGGATATAGTATGAAAGGCGTTATATTGGCTGGAGGAACAGGGAGTCGTTTGTTTCCTCTCACAAAGGTCACCAACAAGCACCTCTTGCCCGTGGGCAAGCAGCCGATGCTCTTGCACCCCATTGAAAAGCTGCGCGAAGCAGGCGTAGAGCAGATTCTCATCGTGACGGGTACCGAACATATGGGCGATGTCGTGGGCTTGCTTGGTTCGGGTAAGGATTACAACTGTCACTTTACGTTCAAGGTTCAGGATGAGGCAGGTGGTATCGCTCAGGCTCTTGCTCTGGCCGAGAACTTTGCTGGCGGTGACAAGATCTGTGTGTTGCTTGGCGATAACATCTTTGAAGACTCCATTGTCTCCGATGTCGAGGCGTTCAACGCACAGGAGCAGGGCGCTCGTGTGCTCCTGAAAGAGGTCCATGACCCCGCGCGTTATGGCGTGGCGTGTGTGGATGGTGATCGTGTCACCGAGATCATTGAAAAGCCTAAAGATCCTCCCTCATCCATGGCTGTGACTGGCATTTATTTTTATGACGCCAGAGTGTTTGAGTTCATCCGTGGACTCAAGCCATCTGCACGTGGGGAGTACGAGATTACCGATGTGAATAACGCATATATTGAAGCCGGTGAGATGAGCTTTGGTCACCTTCAAGGATGGTGGACTGATGCAGGGACGTTCCCTTCATTCCACCTGGCCAACCGATTGATTATGGAACAAGAAGCAGCACAGGAGAAGTAAGGCATGAGCGAAAAACCGTTTACAAAAGGCAAGATCGAGGGCGTGGAAATTCGTCCACTCAAGAAGTTTGTGGATGAGCGTGGTTGGCTCTCCGAGATGTGGCGCACAGACAACGTCACGGAAGAGGTTCGCCCTGTGATGACATATGTCTCTCAGACCTATCCTGGTGTGGTACGTGGTCCGCACGAGCACGTGGACCAGACTGATTATTTCTGTTTCCTTGGACCAGGAAACTTCAAGCTCTATCTCTGGGATAATCGCGAAGATTCAGAGACCTACTGGGTCAAGCAAGTGGTGGTTATTGGTGAGGATTCTCCTCATGCTGTGATCATTCCTCCTGGTGTGGTGCACGCCTATAAAAACACATCACCTCACTCGGGCGTGGTGATCAATTGCCCCAACGCACTTTACATGGGAGAGAACTACTCTCAGCCTATTGATGAGATTCGACATGAGGATGACGAGGATAGCCCCTTCAAGGCGGATTGATATTCCTTATTAAAATCAGTTATTTAAGAATAAACCTGGCGAGCGTTGCTTTGCAGCAACGCTCGCCAGGTTTATTTTTTGCGTTGAATGGTTTTTGATCGTATTCGCAGCGGTTAAGACATTGTTTTACGCTGTGGGGTGGGTATTCTTAAGTATGTAAGGGGCGAGATGATGACCCCCTCAATCAAGCGCAACATGACGCTTGTTCGCTCCATGTCATGTGGAGCATATACACACTAAAGGCACGACACACCTTCTCTTTTCGATACAAGGAGCACACCATGGCTACCAACCCAAACGTCACTCACTTCCCCGTTCCTCCTGCTCAAACTTACCCTGTGCAAGGTCGTCCTCTGGCGCGTAAGCTCGCTCAGGTCCTCGCAGATGTGCACCGCATCCCCAAGAACGGTCGAAATAGCTTCCATAAATACGATTACGTGTATGAAGCTGACCTTGTGGATCATATTCGTGACAAGTTGGCTGAGCAAGGCGTGGCCATCTTCCCCAGCGTTGCCGCACACTCCGTGGAAGAAACCGACGAAGGTCGCAAGACCTCCTACCTCACCACGGTCACGCTGGATATTACACTCGTCGATGGTGAATCTGGCGATATGATGACCACCACATGGGTTGGTCAAGGCATGGATAACGGTGATAAGGGCTACTACAAGGCTTACACAGGCGCGATTAAATACTTCCTCATGAAGACCTTCCTCATCTCCACGGGTGATGACCCCGAATATGAAGAAGCTCCCGCTCCTCGTCAGCCTCGCAGCTCACAGTCAAGCTCCAAACCTGCTCCTGAGACGCAGGCTGCGCCAAGCTCAAAACAGCCTTCCCCCAAGGAACGCTGGCAAGAACGCAGCGCCGAGTTCCTCGCCTTGCTCGAAGAAGCTGTCTCTGCTGAAGAGAAAAAGGCATTCCAGGACCTCTACGTCAAACGTATGGGCGCAACTTCCCTCGATGAAATTGATGCTCAGAAAATTGGTGCCATGTGTCGTAAGCTTCGTGGCATGAATGTCGATGCACGTAAAAATTATGTGGAAGGGGTTATCGGCGAAAATGAATAAGGAAAAATGAAATGATATTATAGTATTTAGAAACAAAAGCGCCATCTCCTGAAGAGATGGCGCTTTTGTTATATTATTGAATCTGGCTACATGGTCGTTTTTATTGCCTAATGTAAAATTATATACGCGCGTTTGTTTGACCTGTCCCAAGATCATTATTGTCTGTTAATCACTCTTGATTTTTGCTGTGTGTATGTGCAAGTCTAACGAAGTATCGCATCTGTACGATTAAGCTTCGCGACGCACATGGTGTGGCGTGAACCCTGTTATAAAGAGATCCTGGTCTTGAACTCCACGCCATCTACGAAAAAGAAAAAGGGATATCACCACGGTAACTTACGCCAATCTCTGGTGGACACCGCGGTTGAACTTATCTCTGAACGCAACCATTGTGAATTTACGCTTCGTGAACTTGCCAAAAAACTCGATGTGACCCACGCAGCTACTTATCATCACTTTCGTGATAAGGATGCGCTCCTCTCTGTGGTTGCGCAACAAGGTTATATCTCCCTGAATCAGGAACTTGATGCGTTAGACCACGATGAGCCTATGACCCTGCTCTGTGCGTTCTTCCTGACCTACCTCAACTTTGCGCTCAATCATCAATCGCATTACCGCGTTATGTTTGATCATCGTCTGAATGCACGCGTCCTCATGTCTGAGCTTCAGGCTGAAGTCATGCGCACGCATTCCTTGATGTATGACCTCGTGCAACAATGTCAGCAGGCAGAATTGCTCAATGCAGATGTCAGCACAGATGTGCTCTGCACCCTCTACTGGGCTACCTTCCGTGGGCTTGCCATCAATCTTGTGAATGATCCTCACTCCACACTCCTGCCTCCCGAGGAACACCTTCACACGTTTCTCTCCCTGATCTTCTCAGGCTCCGCTACACTCGTTGGCTTGGATGTTTTTTCTGATATAAGTATTTGAAGGATAAAATAAAAAAGAAGAGGGCCAAGCCCTCTTCTTTTTGTCGAACTCTATCTTGTCAGCAGAACTTAGTGCTTGTGTCCTTCATGACCCTCATGTGCGCCATGGCCTTCTTCTTTCTTCTCGCCATGACCGCCACAATCACATGCTTCGCCTTCAGGATGGTCGCATCCTGCGTGCTCTGCTGCGCCATCCTTCTTGGCTGCGCCGCAACCACAGGATTCACATGGCTTGTCTGTACCGCATGTGCACTCTTCTCCAGCTTTTGCACAGGCTTCACACTTCTCACCCTTGGCGCAGGCGCAGTCGCTTGCCTTGGCATCGCCGCCATCCGCTGCAACTGCTCCACCAGGAGCTGCGCCATCAGCCGCCATCTGCTTGAGCATCATGCCACACTCGGGACACTTGCCATCGCCCTTGTCCATGCGTGCATAATGCACTGTGCCCATGTCACAGTACCATGCGCCTGCCGGGATTTTGTCCTTTGCCACGGGAGGATCGATCTTGGCACCTGCTGCGGTCACCTCGATTTTTCCATCCTCTTTCTTGTCAGCAGCCGCTTCGCCTACCTTCTCGGGGGCTTCTGCGACAGGATCTTCCTCTTTACTTGTATCTACTGCCTTTTTCTCTTCACAACCTGCGAAAAGTCCTACAGAAAGCCACATGATACACATTGATTTGATGAGATTGTTCATGTCTTAATGTCTCTTTTTTTGATGATGTCTGAAATGTTTGTCGCCTTGGTACAGTCAACCCTGCTGAAGGCGAGCGAGCCATGACTATATCGTATGCCCCTGGAAAAGACGATCCGTTTTTGTGGTGGGGTGGCTCCACTTGCTGCCTCTTCCTTGTTTTTAGCACGTTGCGCGCTTATCTTCCTCTCCCTTGTGTTCACGCTTCATTGAAGTGGAACACTTTTATGAAATTCTACGATTATACAAAGTCTTATGGAACATTATTACCCCGTATCCATTCGTATTGAGGGCATGACCTGCTCTCATTGCACCTCACGTGTTCATGATATGCTCAACGATCTTGAGCATACACATGATGTCCAGGTCTCACTCGATGACCACCAAGCGATCGTGCAGCTACAGTCACCTCTTGATGACGATACAAAGTTCATGCTCTCCGAAGCAGTGGAGGACGCTGGCTTTGATGTGATCTCCATTGTTGAGGGGGTTCACAATGCTGAACACACTTCCAATACACCCGCTCCTGTAGATGAGGATGTAACCGTAACTCACAGTGTGGAACCTCCTGCTGATAGTACGCCCACTGCAATCGCTACAGGTAAATCATCTCGCATTGTACTCGAGGTGCGTGGCATGACCTGCGCCTCCTGTGTCGCTCGTGTGGAGCGTGCCCTTGCAGACCTTCCCAATGCACAATCTGCCGTGGTCAACTATGCCACCGAACGTGCCACGGTGATTCCTTCTGATGATGTTGTCGACGAGGATGCATTTGCTGAAGAGTTGAAAAATGCAGTTGAATCATCAGGTTATGAGGTTGAGTCGTGGCGCATCGATGACCCGAACGCTCCTGCGCATCAAAGCCAGCAACATGCCTTACATACATCAGATGGTGCAGAAAGCTCTGCATCTTCAACCTCCACCGTCACATCAAGGCTCCAGAAAAAGGCATCTTCCTGGCTTCGACGCTTTCTGTTCGGGCTCGCCATTTTGCCACCTATTCTCCTCTTGCAGATGGGGCCAATGTGGTTTGGTGTACATCTCCATGGCACCACGCTTGCGCTGACGCTGTTCACTGTCGCGTACCTCACCGCCCTCACGCTGTGGGTTACAGGAAAACCCTTCTTTCAGGGAGCATGGCAAGGTCTGAAGCATGGCAGCGCCAACATGGATACTCTCGTGGCTCTTGGGGCTGGCGTGGCCTTCACGTACTCCCTTGTGGTCACGATCCTCTCCACTTTTGGTCATGAACACTCTGGACATGTGTACTTTGATGGTGCTGCCATGATCGTAACCCTGATTAGTCTTGGAAAATGGCTTGAGGTCAAGGCTCGAGGCTCGGCCAGCGCCTCCATGGAGGCGCTCCTCTCGCTGGGCGCTCAATCCGCGACTGTATTACAACAGGGGCAGTGGGTGACTCTCCCCGTGAATCAGGTCAATGTGGGCGATACGATCGCGGTCAAACCAGGTGAGAAAGTCCCCGTGGATGCTGTTATTCAAAAGGGTAGCGCCGATATGAATGAGGCAATGCTTACGGGTGAATCAGTGCCTGTCACACGCTCGGAAGGCGACGAGATCATGGCGGCTACCATCAACACCGATGGGTTTCTTGAGGCCGAAGTTATTCGCGCTGCAGGTGATACGGCGTTGTCTCGTATCATCAAACAGGTTGAACTTGCTCAGGAGAGCAAAGCAAATATTCAACGCCTCGCAGATAGAATCTCGGCGATCTTCGTCCCCACAATCATCGCCATCGCTGTGCTGACGTTTGTGGTGTGGTTCTTCATCCTTCAGGAGCCCCTGGCTACAGCCATCGCACCCGCGATCGCGGTGCTCGTGGTGGCCTGTCCCTGCGCACTCGGACTTGCCACGCCCACTGCATTGATGGTGGGCTCCTCACGTGGTGCAAAGCAGGGCATCCTCATTCGTGAGGCCAACGCCCTTGAACAGGCCAGTCGGCTTGATGCCCTGATCTTTGATAAAACAGGTACGCTCACGCATGGTAAAATGCATGTCACAGATATCACCCCTCTTGATGTGAAGACGTCTCAGACAGCGCAGGATACACACGATATCCTCAGGTTAGCTGCCTTGCTGGAGCAGGGCAGTGAGCACCCCATCGCAGCTGCAATTCTCAACAGGGCTGATGAGGATGGTGTTGGGCGTGATGATGAATCTTTGAAAGATTTCAAGGTGATAGCAGGTCATGGTGTGGAGGCATCTATTCAGGGAGAACGTTACCGTCTTGGAAAACCCTCCTGGATACTTCCTCTTTATCCTGACATTGATCCTCAACATACATCCACGGTGCAATCACTCAGAGAGCAAGCCAAGACCGTCGTCCTTCTTGCAGATTCATCCACCATTCTTGGTGTCATTGCGGTCATGGACACACCTCGAGATGAGGCGAAAGAGGCGATTCGATCACTGGAATCTCAGGGCGTGGAGGTCTGGATGGTGACAGGTGATGATGCTCAGGTCGCGCACTCCGTCGCCGCCGAACTTGGGATCAAGGCATCCCACGTCAAAAGCCAGGTCTTGCCAGGTGATAAGGCTCAGATTGTGCGTGATATTCAGGCTCAAGACAAGGTCGTGGCCATGGTTGGTGATGGTATCAATGATGCCCCTGCGCTCGCCCAGGCCGATCTTGGCATCGCCATGGGGAGCGGTGCAGATGTGGCCATGGAGGCCGCCGCCATGACTCTCGTGGGGCACAACCTCGAGCAAGTTGTCCAGGCCGTGCTGCTCGCCAGAGCAACCTATGGCAAGATCCGACAGAACCTCTTCTGGGCCTTTGGATACAACGTTATCCTTGTACCTGTTGCCGCGCTTGGACTCCTTGTCCCGGCTCTGGCTGCGGGGGCGATGGCGCTCTCAAGCGTCAGCGTGGTCACAAACTCCTTGCTCTTGCGAGCAAAGAGGTTGTGACCTGTAAGATGTTGAATTCTATTGGGTGATTACTTCGCCAATCGCTCTTTAATAAGCCTGCTAAATTCGTCTGACAGTGCAGGCTTAGTAGAAGTGTCTTCTTTTTCAGTAAAGCCATTGGCGTCGATCTTGTATTTGTACTGTACCGAGATTATCTGTTCCTTTCTGATGGGCTCCAGAGGTTTTTCAAACTCCCCAAACATGCACTCATCAAGAGGTCCAATGTACATGCCCTCTGTGGTGTTCACATCCAGCGTCAACTCATTGATACCATCAAGATTTTGATCCTTGGTGCTATATTTGACCTCCTGTGTGACAGACCAGTTTTCGGCGCACCCATAGCCTTCCACAGTGTCCACCAACTTTGTGGTGGTTGGCTGTGGCAAGGTTGCATTCTCGGTTTTCACCGGGACATCCCATGAGAGGCCGTAATAACCGCCAACGAGGAGACCGTTATTGTTGTTCTTTGTATGACAGATAGAGCGGGCTGCTTTACCCACTACAGGCAACGTATCACAGGACTGCACGCCCTGTAGTGCGGTACTGGCAAGGCGTGTCCATGTGCTGTTGTCCTCACGTTGCAAGAGTACGATCTGATGCATATCTTCTGTGCCATCCTTTGCAAGGCATGGTCCCATCTGCGCAACAACTTGTAGACGATCCTGGTTTGTGTAATGTCCACGGGTAAAGCGGACCTCTGTCACAGGACCAGAGCGCAGCGGTCTTGCCATGGGTTGTGCTTCATTCTGAGTAGGACAGATCTGACATCCTTCAGGACGAATCAGCTCCTTGGGACAACCCATCGCCAATAGCAACCCTTCATGAAGCTCCTCTGGCAAAGTAGGCTCGTCGATGATCTTTGGTGCGCGTGCTTCCTTTTGCTCGATCTTCTCTTCCTGCTCCTTGGGTGTGCCTTCATCGGGCGTGAGCGTGCCTACTTTCTCCGTGGTCTCGGGGGCGATTGTATGTGTTTCGGTGGTTTTACATGCGGAAAAACACAGCGCTAATGCCATAAGATAGAAAGGTTTTTTATTCATTTGGAGCTCTCACTTGTAACTGTATGTTGATAACGTATGGCCTTTTTTAAAGGCGATGTAATATGTGCTGTATTAGAATTTTGACCACTACATTAAAAGGTCAACCCAAAGTGCTCGTCTTCAAGACGAGCACTTTGGGTTGACCTTTTAATGTAGTGGCCATGCAATGGCTGAGCTAGAGCGTGATGGAGAAGGAGTTGTTGGAAGAAAAGCGAAGGAGAAAGCGTGGAGTTTAAGGAGTAAAAACCAAGAATAGTAGCCGTGTTACATTCTGTTTTTGCGACACCAAAATACGCGCTTTCTACGAGCTTTTCCCAACAACTCTTTCTTTATTACGCTCTTAGAAGAAGCCATCGAATTCCGCAGAGTGTGGGATGAACGCAGTCTTTCCGTTCTGCTCCTTGTACCCTTCGGGGATGGCAATATAAGTGTAGGTGTGAGAAGTGGTTTTCTTATCTCGTTTGGGCGTAAGTTCTTCGCCTTCGTAATCACCATCCATACACTCGGACTGATCTCCAGTCCATGGACCTTCAATATGTGTGATGGTAAAGGAGAGATCGTTTAAGCCGTCGCCATCAACATCCTCAAACTTACGCTTGATATCATTTCCAATCACAAGGTTTGAGCCACAACTGTCATACTCCATGGCTGTGAGTATCGTCGTGGTCGTGGGATAGGATTCCGCACCAGAAGAGGTTGTTTTGTCCCACGAATAGGCTTCCATTGCCATTTCGTAAGACCCCATGCGCCCACGATATGTTGTGCAAAGTGTGTGGGTTAGTGTGTCAGAGACCTTGATTTGTTCACACTTTTGCGGATCTGCAACGCTCACGCTCGCATGAAGTGTCCAGCTCCCATCTTCTTGCTCTGTCAAATGTGCAAGCTCTTGAAAATAATACTGTCCAGCGGGAAGCTCCTGACAATCTCCAAAGCTTGCCAGGACCTGTTCTCGGCCAGTATGTGTAGAGCTGAAAACACCCTGCTCAAGTTGGATGGTTACTTCAGGCGCATCCTCCGAGCGAGGTGCAGTGGTCCAGTACTCCACAGCAGAAGGACACTGTTTGCAACCTGTCTCTGTGATGGCTTCTTCGGGACATCCAAGTGCTTTGAATATCTTTTGTTTTTGTTCTGATGTTAGCTCGGCTACAGCAGGTTGCTCTGTTTTTGGAGCTGACGTGGAGCCTTGTGCTTCAGTTGTATTTTCCTGAGGTTGCTCGACCTGTGGGGTCGGACTTGGGGTGCTGTTTTTACAGGCACCAAACAGGCTCATTGTGATCAGTGTACATAATGCTGTTGCCCCATAATTCATGCGCAATTGAAGAGTCATTATCCTATCTCGGCTGTGTTTTAAAGTTGAGGCCACAAGGTATCGGCATCTGTGACCTGAGCAGGCATGGCTTGCGACCATATGCCCTGGCTATCTTTTTGAATTACAAGAAGAATAACCTTGTCATTTGTGTCAGGTTCTGGCGAGTTCGAGAGGAGCGCAGACCAGCTCCCATCTTCGTTTTTCCATGCACGTACAACCTCTAACGAAGCATCGCCCCAGGAGGATCTAAGTTGTCGCGCATCCTCGCTTAAATCCTGTGCATCAGGTGAGCTTGAGGCCCAGATCTCGATGCTCAGGAGTGGATCGGTGGCGCGCTCTTGAGTGCATTGATTGACTGCTTCGGAGGCGTCATCCTGTGTGTCAGGAGCGGTCGTTGTGGTCTTGCAACCAATCAATGTGAGTGCTGCAATTGATTGAAGTAAAAGATTTTTTATTGCGTGTTTTGCGAGGTTGTTCATGGACTTCATTATCGTTTGATGTAGCTAAGAAAAATGCGACGCTCAAGAATTCCAAGAGCTACGGCTGCGTGTTGCCAGAACACGACGGCCTGTTCCACGGTGACATCTTTTGTGGTGGCAAAGGTCGCAAAGCTTGGATTTGTTGGCTTTTTGGCGCGCATACGTTTGGACAGAGCACCAAACTTTTCGATAAAAGCTTGCTCCGAGGTTGTACAAAAGCTCATCTCCGCATCACAGCTATCATCCTCGTGGAGTACAGCCTTACCTTGTGATACTCGCCAGCCATGATTCTCACCGACAGGATAATAACCAAGTACAAGTGGTACGGGTTTCTCGACTCCAGGTAAGCTCCCAAAGACAGGCGCGGAAGCCGCCAGTGTGTTGAACCCATCGCTGGTCTCTGTGATCAGGTTGAGCCTGTACAAGCCCACCGACGAGACACCAAAGATGGTTCGGTTGAGTAGCTGCCAGCTTATGCGTCGGTCCAGGACAAGATCTACAGCAGCAGCGCCAGGTTCCTCTTCAAGGAAGTCATTGACCCAACGTTGGCTGTGTTTGACAAGCTCTTGTGGAGGCGCGACCTCGGCCATGGGGGAGGCTGGGTCAATCTCTTGCTCAAGTACACTCCATGCAATCTTGCCGTAGGGTGTAAAGATGCTGCTCTGAGTCACCACGACAGGCAACGCAGGCAGGCGAGTTTCTTTGGTCCAGGCGGGAAGATCTGCGGTGGTTTGAGGAAGCTGGCCCGAGGTCAAGACATTGAGCAGCGCAGATGTGAACGCCTTGTCAGGGGCCTGCGTGACTTGCCAACCCATCACATCCTTATCACAGCGCTCATGTGTTGCTGTACGCATGAGTTTGACAGGGTAACGTAGTAATTTTCCTTTAAACTCCACGAGCAACTCTGCGGCCACACCTCCTTTGGGGAGGTGTTCCATGCTCAGGAGTTCCTTGATTTTTGCGCCTCGCGATGACAGCTCCTTGAGCCCTGCGTGATCGCCAGACGTCATCGCCTCTTCAATGGTGTGTGTGATTGTGCTCTGCTGTGCCGATGCGATGGAGGGCACAGTAAGGAGCATAAAACAAAGAAGAATACTATGGGTTTTGTGTTTGTATCTGTTTGAAAACATTGTTTATTTTAGTGTTCCTGTGGTTCTGTGTCGGCCATGCTCAGGTTTCCTTGAGCGTGCACATGATCAGGGCTGAGGCCACCTTTGAGATCGTTGGATGAGATAAGCGCAGGCATGATAGCGTTGATACGATGAAAGTCGCCGTGCAACATGAGGTTCCTCTTTTTCAAGCGCTTGGACTGTATCATGAGCACCACGGAGGTTGCGATGCAAGACAGCGGGATAATGACAAAAAACAAGATCAACAGCTCTGGTGCAGTGCTTATGTACGGTAAGTTGGAGTAGATGACGATGCTCAAGGGAGTCATGATAAAACTACCAATCGCGAGGTTTTGGTATTTTCCTGCCTTGGTGAGCAAGTGTTCTGGAGGGGTGCTGTAGTGGGAAATGAGCTTTTGACGAGCGTAGTCAGGGGCTTTATCCCAGACCAACAAGATTTTTTTGAGCTTCTTCTTGTTTCGGAGCCTTCCAAGGAGGGGCAAGAGCAATAGAATCAGTACGATGATCGCAGTGGTTGTAAGGAAGAGAAGGGGGTTTGCTGGAGAGAGCATCATGAACAAGACAATGGCATAAATCTCAAGGAAGAGCGTGAAGATCAACCACGTCACGAGGCTCTTCTTTGATGTGTAATGATCCCTCGCAATGTCAGGATGCATGGGATGTTTGTCATATTCTTTCAATGCATCAGCGAGCACCATGGTATTGTTTTGTGTATCAAGCTGTTGGGTCATTGATATGCGTTACCTGCGTTGTGTTCGCGCGAAGTGTCACGATTCATGGCGCTCAGAGATGCTGATTTGCCCTTGTTGTACCCTTTCATCAAGGCTGACAGCACCCTGAAGTGCTTCGGTGGTGAACAACTCGGGCATGGAGGATCTCAGGCTTTTTTGTACGATGTCTTGATCGCGTAATTTGCCGCGTGTGGACATTGCGAGCACGCAGGCAATGTTGAACAGGATAAATGATGCAAGCAGTGCGAAGACGGCCTGGCCACCAATGTTAAATGCTGAAAAAACTGGCATAAATTGTAGGACCAAGCACAGGATGCTTAGCCCTGCGAAGATGGTCATGGATGGGATCGCATACTTGTAAATCTTGTAAGATTTTTGAAGCCTGCTGTGGCGTAAGTGCTGGTACTGCTGATGTTTTACGAGGATGTCCAGCGCTTCGTCTGGTGTGCGTTCCCAGACAATCTGAGTCGTGTGGAGGAGGCGTCTCTTGACGATAATGAGTTTAATCAGCGTGATCACGATCACAGCGCTGGTGATGACTGTGGTCGTGATCACGTAAGAGAACGAGAACGCGGCAGGATTGATGATGACACACAGAAAATGGATGGTCCCAAGCAATACCGTCAGGCGAAAGGGCCACATCAGCGAGGACTGGTTCGCCAGAATCTGCGCAGCTTCAGGGGTCATCGGGTGTTGTTGGAATCTGCGCAGCGCCTTGAGATAGGTCTTCTCCTGTTTTGCCAGCGGATAGTCCATCATGATCACTCAAATGGGGGTTCTAGTTTAACCGCAGGAAGCTTCTGAGTCGGAGGGGCTTCACCCTCCTCGGGGAGGCTGCTTTCCTGTGCTGTGGTCTGACTCTGTTCATCACGTTCGCGTTGTTTCTGTACTTCCTTGAATGGGACCCGCTTTTTGACCCCTGTAAGAGGACGCTCTGCTGCCGCAAAACCCTGTGGTTGTGCCTGGGCTTGTGTGGCGGCAGGTGCAGCAGTTGTACTGACACCAGAGATTGCAGACATCGGAGGCATACGTAGAGGTGTGCCTTGTGCGAGCACCTCCTCAAGAGACTTCAATGCCTGGGCGCTCTGTCGACTTGTCTCAATTTGAGAGTCCGCGAGCTTGGCGAGCTGGCCAAAGATCGTCTCAAACATGAGTGTTTGCTTCTGGAGCAGTGTTTCAAGATGCGAGTTATCCGAGTGGATATTGACCTCGGGCGCAGACACAGGCGCCGCCTGCGGCGCTTTTTGTGTATTCGCGATCTGGGTCATGGCCTCGACCATATGTTGAAGTGCTTCGGCATTTAAACCCGCAGACTGGTTCTGTTGTTCCTGTCGCGTGTGAATTCCTTCTGTGTGCAGTTTTTCCATGGCACCCGAGATGGCGTCGCGAATCTCAATCAGAGGTGTGTTCAGACCATTTTGGTTTTGCACTGTGCCACGTAACTCCTCAATGCTTTGTACCAGAGAGCTCAATGGACCAGAGACGCGGCTCACAGGATCATTATCACCGCTGCCACCCATCATTTTACGGCGTCTGAATTCGGCGCGAATCGAGTCGAGTCGCTCCAGTTCTTTGGGGGTGATTTTATCGCGGATCTCCTTTAATTTCAAAAGGTTTTGTTCTGCCTGTGTGGTGAGTGTCTGCGATTCGCCAAGGTAGTGGTCATCGATCAGAGCGTTGAGTTCTTCATCGTTCATCGCGCTGACAACCTTCTCCGCAAGTTTGGTCATGTTACGGTAGGAACCCTGGAGCTTGAATGGGGGCTCTGTGCGGTAGGCGTCGTCTTGCGATGCAGATTCGATGTAGGCCTGGTTCACCTTGAGCAAGACGTCCTGGCATACAAACAACTTCTTGAGCACGTTAACGATCTCATTGGCCTCAACCGCAGAGTAGCTATATTTTAAATCTGTCAGTGGAATATCCTCGCCCTGTGCCATGCGAATGAACAGGTAGATGTCATCCTTTTCACGGTTTGCTAGCGGCGCGAGCACAGGGTTTGCGGTCAGGGCGTTCTCAATGTAGGAGAGCGCAAACGCTTCCTGAGAACCTTCGAGGATATCACCCAGGTTGTAGGTGTCCGCACGGTTCGCGAGCATGTCTGGAATCTGGAAGCGCTCACCTGTCTCGGTGTAGGGGTTACCAGCCATGACCACGCTGAAGCGTTTGCCACGCAGGTCATAGGTCTTGGTGTCGCCTTGCCAGACGCCTTCAATACGACGTGTGGCATCACACAATGAGATGAACTTCTGCAACAGCTCGGGGTTACAGTGCTGAATATCATCGAGATAGAGCATGACGTTGTTACCCATTTGCAAGGCGAGGTTGATCTTCTCAACTTCCTGTCGCGCAGTGGCGTTGGGGGCCTCGGCGGGGTCAATCGAGATGACATTGTGCCCAAGTGCGGGGCCGTTGATCTTCATGAACGTGAGCCCAAGTCGGCTTGCGACGTACTCCATGAGCGTGGTCTTACCATAACCAGGAGGGGAGATCAGAAGCAGCAAACCTTGGCGGTCACTGCGGCCTGAATCGCCAGCGCTACCCATTTGTTTGGCGAGGTTGTCGCCAATGAGTGGGAGGTAGACTTCGTCAATGAGTTTGTTACGTACGAAGGTGCTCAGGACCTTGGGTTTGAGCGCATCGAGCTTGAGGCGCTTACGCGAGCGATCAAGGACCTCGTGCGAGAGCTTTCTATAGGCACGATACGCAGGGACACGCTCATGGATGAACTGGTTAACACGGCTCAGGAACTCATCGAGTTTGATGGTGAGCTCCTGGTTTTGAATGCGTGGATGTTGGCCAAGAAGACTCTTGATTGTGGTTTCAATTCGGGCGCTTGAGACTTCATGATCCACGCGTCCTTTTGTGAGAATGTAGCCGATCGCCTCGTCTTTGAGATGAGCCACGGGAACTTCGTCCTCGCGACGTTGAGAGATGTAGGCTTCCATCCATCCCGAGGTCAGCTCCCAGCTTGCTTCAAGCTCACGCTCAAGCGTCTGGAGATCCTCTTCAAAGTCCTTGCGGTTCCCCGTGGAGTCGAGGAAGTCGTGGAACTTGGTGACGAGGTTTTCTGCCTGTGCACCCAGTACAAACTTGGGCTCACCACTGCTTGAAAGCTCTTCGAGCAAGTATTCTGCGGAGTCTCTGATCATGAACGGCGCAAATGTATCGGTGAGTTCATAGTCCTGGCAGAAGGTTGTGAGTTCCTCGATGATCTCCTCAATGAGGTTCTGTGCGGCCTCGCTTTGCTCAAAGGTTTTACGCAAGCGACCAAGGCTTCTGGCGCGTCGTACAAGGAGTTTACGGCGGCGTTGTGCAGGGGACTCCTTGGCGGATTGTTGCGCTGCCAGTGAGAGTGTGCGTGCCTGACGCTCATCGATCTCATTTTCAAGCGGAGGATAGGCCCAGTAGAGCGTGGCAAGTGCGCGCGCAAGACCTCTGAATCGTAGCAGTCCAGCGGTGTAATAGAGGTTAATCAAGCCAGTGAGAATGAGCGTGGTGTCAGTGTCATGGACACCGCGTTCATACCCCTCATCGTAGCGATCTTCGATGTAACTGCGTACGACTTTGAGCAGCTCATTGTTATTGACCGCGACCTCGTGGAGGCTGCTGAGCGTGTGCTCCTTACGCTTCGCACGTGCATCGTTGAGGATGCTCATTGCGAGATATTCACAACGGTATACATCCTTGTTTTCACTGGGGATTTGCTGTGACCAGAGATAGCGAGTGGCGAGGAAGTCTTGATCCTCAACAGGCTCATAGAAGTCGGTGCCTGTGATGTGGAGGCGGACCTCTTCATCACGAGGAACCATGGTGAGTTCCAGAGGTTGTGTGTTGATGCTAAAGCGATGCTTGCCAAGTTTGATGATGGCGTCGCCGTCCTCAAACAGGTCGAGCTTATCACGCAAGGTACGAATAGCCTGATCGCGTGTGGCCTTGAGCTGGTTCTGGAGGTCATCGGCCTTGACAGGTTCCTTGAGGTCACGCAACTGATCCGCGATTTCGCGGACTTTGAGGACCATGGCATCGGCAGCAAAGTAGGCGTTAAGCTTCTCGACATCGTCCATTTTCTGGGCGCGTCGTGTGATACCCGAGAGGATCTTTTCGGCGGCAGTGGCGAGCGTGCTGGCCTTGCGTTGGCGCTCCTCGACGAGCTGTTGTTTGCGACCTTCAAAGATTTCGTAGATCTCTTCGCGCTTTTCAGTGAGTTTGGCGAGGAAGATATCAAATTCGCTAAAGCGGCTCTCCATTTCCTGGAGTTGAACCATCATGCGCTCAAGCTGTTCATCGCAGCGTTCGGGAGATTCACTCATGCCGAGTGCGCTGGTCACAGACTGGCCAAGGAGTTGGAACTGCACGGCAAATTCGGCCTTGCCTTCGGACTCAAGGAGCGCGCGTTGACGGGCTTCAAGCATGGCGCGGGAGCGGTTCTGTTGTCCAAGGACTTCGGCGATGCTCTCAAGGATTTGAGTACGTGCGTTGGGATCTTCGATTTTGAGGCTGCTGATGACCTCGGTCAAGAGGTTAAGACCCTCACCGATGCGATCGATTTCTTCCTTGATTTCATTGGCTTCGACGGTGCTGCTGATCTCCTCCACCGTATCAATGACATTCTTGATCTCGTCGCGATACGACGTCAGCGCATCCTCGCCGAGGAGGAAGCTCACCGTCGCCTGGCTGAGCTTGTCGTACTGAGCGATGACATCCTGCTCAAGCGCATCAACACGCTTGATGTCCATGTACTTGATTTCGCGTAGCGTAATCAGGCGGCCACGTTGACCACGCAGGCCATCGAGGGCATCGACAAAGCGGCTAATTTCGCGCCAGTTACCGTAGCGAATATCACCAAAGAGGCGCTTTTGTTCATCTTCTGCTTCCTTGAGCGCCTTGCGAGCCTGCTGTTGCATGGCGCGCACTTTTTCAAACTCATCGATGACGAGCTGGCAGGTCTTGATGACCTCGCGTAGCGTCGAGGACATGTCCTCGACTTCGTTGTCACCATACCAGTAATACTGGTCAAGCATGCGCTCGGCAGCAGAGATGATGGAGGCATAAAGCTCCACTGTAGGTGACTGATTGTTAATTGTTTTTCGCACGCTATATGCATCAGATATACCGCGTACGAGGTCGGCGTTACCGATTTTTGAGAGGAACGAGCCATCGGTGGGAGCGGCGGCGGCGAAGGCATCACTGACGTAGGGCGTGCTCCACATACGCATGGGGTGATGGCGAGTTTGTTGGTCATCCGTGGCACGGAAGACGATCATGGTGCCATCATCAAAGATGGAGTAGCCGTGGCACTGGATGGGATTTTGAACTTCCTTGCGAATCAGGTTGTAGGAGAGCAGGAAGTAGAGCCCATCATCAGGGCGATAGAAGGAGTAGAGGACATCTTCACCATTGGGAGACTTTTGCACATGTTCGATGCGCATCTTGGCAGTGTCATTGTCAAAGGTCTTGACCTCACCGCTCTCAAGGACATAGCCGCCAGGGAAGATAATGCCATGGTCTTCAGGGAGTGCGACGCAGGAGAGTCCGATGCTGTCGACACGTGCGACGGTGCGCGTGAGGGTGTTGAACACGAAGTAACGCCAGTTCTCCTCACGGTAGGGTTTGATTTTGAGGAGGATAAGGTTACCGACCTCGGCCCAGAAGATGCTGGCATCGCCGAGCGCCTGGTTTTTGTCCTCGACAGGTTCGGAGTAGATGCCTTCCCCATCGGAGGTGTTGTCCTCAAGTTTAATGGTGAGGTCACCGCCCACGGTCTCCACAAAGACCTTGTTTTTAATGGAGATGTGGGGGTGTTTACCCGTGATGTGGTCTTCACGTTTGGTGGGGTTCCACTCAAAGTCATGAGAGGGGATGTAGGTGTTATCTTTTTGGCCTGCGTTATCGATGTATTCGACGTTGTTATTGACGTCGACAGCCCAACGAAAGACACGAATATCTCTTAGAGATGAGCCGGTCTGAAAGATAGCGAGCAGTCGACCGTCGACGCGGCGGAGCTGGCGTAAGAATGCGTCTTTAAAGGAGAAATAGAGCTGATTGAACGCTTCGATGAAGCTCTCCTGACCAAGGAAGTTGCTGGAGGTGTCCTGCGCGACGTGTTGAAGGATGATCTCGTCGCCTTGCTTGGAGAAGTTATGGAGGCTGAAGACATCGGAGACCTGAGTCTGGCTCATTTTGCGGTGAACGTTGTAGCCAAACAGGAGCTGATCGCCGAGGTTGATGATATCCTGAGGGATGCAGTTATTTTCGGTGGTGATGGTCTGGTTGTCGATGACATCCATGACCGTGGAGCCGAAGAATTCCTGGCGTCGGGCATTCAGTGTGTCCGCCTTTTTGGCGAGCGCGCGTCCTTGCTCCACAAGGCGCTTGCGGATGACCTCATAGTTGCTTGTTTCCAGAGAGGCGTCCTGGCCTTCTGTGGTGGACTCTGTGTCGATGCTTGGGTCGGTGCTCATCGTCGATACGCTCCTGAGACAGACGTTGTGTCTTGAAGATATAGTAACTGTTCAGGCCATCATAAGGGGAGGGGGTGGCCATGAATTAAAGCTTTGATAAATAAGGGATAGCGAGGTTGTTTATCTGCGAGATATATGGCCTCGCTATCCCTTATTCTGGAGGGTTTAGGACTCTTCGGAGTCCTGTGTGTCAGCATTTCCAGTCACGCTGGAGAGAACGGCCTCTGCTGCTGCAAGAGGGTTAGGGATGGGGGAGACCACGGATGTGGACTGCTTTGGTGCAGCAGCATCCTTGGTGTCACCAGCCTCGGTCTGACCTGGCTTGGCGGATGTATTGATGCCAAGGCGGTCGAGGACACCGCGAGCGGTGGAGGAGTTGGAGACGAACCCATCGAGTGTGTGACCGAGGGAGACGGAGCCGAGGAAGTTCTTGTAGAAGCCCTCGTCGCCACCGACGATGTTGATGTTAGCAGCCTTGAACGCTTCAGCGTAGACGGCAGCCTGAGATGCAGCCATGTCGATGTTGGTACGAAGCTGCTCCATGGTGATGGCGCGTTCGTGCTCAAGTGCGAGCCTGAACTCTTCGTGCTGACGGCTGTAGTCATCAAGCTGCTTCATTGCCGCAGCCTTCTGCTCAAGACCCGTGGCTTCGGCGATGAGACGCTCACGGATACCAGCGGCATCAGCGAGGTTCTTCTTCTCGATGCCTTCGGCCTCGGCGAGGAGTTTCTCACGCATGGCGACGGCTTCAGCCATACCTTGTTTTTCGATGGCAGCAGCGAGAGCTTCCTTGACCTGGGCGTCGGAGAGACCTTTTTGACGGGACCCTTCGGCTTCAGCGAGGAGGCGCTCACGGATGACCTTGGCTTCAGCGAGACCTTCACGTTCGATGGCTTCAGCGCGAGCTTGCTTGATGCGAATCTCGACCATGCCTTGCTCTTCAGAGCCAGCCGCTTCAGCGATCATGGTGCCACGTTTGACATCGGCTTCTGCCTCGCCTTCGCGCTGGCGAGCATCGGCATTGGCCTGACGCAAGCGGACCTGGACAAGACCTTGCTCCTCAGCACCCACGGCTTCAGCGCTCATCTTCTCCTTGAGGACCTTGGCTTCAATGAAGCCGCGTTTTTCAACGACGTTGGCTTCAGCTTCAGCGACGCGAACCCTTGCGAGTCCTTCGGCGGCCTGTTCAGCCTGAATACCTTCAGCGGTGCGGATCTTTGCCTTGGCGACACGGTCAGCAGAATCAAGTTGAGCGTCGGCTTCGATGATGCGTTGACGCGCGGTGTATTTTGCGACTTCTTCGTTGGCTTCAGCGGCCTTGATGTCGACGACGAGTTTTTGTTGAGCTTCACCTTCAGCGCGTACGATGACGGCTTTTTTGGTACGCTCGGCATCAGCGAGGACGCGAAGATCTTTGATGTTCTCTTCTTCCTGCGCGACGTTTTTCTCGACGGCGATACGGTCGCGGACGACCTCGGCGATCTCGCGTTTTTCACCTTCAAGCTGGCGCTCTTTCTGGATGCGCTGGACCTCAACCTCGCGCTCACGCTCGATGATCTTGAGATCTTTTTCTTTCTCGATCGACTCCTGCTCAAGGATGATGGCACGCTCGCGGCTCTTCTCGGCGATCTGCTCTTCACGCTTTTTGTTGATGGCCTGGATGTTGACCTCTTCCTCGGCGCGAAGCTGGGCTTTGCGCTCAAGCGCGAGTTGACGTGCTTTTTCCTGTTCTGCTTCAGCACGTTGTGTGGAGCGAACGATCTCGATCTCACGACGTTGACGTGCTTCTGCATCGGATTGTTGACGCTCATATTCAAGCATCGCCATCTTGGTTTCGAGGTCATCCTTACCAATCTTTTTATTGGCGGAGTTGCTCAATTCATTAGTTCTGACACGTTGCTCTTCGGTGCGTTCGGTGATCTTGCGGATACCTTCAGCATCGAGGATGTTGTGTGGGTCAAGAGAGTCACGACGGGTTTGCTCAAGGTAGTCAATCGCGACATCCTCAAGGGTGTAGCCGTTGAGGTCATCACCAATGGTGCTGATGATAAGATCGCGGAACTCCTGACGAGCCTGGTAGAGCTCTTCAAACTCGAACTGCTTACCAGCGGTCTTGAGCGCCTCGGAGAACTTGGCACCAAAGAGCTCCTCGATGGTGGCCTGGTCAGATGCACGTGCACAGCCAACCATCTTGGCGACGCGCTTGACGTCATCCTCTGTTTCGTTGACACGCACGAAGAAGGTCACGCGGATATCGGCGCGGATGTTGTCCTTACAGATCAGACCGTCATGGCCTTCCCTGCCGATCTCAATGGCCTTGACGGAGATATCCATGTATTCGGCGCGGTGGATCAGCGGGACCACGATAGAGCCCGTGAAGAAGACCTTTGTACCACCTGGTTTGTTGACGATAAGAGCCTGGCCCTGCTGTACTTTTCTGTACAGTTTTGCGACAAAGGCAAGGAAGCCAAGGACAAAGAGTATGATGATGGCGGCGACGACGAGGCCGAAGATGGGGAGTCCATCTGTGGACACTTGCGCCAGTACAAGAGTGGGTCTCATGGGTTACCTCCTTATAAGTAATCCGGTGTGTGTCTCAAGTGAGAAAGAGAAGTGAAAGTAAAGGGTTAGTTTGAGTTTTTTGTTTGATGTGCCTTGGCTTCTTGCGTGCTTTCTTCAAGTTCCTTGAACGCCTCCTCAAGGCTGACCTTGTCTTCATGTGTGGGTGATTTTCCGAGCATGGTGTTCAAAGGTTCCACCATGTAGGTGTGTTGCTCCTTGTTGTAGCCAATAATCAGGGCTTCATCGCCTTTTTTGAGGCCATTTTGATCCTTATCACACCTTACAGACAGGTTCACCGTGCTTCCATCCATCGGCATCTCTGCACGTCCATGCGAGCGCGTCACGCTGCCCGATATGATCTTCACTGTATGTCCCACAAATGCTCGCCCGGCCTTTGCGCCCGCCTTGCTCTGGAACATGGGTCGGATTGCCTTGACGGACATGGAGGTCATCACCAGGCTCAAGATAAATGACCCTGTGAAGACGCCTGCTGCCATGAGGCCAGACAGCGGTGTTTGACCTGCGCCAAGCATGTAACTTCCAAGGAAGGTCGCGCACCAGTTGTAGAACGTGAACAGGCTCAGAGAGATCGTCAGCGGTACACCCACAAGTCCCAGCGCATCCAGGACAGAGATAATGCCTGATGCTCCATCGACATCTGCGTCAGCGTCGACATCCGCGTCGACGTCGACATCAACATCCACATCGACATCCACGTCGAGATCGATGTCTGCGTCCAGGTCGGCATCCAGATCAAACAGATCGACGTCAAGTACGCCCAGGATCACGGTGATCCAGTAGATGATGACCACTCCCAAAAGCAGTGTGTATGCGGCTGTCGGGAGGTTGAGGATGATGTGTAGAAACTCTTGCATGGTACACGTCCGATCATGGCACAACTTGACGCCAAGATTTCAATCTTTGGAAGATCAAATACAGGGCGCAGTTCATGGGTACATACTGTAGGCAGGCAAGCCTGTGATTAAGGCTTTGAATTATGCGCCAAACCTACACCATAGACATGATGCACTGCAATACTGCATCGATCTTGACAAGGATTGTGTGGTGAGCGTTGTCAGGGTGTTTGATTTTCTTTTTCAGGGTGGCCTGAATGTTGGATGTAGAGTGTACATGATTGTCCTCCTTTTTTGATAGACGTTGTGTCTTCAAACTCAATAAGGACAATGTATGTACAAAGTTGTTTTGTTAAAATCATATAATTATCAATTTTTAGTTAGGTTTATTCTAATGGTTTGTCGTGTTGTGTGCGAGCGAGGCCTACTTGAGGTGGTGGAAAGTCATTGAAATGATTGATGTAACGTGTGTGGTGTGGCACACAGGGAGGCCACAAATGTGAAGGATTTTGGGTGGTGGGTTGTTTTCTTCGTTGTGGTGAAGAGAATAGCAGTAGTTCAAGTTCGTTAAATATTTATGTAAGTCTTGGTAATTCTGATGAAAAATTCGACGACACAGGGTGCGATGCCAAAGCACAGGACATCAATCTGGGTGCATTTGTTTATTTTTGTGGTGGCGGCGTTGATGTTTACGCTTGGGACAGCGTTTGCGCGTGATGCGTGGCAAGGCTGGAGTCTTGTGCGAGATATCGATCGTTTTGAGGAACATCCAGGTGTGATTGTGCACGCCAGGACAAATCAGGAAGGAAAAGACTTTGTGACAGATATCGCGTTTCGTTACGTGGTGGACCAGAAGAATTATGAAGGTAACAACCACGCCACGGCGATGTCATACCGTGACGCGAAACTTGCCAGCCGTGATGCGAATCGCTACCGCGCCAATCAAAAGGTGACACTGTATGTGGACCCACAACAGCCAGCGCGTGCGACGCTTTCCCGAGATGTGCCCACGGGACGTTCGGTGGTGAAGTCGATTTATGCGCTTCTGTTTTATGGCATCGGCATCTTTAGTCTTGTGACGCACTGGCGCTCTCGCAAGAAGGCGCGCGTGCTTGCCTATGCGCGTGAACTTGAGCGTCAGCGCCAGCAGGAGCTTGATGAACAACGTCAACAACGCATGAAACAAACCTAGGACAAGGAGATAGAAGATGAACTGGGAAGAGATTGTGACACGAGCGAGGAACGGAAATTCAGCGCCACCACGACGTGTGGAAAAGAGCGAGGCGCAGTGGAAGTCCGAACTTGATGAGGATGTCTTTTATGTGACGCGAAAATCAGGCACGGAGAGGCCGTTTAGCTCGGACTCATGCGCCTTGTTTGAGCCTGGTATTTACCAGTGTGCGTGCTGCAAGACACACCTGTTTGATGCGCAGACGAAGTTTGATTCGGGCTCAGGCTGGCCCTCGTTCACCGATCCCATTGAGGAAAATGTGGTGGCATATCACAGCGATCGCTCCCTGTTTGTGGAACGTATTGAGGCAACATGTGCCGTGTGCGATGCGCACCTTGGCCACGTTTTTCCTGATGGTCCCCCTCCCACAGGATTGCGCTACTGTATGAACGCAGTAGCGCTGGAGAAGGTTGATTAAGAGGTTGACGGGTGTGCTTTTCCTCGCGGTTGCCTCTTCTTGATTTGCTGTAAGCAGGCAAGAGACGAGTTGTCTCTTGCCTGCTTTTTTTATTCGCTGAGCAGGAGCTCTTTTGCCTCATGGAGGCGGTTCATCTCGTGCTCAGGGAGTTCAGGGTATTGAATAGGCAGCGAGCGGAGTGTGTCGACGAGGATTTCTGCAACTTTGAGCCTCATAAATGGTTTGTTATCTGCGGGGATAGCGTACCAGGGCGCCCAGGGTGTGGATGTCTCACAGAGGGCTTTTTCGTAGGCTCCCATGTAGGAGTCCCAGTGCCCGCGTTCGCGGATATCACCCATGGAGAACTTCCAGTTCTTGGAGGGGTCTTCGATGCGAGAGAGGAAGCGTTGTTTCTGTTCTTCCTTGGAGACATTGAGCCAGAATTTGAGGATTGTGGTGTTGTTGCGTGCCAGATGAAGTTCATGATCGCGGATGGATTGGTAGCGATTTTTGAACAGGTCATCGATGTCGCCAGTTTTGACGTGGATATTCTGGCTGTTCAGGTACTCGGGGTGTACGCGTACGACGAGGACTTCTTCGTAGTATGAGCGGTTAAAAATACCGATACGACCTTGTTCCGGGACACGTTTGGCGGTGCGCCAGAGGAAGTCATGTTGAAGTTCTTCGCTGCTTGGTTGTTTGAAGGAGTAGACCTGGCAACCTGCGGGGTTGATGCCACTCATGACTGCGCGAATGGTGCCATCTTTACCTGCGGCGTCCATGGCCTGAAAGATCATCAATACGGAGTGTGTGCTACTGGCGTAAAGGACATCCTGTAGCTTCTTGAGTTCCTTGATCTTTTCTTTAAGCAGGCGCTTGCACGCCTTTCTTCCCGGCGAGTCTTCGGGTGGCTTGGTGTGAGCTTCTTCGACCTGAAAGCCGCACGGTTTTTTATCATAGAAAGGGACGAGGTAGGGGCTCTTGATCGCCTCAAACATGCTTTACTCCACGCTATGTTGCTGGTTTGCGAAGGTTTGAGGTTAGACCATAGTCAGGATCGATCGAGGATGCAACAGAGTTAGCATTCGACGCACTGGCATTCGAGGTAATCCTGGTAGCGCGTACCGTCCCCTGGTGTGGTGCAATGTTCTTGAAGTCGTTGACGAATCTTGGTGTGGGCGCGATGCAGTTTGACACGCGCTGCATTGGGTGTGAGCCCAAGAGAAGGTGCAACCTCGGAAGGTTTCTCATCGTTGAGATCCACGCGCGTAATGAGTTCGATCGTCTCGCTGGGGAACTCCTGGATCAGTTTTTCGCTACAGTGGCAGAGGTTAATGGGGGCGACAAAGGCATCATCGCCAGGAGCATCATCACAGAAGGTGGGGTCTTCCGTGAGGACTTGCCTTCGTGAGGTGACCTTTTGTTTTGAGGTGTAAAAGTCAGCGATGCTGTGGCGCAAAATACCACGGAACCAGGCGTGCGCGAGATCTTCACTCTTGAGGGTATGGATGTATCGCACCGCCTTGTTGTAGGCGTGGTGAAGAATATCTTCCTGGTCTTCAAGCGAGGATACTTTCCTGCTCAGGTAACGAAGGAAGATGTCTCTGTTGCGTCCGATATCTTCGAGCAGTTGATGTTGTGTGTTTTGATCAAGCATGGTTTTTTGCTGTGGCATGTGAAGAGTCACCGGGGCCTGGTTATGGGATAAAATAGCATATTCCCCGGTGACTTGAAGTATAACAAAGAGCGCCTACAAAGTCCTGATAATTTTGAGGCCTGATTCAGGGGCAGCAACAACACTGCCCACCCTTGCAATCGGAGCAGTCGCATTGACAACCGCATGAGCAGTCGCAAGACTCCTTGCAGCAGTTTGAGCAAGAGCAGTTTGAGCAGCAGGATGTGTTTTCTTTCGTATTTTTCATGGTTTGTCTCCTGATTCTCTACATTTGGCGGTCATTCAGCCATAAAGAGGATATTGTCGAAGAAATGGAAGATGAGGCCCCTCTTTTTGCAGGAAAAGATCTCTACTTTCAAATATTGCTGATCATTGTGGGACTTGGGCTTTTGGTTGGAGGCGCTGAATTCCTAGTTGCGGGAGGCGTGGGAATCGCCCGCAACCTGGGAATTAGCGAATGGTTCATAGGTATCACCATCGTTGCCATAGGAACCAGCCTTCCGGAAATTGTTTCCTCCATGATCGCCGCAAAACGGGGGCATGGAGAAATGGCCATCGGGAATATTTTTGGAAGCAATATCTTTAATATCCTGATGGTTCTGGGCCTAACCACAACCATTCATCCTTTGCATATAAATGAGCCCATACAACCGGACTTGCTCATTACCTTCGCCATCACCGGATTATTGCTGGGAATGATAAGATATGGGAACCATTCTCTGGGAAAACTGACGGGGGCGATATTGATCTTGGTTTATTGTGTTTATATAGGGTTGAAAGGGACGGGAAGCTTGTAAACCCAATTTCAGGCAGGTGATTTCGGCCTTATATTCTTAAATTTCCACAATTGTTGTTTGTAATAAGGGTTATCGGGCATCAGCTTAATGGCTTCTTGAATTTTTTCCACCGCCTTTTCAGTTTCCCCTTGGACATAAAAAATTTCCGAAAGTGTATCAATGAATTCGGGCCGGTTTGGAAAAGCTTTAAGGGTCTTGCTAGAAAGCTCGAATGCCTTCTGAAGCTTAGCGCTTTTCTTGGCGTATAACCAAGCCAGTCGATTCATGGTCTCATAATTATCGGCGTTCAAACTCAAGGCTTTTTCACAATATCCCGTGGCGGTTGTAAAATAACCTTTTTTCGTATAAACCTTGCAAATTGCAATATGAATTTTAGAATTATTCGTCTCCTCTTTGGAAACAGGAAGAAGTATTTCCAATGCACTATCTAGATCCTTTTTCTCAACCAGTGCCATCGCCAATCCCATAATGTAACCAGAGTTTTTGGGCTCCAAATCTAAAGCTTTTTGGAAGTTATCCTTGGCCAGGTCCACATTACCCCTTCCCAACAACACAACACCCAATTCATAATGGGAATCCCCATGCTTGGCATCCAGGGCTATGGCATTGGATAATAAAGATTGGGCACGCCCCAACTTCCCTTCACCGGAAACCAGTTTCCCTAATTGATAATGGCTTTCCGCGTCTTTAGGGTTTAACCTGATAGCTTTTTCCAGTGCTACCTGAGCCTTATTATATTGGTTTTTACCTACATAAATTTTTCCTAGCCGTGCTTGGACCACAGGATTATCGGAGTCAAGGGTTTCTGCAACCTTGTAAGTTTCAAGAGACTTCTCAAGCATTCCCTTGACGTAATACCAGTCGGCAAGACGGATTTGAGCTGAGAAGTTTTCTGGAAACAAGTTTGTCGCTTTTTTGAAAGCCTTTTCCGCATCTTTCTCCTTGCCACTTTCTAGAAGGAGTTTTCCCAAAGTTAAATGCAATCGGGGTTCTTTATTCTCAAGCTTTATCGCTTCGTTGATTTCTGCAATGGCTTTATTAGATTTTTTTTCACGAGAATACAGGAGGCTCAATGCTTCATGCGGCTTAAAAGAATCCAGGTCCAGACTCACACTCATTTTGAGTGCTTCACGGGCTTTGCGCAATTCCTTCCGTTCCAGATACAAAAGGCCTAAATGATAGAAGGTTGTTCCCCTCTCGGGGGCAATTTCCAGCGCCTGCATGTAGGACGCTATCGCTTCTTCCCATTGTCCTATTGAGGAATAGGATTTTGCCTGCTTGACCCAGTACTCCCCATTGGCAGGATTTAAATCAATGGCTCTCTGAAACTGAGCCAGCGAATCATTGAAACGTTTGTCCTCGAAATAAATATCCCCAAGTCCTGCATAAACTCTGGGCTCGACCCTGGAAATAGTCAGGGCCTTTTTGAAAATAGATTCTGCATAATCATTGATTTTGCAGTCATGAATGTTT
>CATLTV010000021.1 GCA_950059285.1 uncultured Pseudomonadota bacterium | reverse complement strand
TAAGCCAAAAAAGGGTGCGTTCAGGGGCCATTTGACATGTCAAATGGCCCCTGAACGCACCCTTTTTTGGCTTACGCTCTTATCAAAAAAGCGGGCAATGAAACCTTCCTGTTTCACTGCCCGCTTCTATATTTGTCCCTGGATACATTTATATTACTTTACATCCACTTATATTATCCCATGTCTGACTTTTTATCGCTTTACGCCGAATCCGCCTACACTAGCCTTGGACTCTTCTGGATGGCCTTCTGGGCCTTTGGTCTTGGTTATCTCGTGTCTTCGATTATTCAAGAGGTTATCACCCACGATCAGATGCAATCTCATATGGGCGATGCCACTATCAAAAGCATCTCCACAGGTACATTTTTTGGTTTCATTTCAAGCTCTTGCTCGTTTGCCGCGCTCAGTACAACCCGTGCATTATTCACACGTGGAGCAGGGTTGACGCCAGCCATTTCCTTTTTGCTCGCGAGTACAAACCTCGTCATTGAGTTGGGTCTGGTGATCGCCATGTTTTTGAGCTGGCACTTTGTGGTCGCCGAGTATGCTGGAGGACTTCTCCTGATCATCATCAGCGCATTGATCATGAAGTTTACGTTAAGCGAAAGCATGGAAGAAAATGCTCGTGAGCATGCACAAGACATTGAGAGTCAACACCATCATCATGACTCATCTGATAACGACTCGGACAGCATGAGCCTCGCTCAAAAAATGCGCTCAGTGCACTTCTGGAAGTCGTTATCAAACGCCTACCTCATGGAATGGAAGATGGTCTGGCAAGAGGTTACTGTGGGATTCACCGTTGCAGGAGTGATCTCAACGATGGTGCCAAAGTCCTTCTTCAAGTCATTGTTTATTGGTTCAGGACAGGCCGATGCAGGCTTCTTTGATGTATTGATTCAAGCAATCATAGGACCTGTCGCCGCATTCTTCACCTTTATTGGCTCGATGGGAAACATCCCACTCGCGGCAGTTTTGGCGAGCAATGGCGTAAGCTTCGCAGGAGTAATTGCTTTTATTTTCAGCGACCTGGTTGTCTTTCCCGTCCTCAAAATACAGGCCAAATATTATGGCTGGAAGATGGCGCTCTACATTGCAGGTGTCATGTTTGCAGCGCTTGTATCGGCGTCGATCATACTCCACTATAGCTTTGATATGATTGGATTATTACCCGAACCTAGCACGTTCAGCAGCATCACTGAGCGTAACTTCTTCAAGATGGACTATAGCTTCTGGCTCAACATGCTCTTCATTGTCTTGACAGGAGGATCACTTGCGTTAAAGCACTGGGGGAGTAGCTCTGAAGAACATGGTCATCACCATGATCATGGGTCGGACGAATCACTTATCGACAAGGCAGTCAAATGGGCAGCTTATCTCAGCTTTGTATGGCTTGGCCTTGGGCTTATTCTTCATTTCATTCACGCCTAACTTTTCATTCGAGAGCACTCATGCCAGAACTTGCAGAAGTAGAAATCACACGACGACAACTCCTCCACTGGTGGCAGGGAAAGTCCGCACAGGATGTGGAGGTTCTGGATGACAAGCTGCTTTCAGAGAGCAGCCTTGAGCATCTTGAAGCGCTCTCAAGCACGCTTGAGGACATCACACGACGGGGCAAATATCTTGTGCTCTGCTTTGAGGATGGCTTGTTTGGCGTACTTCACCTGCGTATGACAGGGAGGATCGCGCCGAGCACAGACGCAAAACTCAAGTACACGAGATTCTCGGTTCAGATGCGCGACGATTTTTGGATTTGTTTTGAGGATAGCAGACGTCTTGGCACCTTGACGCTCACAGACGAAGATCCGCTCACCCACCATCCGCGCCTCAAGACCATGGGGCCTGAGCCCCACGATATCAAGGATGGTCACGAGCTCAAAACGTTGTTGGGCACCACCAAACGACGTCTCAAGGATGCATTGCTTGACCAGAACATCATCGCAGGTGTGGGAAACATCGCCATCAGCGAGCTCTTCTTCGATGTGGGGATTCACCCCGAAGTGCGAGCCCATGAGGTTTCGCTCGACAAGCTCGACTTGCTTGTGGAAGCCATGCCACCTTATTTTGATGCACTCATTGACGCACAACCTGTTGATGTCCCCATGGAATACATCAATCAGGGAGGTGATGTGGAGAACCCATTTGTGGTCTATGATCACGAGGGAGAAGAGTGCCCCAAATGCAAAAGCGACACGATCGCACGACTTACATTTGGAGGACGCTCAACCTACTACTGCCCGACATGCCAACCTGTTTAAGTCATTCATAAAAAGAGAGCGACGCTGTGGCGTCGCTCTCTTTTTATTTCAGGCGGACTTGATCGTCAGCCAGGGTTTAAGGCACGCCACTTTACCTGCAATATCAGCACCTTCGATGGTATTCACCACGGGGGTCACATCCTTGTATGCGTGGGGTGACTCCTCATAAATGCGCTCCATCAGGCGACGTCGAATCTCCTGATGTTCGCGCAACATCTGACCATCAAGATCAAGAGGAGTCACAATGCGGAGGCGCTGATCAAGACCACGCTCCGAGCCACGCCGAGCCTGACCTCGAGAGAGCTTTCGCCCCGCACCATGACATGCGCTACAGAGCGCGTTGTGATTTCCTCGCCCGGCGAGCAGGTAGCTAAAGTCACCCATGGATCCAGGCACAATGACGGGAGGGCCAGTGTAGGCGAAAGGATCGTCATGTTGAAGTGATGGACCATACGCAGGACATGCGCCTTTGCGATGTACAAAACAGGAAGATGTGTTGCCATCAAACTCGACCTGATCATGCCAGATGAGGTTGTGAGGAGCATCGTAGAGCAACCTCACATCAAGCTGTTTATGCAACACATCTTCAAGCGCCCTGACGACCATGAGCCCCAGGAACAGGCGATTGGCGAAGGCGAAGTTTGCCGCGTTGTTCATCGCATCGATGTAACGTTCAAACAGCTCCTGATGCTTGCCCTGTGTGGGGAGTGGATAGAAGTTATTCTCGGGATGAGCTAGCCCTGAAGGATAGATTTGTCTAACCTTATCCATGAAGAACTGGCCCACACGACGTCCAAGGCCCACAGAGCCCGAGTGCGCCATGATCGTAAAGTCACCTGTGGAGAGACCCCATTGATGTGCGCAAGCGTTGTCTTCAATGGCGGTAAGCTCCTGAATTTCCACGAAGTGATTCCCACCACCGACGCTCCCAATTTGTGAGTCTCTCCCCTGCTCACCACTGGCGGCAATGAAGTCCTCAAACGCGAATGTTTTCAGTGACTTCATGCAACCTGACTGATGTGTATAGAGAAGGTCACGCTCCTGCTGCTTGAGGTGATAACCATGCCATGTCGTGCGTTGCAGGTCGGCGCTATTGAGCAACCCAACAAGTCCCTCTTGGAGCATCGCCTCGCGTTGGAATGGAGACATGGCAATATCGCGCTTGCCCTCAAAGAAGATCGCACGCAGACGGTTCATCAGTTCGTCCTGATTATCTGCAAGTTCCTGCCTGGACAGGTTCTTGACGACCAGCACACGCATACCACAACAGATATCGTTTCCAACTGCCTGGGGCAGTACAAAGCCCTGTGTGGCAGCGACTGTCCCAACAGGAATGCCGCTACCCGGGTGGAAATCAGGAGTCAGCACAAGTTTTTTCAACGCAGGTGATGCATCGCCAAAGAAGGCGTCATCGTGGCGTTGAATGGTGTCCACTGTGCGTTGTACATGGAGCACATCCAGCGCCTGATCAATGCCCTGGGGCTCGATCATGACATCATGGCGAGCGTACAAGGTCGCAGGGATATCAAAAGGGTTATCAATGGATAGCGTGTTATCATCGACGCGATGCACGCTCGGGTGAATAAACGAATTTTGGTTGGATTTGCCCATGATTACATCTTTCTTTTTTGCGGGTGTCACACACCCGAACAAGACGCAAGCAACGCATAAAAAACAATGCATAATGAGTCACTTAAACGCCTTAAACACAGGCCGTTATCATATAAAAAAACGGCCTACTGAAAATACAAACAACGTGAGCGACCTTGCATAAAGCAAGGTTCTTTGTGTTGTGTGCATTCTTCAGCTGCCGCGCTGTACAAGAATACGATGTGCAAGGGGAACATGACCTCGCAGGATTTTATTTCAGGCGCCTGAAATAAAATCCTGCGAGGTCATCCTCATGAGTGTTAAAACCCAATACGAATGCCCAGAGACCCAGTCACAAGATCGAGTTGAACGATGGACAGCTCAGGCACAATGGCAAAGTTCTCATTCACTTTGAGGGTGGCGTTGATACCAGTGCTCCAGAGACCATCCAGACCAAAGCTGGTGTCCTGGCGCAGCGTGGACACCAGCATGCCCTTGAGAAAGAGGCTCAGGGTGAGCCATGGCGTGGGGTCAGCGCTGCCGATTAAAGTGGGAGCCACAGCCATGAAAAGCGTGTCTGTATTGGAGCCAAGACCACCAGGAGCATAGAGGGCGATGTGATCATCGATCAGAGAGAACTTTGGGCCAGCCTCAAACCACCATCCGCCCACAGATGTGCCAGAATCCGAGTGAAGGAGGGACATACCACCCCCCATTCGCAGATCGGCGCGCTCCGAGACACCAAGGCCAACACGAAGCCCCACGTCCGTCTGTTCCTGAATGGCCGAGCTTGCATACAAGGTTGCATCGCTCTCACCTGAATCAAGGAGGCTAGCGTCCTGAACTACTGCCATTGGAGGTATACATGCAGCCAGAGTGGAGACTGCCAAACACACAATTGCACCATACATCTTCACATTCATATCTCTCTCCTCACATTGTCGATAAATTCGCGCATGTAGTAGCACACAAAGAGAGGGAGCGTAAAGACAGAGCACCAGCGATCAGCAGAGCCTAAGAATAAACAATCAAGGTTGTGGGTTGACCTGAAGTGTAGATAATTTCAGAAGCTCGTGACATAAGACAAAGAACACTCTAGAGTACGCTCCCATATTTAAAGTGGGCGGTTGAGTTCAATGAACACAGCAATGATAGCACATCCATTCTTTTAAAATTCAGAGATATATGATGACCCAGGAAAACCAACTCCCCGAAGAGTTCTTGACCCGTCAACGCGAGAAGCTTGAGCAGCAGCTCAGAGATCTTGCCGCGCGCTCACTTGAAGCACGCCAAAGCATACGCAGCCAGGAGCATGAAGTGGGCGATTCTGTGGACACATCCGCCGAGGAGATGGACACGGCAGCGATCTTACAGCTCAAAAAAAGCGAAAGCGAGACGATGCATCAGATAGAACTCGCGCTTGAGCGCATGGCTGATGATGAGTACAACGAATGCGACGAGTGTGGTGAAGCCATTGGTCTGCGTCGCCTTGAGGTCAAACCTTTCGCATTGCTCTGTGTCGATTGCCAGGAAGAGCTTGAGCAGGCTGAAAAAGCAAAACGCTCTCGTCCAGGACTGATCGACGAATACATGTAAACACCTGATAAAACTGTTCATTTCGAATAAAAATCAAAATCCAAGCACCAGAATAAAATGAAAACCACCGATTCAAACAGTCGAGTTCGCTGCTCTTTTTGTGGCAAGGAAGCTCGTGACGTGCGCAAGCTCATTGCAGGACCAAAGGTCTACATCTGCAATGAATGCGTCTCGCTTTGTCGTGAGATCATTGATGAGGACAAGGAAAAAGAACCCATCGTCGATCGTCAGATCGAAGAGATGCGTCCTCGCATGATTAAACAGTTCCTTGATGAACATGTCGTCGGACAGGACCGCGCAAAACGTGCCCTCTCTGTCGCCGTGTACAACCACTATAAACGCATTCAGGCCGATGAAATCATCGAAAAGTTTGATGAAGATATGGCCATCGCCCCTGAAGATGATGTCGAGTTGACCAAGGGTAACATCTTGCTCATCGGCCCCACAGGTTCTGGCAAGACCCTGATGGCAAGAAGCCTCGCCAAAAAGCTCGACGTCCCCTTCACCATTGCCGATGCAACAAGCCTCACCGAGGCAGGTTACGTGGGTGAAGATGTGGAGAACGTCATCAAGAACCTCTGGCTTGCTGCGGATCGCGATGTCGAACGCGCCAGCCGTGGTATCGTGGTCATCGATGAGATCGACAAGATCACAGGCGGCGGCACAGGTCCAAGCGCTACACGCGATGTGGGCGGCGAAGGTGTCCAGCAGGCATTGCTCAAGATGGTCGAGTCCAGCAAGGTGATGATCACCCCCGAAGGCTCTCGTAACCGTCCTCAGCAAGAGTTGATTCAGGTCGACACCAGTAACATCCTCTTCATCTGTTCGGGCGCATTTGCAGGCCTCCCCGATGTCATCGGACGTCGTGTAGGTGAGTCCCAGATGGGCTTTGGGGCCGAGGTTGACCGCAAAACTGAGAAGTCCAACGCACTCCTCAAGCACACTCGCCCCGAGGACCTCACTCGCTTTGGTCTGATCCCCGAATTCGTCGGTCGCTTCCCCGTGATCGTCACATTCGATGAACCCGATGAAGATATGCTGATGGACATCCTCTGGATGCCCAAAAACTCCCTCATCAAACAGTACCAGAAACTCTTTGAAATGGAGGACGTCAAGCTGCGCTTCCATCAGGAAGCTATGCTCGCCATCGTGCGACGCTCCATCCAACGCCGCACAGGTGCACGTGGACTTCGTGCCATCATTGAAGAAGTGATGCTCGATATCATGTACGAACTCCCAAGCCTTGAGAACGTGCGTGAATGTGTGATCACCGAGGATGTTGTCCTCAAAGGTGAACGCCCCATGCTCGTGTATCAGGACTCGGAAGTCGCATAAGCCATTGATATAAAAAGCAATAAAGGGGCGAGATGGGTGAACACCCATCTCGCCCCTTTATTGCTTTTTATATCAACGATTACAATGACTTATATCAGCACAAAACTCAGATCACCTTATTGAACGAATCGTTCAACGTCATGAGCTGCTCAAACAATACGCGGTGCTGTTCTTGCTCAAAATGAGCCAGGACCTCATTGTATTTCTCTACACTTGCGCTTTGAATAAACTCACCAAGATCTCGCCCATCATCTGTGAGCTTGATCCTCTTTGCTCGTCGATCCTTCTCATCGCGCGTCATTGCAATGTGACCTGAATCCTTCATACGCTGGCACAAACGTGTGACGTTGCTTTTATCAATATTAAGAAGGTCCACAAGCTCTGAAAGTGTGGGGTTGACTCCCTGTAAATCAAAATTAAGCATAATCATAAGTGCCTGAGCATACGATGCAGGAACGCACTCTCCACCCTGCGTGGCATACTGCTCAACGGCGTCAATATATCGTGTCAAGCTTTGCAGCAGCTCGCGCAACGTCGAAGCACCATCCTGAAGCGGCACATGTTCTGTAACCTCTGTCTTCTTTTGTTGCATATTCATCATCCTGTCCTGATTGCAACCCAATCAGGATCACTACATGGTTTTTGTGGGGGCACCGACCTATATTTTTGCACAAGCAGTGGACATTCAAATCACATTTAAAAATAAAATATATACAAGGACATCACACAGCCCTGCTGATAGCAAGATGCGCGCAACGCAGCAAAAAGTGCAGAAAAAACGGGATGAATTGTATTAATACAATTCATCCCGTTTTTTCTGCACTTTTTGCTGCGATTTTTATTTTAATTTAAATCACTTATATCACATCTATACAGAGCATCTGCTCAACCTCATCGGAGAGCGACACCAACGCCCTACTCTCCTGTGCTGTGAGGTGCACATCATCCGCGTAATGATCGAGCAAAAACCTGGCCTCCTCAAGAGATGCTCTTGCGCGTGCAGGGTCTTGCTCCGATACAATGCTTGCTTCCAGCATCAAGACCCTCGACATGGCAAGCACATCATCAGACATGGACGCGTGCTGCTTGGCCGATTCAATGACTCGCAACGCGCTCTCTTGCTGATGATCATGCCTGTCGATCCTCGCCTGAATGAGCAGTGCGTTAATCAGACGCACATCACCGTGAGGTAAGCGCAGCCGCTCGGCGACCTCATTCCAGCGATCCAATACATGCTGCGCACGAAAGGACTCACCCATCTTACAGAAGTGTTGCAACGCTCGCTCAAAGAGCGTCAACGCCTCCTCAAGTTGAGATGCCGCAACCCTGTGATAAGCGATCCTCTCGGACTGACGAGGATCGGCCATCGACTGACGACACACCAACATATCTGCCACATCCTGGTTGAGCTGCCTGAAGATGCCTGTCTCTCTGGACATTTCAACCAGACTCTCACGAAGCATCTCATGGTAGAAACTCCAACCATCAGCAATAAAGAATGCCAGTCGCCTCTCAACCAACACACTCAACAGCTCCGAGGGAATCACCAACCCCATCCGCTCACACACCGAGCGCCACTCGTCGGTGCGCACATCACGACCAAGCACAGCCGCTGCCTGAAGCACAAGCAACACATCCGATGCACTACACCCAAGCTCAAGCCCCATCACCTGCGCTATGCGCGAGCGCCACAAATGATCCATGGTTGAAGGGATCTGATCGCATACCGAGAGGTCGAGAGCAAAACCCTCGCGCGTTTCAGTGAGCGCGTCGCGTTGAACCCAATCACCAATCAGCTGGATGGTAAACAAGGGGTTCCCTTCTGTGTGGCTCAACACACGATCAATCAGATCAGGAGCCAGAGGGAGCAGCTCTTCCACGAGCCTGACATGTTCCTGTCGTGGCAATGGCGACAGCTTGATGACCTCTGTTTTATCACGACACTGACGCATGAGTGCATTCAGCATATCTGACTGAATACTCTCCTCTTTTAGAGCATCATCACGCAGTGTACCCACGATCATTAGCGGTAATTGATGGCAGGATTGATCCATGAACGCGCTACGAGCAAGCAGGAGCAAATCACTGGCATATTGAATATCATCGACCCACAAAATAATCGCCTTGTGGAGCGCCAACCTGCGCAAGAAACGAAGCCATGTCTGTTCACGATCCTTCCACTCGGGAAGTTCAATTGCAGCATCCTGTGTCATGGAGAGCAACAGCTCACGAGGCTTACAAGTTAACGCGGTGAGCACATCAACATCATGGGCAATGATCGCATCATTATCATCAAGGAGGCGATGCCGTTTAATGTACTTTCTGATCCTCTCCTTGGCCTGCCTGTACGAGAGCCCCTCCACGCGGAGGTGGACCTCAAACATCTTGCGCATGACCTCCAGAGCTTGTGGATTTGGCTCGTGGAATGCCCAGAGCACCATGGCAGCGCCCAGCTCATGAGCACGCTCGACAAGCCATTGTGCGAGCCTGCTTGTACCAAGTCCCGCATCACCCTGGAGGATCATCATGTGGGGTTCCTGAGTCGAGATCGTCTCCTCAAACCCCTGCCACAACTTTTGACGAATCCACTCTCGCCCGACCATGGACACGGGACGAATCTCATAGAGCGCACGTCCAGCGCCCGAGAAATGCTGACGACTCTCGGTGGGAAAAGATCGATCGTGTTCACTCAGACCGATGGCGACATCACGACTACGATCAAGGAGGCGCAGCGCACGTGAAGCATCACTGGCAAAAGCAAACCGTTTGTATGGATCCTTGTGAAGCAAAGATCTCAACCAGGCGTGGAGCCCATCGGGCACATTGGGCGTGGTGGGATTCCAGGCAGGGAGGTCATCGTTGAGGTGCATCCTCAGAATTTCGCTATCTTCCTCGTTGGAGCCGCCTCGACCAAAGGGAGGTTCACCATGCAGGAATTCCCAGGCCATGCAACCGACAGCATAGAGGTCTGTCCATGGACCGAAGTCTCTGTGTTCATTACGAATTTGCTCAGGTGCCATGTATGCAGGCGTACCGACCAGGTAGGACTGCTTCTGAACGAGCGTCTCTTCCTCGGTCATCGTGCGTTGCACAGCATAGGCGAGTCCGAAGTCACTGAGGATCAAGTCATCGAGGGCACCGAGTCCCTGGCGGAGGAGAATGTTACTGGGTTTAAGATCACGATGAATAACCTGACGCGAATGCGCATGTGCGAGCGCGTCGAGGATCGTGAGGAGGAGGGTTTTTATCTGAGGCCAGGACAGTGAGATGCCATCGAGGTTGAGAGGACCGCCCGCAGCGTATTCCATGACAAAGTAAGGTGCGCCCTCAACGAAGGAGCCCATATTATGGGAGAGCCTGCCATGGTCGTAGATTTTGATGATATTTTCATGTTCCAGCGCGGCGATCGCTCGGATCTCCTGACGGATCGCACGCAGGGCGCGCTGCGTTGGCGGGCGAGAGGGATCCAGGAGCTTGATCGCCACCTGGTCTTGAAGTTCGTGATGATGTGCACTCCAGACCTCACCCATTCCCCCACGGGCCAAACGACTGTCCAGAACAAACGGACCTAATTGAAGCGCCTTAAGCACAGTACCTCGTCCACCAGTAAAACACACATGCCCTCGCGCAGGGCATCTAACACATTTAAGCCTCATTGGAGGTCATGTAAACAAAAACCCAAACTCCTTAAGAAGAGCAGGTCATGCGACGTTGAAGACGTATGGCGACTCTCAAGCATTCACACAAGGTCGAAATGTGAATATTCAGCATACAGTTTAACACCTGTAAAAGGTTTATATTCTGGTGTTGTACAGCCTTGAGAGTCAGGCATCAAAAAACCTTTTCCTACAGATTAGGAATGATTTGGTTAAGCCTGCATGTTGATCCCATAGCGATTCATTGATGTGCGGCTACCACACAGCGTCAGGTGCCTTTATGCTAACCACAACCCTATTACATCCTTACAAAGTGTCCCCTCACATTCTGAACGCATCATCGTGCCTTGTCGCACAACACAACCTCTCATACGAGGGAGCCAAAGCTCAGCCGCAGTCAGTCCTGCCGCTGGGCTTTATCTGTCTGATGCTGGAGAGGTTCTTTATTTTTATGCACAGGCGACTTGATACGATCAAAAATGCTCTCCACACGAGAGCACAAACTTGTTATTCTATAGATCCAAACACATTGCTCAGGTCAGTAAGACCCTTGCTTATGGCGTATTGCCACAGACTTCTACTGGACACCAGGATGGTTGTGCACAGATTGTGGTCGCCCGCGTCAATTGATTTTTTTAAAGGCAAGGAAGACTTGGCTGTTCTCACACGGAGGTTTAACCATGGCAGATATGATTGAATACGGTTCAGAGATGATGAATGTCCCCCTTCACACTCCTCAGCTGGAACGCATCCATGACAAGAGCGTGCTGCACCAGTTTTTGATACAGGACCGCTACGCGAATGCCTATCTCCTTGGTAAACTTGACCAGGCTTACGACCCCTTCTGTAAGTGGTATGGACAAACCGACGCACAGGGTAATATCACCAATCTCATGCTCCTGTATCAGGGCCTCAGCATTCCTGTCGCATTCTTCGACAGCGCACCTGACAAGGACGCACACCAGTTCTTTCTCGCATGCCAGAGCTACCTCCCCAAACGCTTTGAGTTCCACGTCATTAACGAAAACATGTCCGCATTCCGCGAGATATATTCCATTGCATCCTGCCAAAAAATGCATCGCATGGGCCTTGACCGAAGCCACTACAAGCCCAACCCCGAGCTCTACGCCAACGTCAAGGTTGAGCGCCTCGGACACCGCGACACCGCAGCGATCATGGAGCTCTACCAACACTACCCCGACCACTTCTTTGAGCCCTACCAACTTGAAAGCGGCCTTTACTTTGGCGTGCGCAGCACCACCGATAACTCCCTCCTCAGCATCGGTGGCATCCACAACATCAGCCCCGAGAACGTCTCCATCATTGGCAACCTCGTCACGCGCCCTCAAGCTCGCGGCAAAGGGCTCGCCACAGCCATCACCGCCCGACTCCTTGATGAGCTCTTTGAACGCGTCTCCTTTGTTGCTCTGAACGTGCAGTTCAACAACAACCCCGCCATCCGCATGTACACAAACTTTGGGTTTGGACCAAACAACGTCTTTTACGAAGGGCGCTCCGATATTTAGAGCTTGATGCCCGAGCAAGAAACGCCAGAGGGGGCGGCCTGACTTGTCAGGCCGCCCCCTCTGGCGTTTCTTGCTCGGGCGAAGGTTGTGACTGAAAGCCACAACCTTCACATCTTATCAGTCACGCTTACGACGGAAGAAGAATGAACCAAGCATGGCCATGATCGCCATCAACCATGAGCCAGGAACTTGCTGCGCAGGTGCTTGCTGACAACCACCTGAGAGCACGTAATCAGCGAACTCATCGTCAACCTCGTCAGCGGCCTTCGCTGTAAAGTTGATGGTGTCGGTAGTCTCTGAGCGGTCACCATCCGTGACCTCGGCGCGCAGGTCATGCTCTCCCTCGTCGACAGCCACATCGAAGGTCCAGTCGCCGTTTTCATCGGCAGTGGTAGTGCCCACAGATTCGCCATCCACAAAGAGTTCAACCTCGGCATCAGGTGTTGCTGTACCACTCACTGTGATGTCACCTGCAATGACGTCATCGCCATCAGCAGGCGAGGTGACTGCAACCTCAAGAGGAGCAAGTGCGTCGTCCACGGTGACAGTGACGCTGTCAGAATCTTCGCCAACCTTGGCTTCGATAGTGATGTCACCCGCCATTTGACCCGTGATGTCGAAGGTCCAGTCGCCATTTGCATCCGATGTGGTGGTGCCCACGGATTCGCCGTCAACGAAGATTTCGACCTCGGTATCGGGCGAGGTTGTCCCGCTGACCTGGAACTCGGACGCGACCGTGGAACCATCCGCAGGTGATGTGATCGCAAGGTCAGCCATCATGCCAGGCGTGGTGGGGTCGAGGTAATCAGGTGTGCCATCATCGCCAGTGTCCACCGCATCATCGGGGTTGCCATCACCGTTTGGATCGGCGTTCTCATCGATGGTGAGGACGCTGTCGCCATCGTCGTCATTATCAAGGTAATCAGGCACGCCGTTGGCATCCGTGTCTTGTAATGTGGCAGGTGATGCATCACCAAGCTCAAAGGTAGTGAGGATGCCATCGTTGTCATCATCTTCATCGAGCGCATCGATGGTGCCATCCATGTCGGAGTCGACAGGTGCGTTGATGTCATCGCCAAGCTCAAAGAGATCATCAAGGCCATCACCATCGCTGTCTGCTTCGGACGGATTTGTGCCAAGCATGCGCTCTTGCTCGTTGGTCAGGCCGTCCATATCGGTATCACCCGTGGGGCAGGCCAGCGCGTTGGGATCAGGATCGCATGGATCAAGAGGTGAAGGATCGTCCTTGTTGATGATGCTGTCTCCATCAGTATCGCCTTCTTCACAGGCGACACTGGTGTCGTCAGGATCGCAAGGATCAAGGAAGTTGGGCACGCCGTCTGCGTTGGTGTCGTCGTTGGTGGGATCACCATCGCCGTCCACATCTTCGTCAGCAGTGTTTACGCCATCGCCGTCATCATCAGGGTCAAGGTAGTTTGGCACATCATCGCCAAGCGCCTCGTCGGAGTTGTCGTTGGTAGGATCACCATCGCCATCGATGTCCTCGTCGCGCGTCAAGATGCCATCGTTATCATCATCGTCATCGAGGTAGTTTGGCGTACCGTCACCGTCGGTGTCATCGTTGTCGTAGTCACCGTCACCGTCGAGATCTTCATCCTCATTGGAGACACCATCACCATCAAGATCACCGTTAGGTCCGTCGTTATCGTCGGCGTCAAGGTAATCAGGGATCATGTCGCCGTCAGTGTCATCGTTGTTTGGATCGCCGTCGTTGTTGAGATCCTCATCAAGCGTGGAGATACCATCACCATCGTCGTCAGGATCAAGCGCATTGATCACCATGTTGTTATCGGTATCAAGGCCACTTGCAGCATCTTCGCCTGCAACGCAGGTGTTCATCACCGCGATCGTGCCATCACACACGCCGTCGCCATCGCTATCAGCGTTGTCAGGTGATGTGCCCAGTGTGGCTTCCTGGCTGTTTGAGAGGCCATCGCCATCAGCATCGCCTGAATCACAGTTGACGTTGTTAGGATCAGGATCGCATGGATCTGTGGGGTCAGGATCAGTGCTGTTTGGCTCGCCATCATCATCGGGATCACCAGTAGGACACACCAACGCATCGCTGTCAGGTGTACATGGATCAAGATAATCAGGCGTGCCGCTCGCGTTGACGTCATCGTTGGTGGGGTCACCGTCCATGTTCGCGTCTTCCGCTGTGGTCAGCACGCCGTCGCCGTCATCATCGCTGTCAAGCGCATCGATGAGCGCGTCGCCATCAGTGTTTTGACCACCCGCAGCATTCTCACCAGCGACGCACACACCTGCCACGGCAATTGCGCCATCACACACGCCGTCACCATCGGAGTCAGCGTTGTCAGGCTGTGTGCCGAGCGTCGTCTCCACACTGTTGATAATGCCATCGCCGTCGGTGTCACCAAGCGGACCATCGTTGTCGTTGAAATCAAGGTAGTCGGGGATCAGGTCACCATCAGAGTCATCGTTGGTGGGATCGCCGTCCATGTTAATATCTTCGGCTGTAGTTAAAATGCCGTCGCCGTCATCATCTGCATCAAGCGCATCGATGAGCATATCTCCATCGGTGTTTTGACCACCTGCGGCGTCTTCGCCAGCGACGCATACGCCCATCACTGCGATCACGCCATCGCACACGCCGTCAGCGTCGGAGTCGGCGTTATCTGCGAGTGTTCCGAGAGTTGCCTCGTCACCATTTGTAATGCCATCGCCGTCAAGATCGCCCAGCGGACCATCATTGTCATTGAGATCCAGATAGTTAGGCGTACCATCACCATCACTATCATCGTTTGTAGGATCGCCGTCGTTGTTGAGATCCTCGTCCACAGTGGAGATGCCATCGCCATCATCATCAGGGTCAAGTGCATCGATCAACATATCTCCATCGGTGTTTTGACCGCCTGCTGCATTTTCGCCAGCGACACATACACCCATCACTGCGATGGTTCCATCACACACACCGTCGCCGTCAGAATCGGCGTTGTCAGGCTGTGTACCAAGCGTTGCCTCATCACCATTTGTGATACCATCGCCGTCAGTGTCGCCTGTGGAGCAAGCGAGCGCGTTGGCGTTGGGGTTACAAGGATCGAGCGGATCGGGGTCGGTAGCGTTGGGGGTGCCATCATCGTCAGGATCGCCTGAAGGGCAGACGAGCGCGTCGCTGTCAGGATCGCAAGGATCAAGATAGTCTGGAGCACCTGTCATGTTGGTGTCGTCGTTGATGGGATTGCCATCACCATCCACATCTTCGTCAACAGTGTTTACGCCATCACCATCATCATCCACATCAAGGAAGTCAGGTGTAGAGTCACTGTCCGAGTCGGGTGCAGAGCCAGAAAGACCACCCGCCACACAGAGGCCATCCACATCAATGGCCACGCACAAGTCAGGAATACCATCGCGATCTGCATCTATCAGACCAGCCTCATGTGCGTCTGTGACGCCATCACCATCACTGTCGCGATCAAGGTGGTTAGGCACACCATCGTTGTCCACATCAAATGCGGCAGGCAACGTGGTACACACAGCAGGCGAACCTGCGCTTGTGCAACCACTTGGAATCTCATCAGGATCTTGCCAACCAGGCACGCCATCAAGATCTTGATCGCTATCAGGATCAAACACAAAGCCGCTCATCTCCACAAGATCGGGGATGCCATCGTTGTCGCTGTCGGCGTCGTATCTGTCACCCAGATCATCACCATCCGTGTTATCCACACAGACATCAGCTCCACGAGGACCATCGACGCTAATCAACTCATAGTGAGCACGGTCCTGAGAGTGAGAGTAAAAGCCAAGCGTACCTGCGGGGAATGAACCTGTCTCATCAAATTCAAGATGGTTCACAGGATCGAAGTTAAAGACAGGGTTATCTCCTGCGGCATTTGCAGGTGTGACCCACACCCTCAACGCAGATACAGAGTAACGCATGCGCACTTGATACCAGAGACCGTTCTGCCATCCTGTAGTACCGCGATGTGCCGCTCCGCTGATCTTGGCCACATTCCCTGTAGATGACCACAGGTCAGTGTCCGCAGCATTACCACCTGTGGCAGGCCCTGTAACTCTGTTAAACCACAACCCTGGAGTACGCGTACCTTGTGTGCCTCGCTTCCAATTGAACAACAAGTAATCGCGATCGCCAGCTGTACCTGTGGGGAGCATCTCACCCGAATCAAGCCCAATCGTCCACCCAATGAAATCGTCATCACTGGAACCTGGATCCACGCGCATATTAAAGATGATCTCGCCAAAATCGGCGGGCAAGTTCGTATTATATACAGATGCTGCATTGTTTGCAGACTGCACAGCTTCATAGGTTGACGGTGTGGACCATGAACCCACAGGAGTACCTGCGGACTGCTCCGTTGAGGTTAACATAAACGACAGAGGGTCACAGGTATAACCCTGCTCCACAGTACATGTGTCCGAACAACCATCCATACTGATCTGGTTGCCATCATCACAAGTCTCATTCATATCTCGTATGGCATCGCCACACACTGCCCATGCTGTATGTGATGTACCAAACAACACACCAGCAACCAACATCCCTACGATCCTCTTTGAGGTCAACATGCATAAACTCCTTATCTATGAGTACTTTACAAGGTAAATCTATATCTTAATTTTCAATCAGTGATTCAAACTGGCCGATATCTAACACACCCACTACAACTTCGCAAACTTTGGATAATGTTCAAATGTCACCATACGTCGTATAACGATCACTGCTCAAATAGCTTGGGCCATCCTGATGCGTTAAAATCATCAGGAGTTTGTTGTACACATAGACTCATACGTTGAAGATGACGTCACATTAATTCTCACTCCCCTCTCTAACTGCTTTTACACCTGGTGCCATGAACACAATCTTAGACCACCTCAACCCACCACAACATCAAGCTGTGACACATACCACAGGTCCGCTCCTCATTCTTGCAGGCGCAGGCTCGGGTAAAACAAGGGTGATCACGCACCGCGCCATCTACCTCATCACATCGGGGACAGCGCGCGCCGACGAGATACTCGCTGTGACCTTCACCAACAAGGCCGCGCTGGAAATGCGCGAGCGTGTGGATGCATTGCTCTCTGATGTGGGTCGTCCTGAAGACTCCACCAAGATCACGCTCTCAACCTTCCACTCCCTTGGTGCGCGTATTCTTCGGCGCCACGCAGACCGTCTTGGTCTGTCGTGGAACTTTCAGATCTATGATGATCAGGATCAGTACAAGGTCATCCGAAATCTTTTGCAATCCAAAGACATGGAGACGGACACCACAAGCATTCGACGCATGTCCGCCTACATTGAGCGCATGAAAAACCGAGGGCACTCACCTGAAAAAGCGCATGAGTTTGCGCACAACCAGCAGGATGAAGATAACGCGTGGTTTTATGAGGATTACCAAAAGCAACTCAGGCAAGATAACTGCCTTGATTTTGGTGACTTGATCCTTGGTGTGCTGGAGATCTTTCGCAAAGATCCTGAGCTTGCAAGCGCGTATAGCAAGCAGTGGCGCTTCCTGATGGTCGACGAGTTTCAGGACACCAACCCTGCCCAGTACGAGCTTCTCTCCTACCTGACCAGCGAACACAACAACCTCGCTGTGGTGGGTGATGATGATCAGGCCATTTATCGCTGGCGTGGCGCGACGATCGCAAACATCCTCGGCTTTGAAAAGGACTACAAGGGCGCCACCGTCATCAAGCTGGAGCAAAACTATCGCTCCACGCAGGTTATTCTTGATGCGGCAGACGATGTCATTCAACATAACTCGGGAAGGCGCGACAAGAAGCTGTGGACAGACAAAACAGGCGGAGAAAAAATCTCCATTTTCACGGCGAGCGATGAGCGCGAAGAAGCGCAATATGTCGTTGAAAAAATACAGATTATGCTCGCCAGAAAAGAACTCTCACCCTCTGATTTTGCGATCTTCTTCAGGACCAACGCACAGGCGCGTCAGTTTGAAGAGCAGCTACGTTTCGCACAGCTCCCCTATCAAATCGTCGGCGGCACAAGCTTCTATCAACGTCAGGAAATCAAGGATTTGCTCGCCTACCTCAAGGTCGCGCTCAACCCTGGCAACCAGATTGATCTGCTGCGCGTCATCAATACACCATCACGAGGCGTGGGAGATGGCACGGTCAACAAGCTTTTGAACGCTGCGCAAGTGCCAGGCATCGATTCCGTCTATGACGCGATTCGATTCTTACTTGGTGCCGACTTTACCTTTGATGGTGAACTCAAGCTCATCGAACCCAACCCGACAGATTTCGATCACGATATGTCACTGGAAGAACTTGAGAAAATGCGCACAGCACAGCTCGAGGGAATCAAAGATTTTTATCAAAACCTCCAGCACCTTCGTGATGACTTGCTCCACTTTGAGAGCCTCGCTGAGATCCTGCGTCAGTTCATTGAGCGTATCCACTACCTTGCTTACATCTCGTCGAAGTATCCAGACAGCGCCGAGGACAAGGCACGTAACGTGGGCGAGTTGATCAACGCGATTGAAGAATTTGAGAAAAGCTACGATGAGGAAGATCCACCCCCAGGTTCATTCCTTGAGGAGGATCTGATTGAGAGTTCCAGCAGCATGCTCTCTGATGCCACTGCGGTGCGCAAACTTCGTGTGTTCCTTGATCAATCTGCGCTCATTCAGAACACCAGCACAGGCGATGATGAACCCGACGATCTGGACAACGGGCGAGTCACGTTGATGACCGTACATGGCTCAAAAGGTCTTGAATTTGAGGTCGCATTTTTGGTGGGCATGGAAGATGACCTCTTTCCAAGCATTCGTGATTCTACCGACTCCGAGGAGCTTGCAGAGGAACGTCGACTGGCATACGTCGCCATTACACGTGCGAAGCAAAAGCTCACCATGACCAACGCACGAAGACGTCGTATCTACGGGTCATTCAAGGAGAATACGCCTTCGAGATTCTTGCTCGACATCAAACCTGAACGCCTGGAACTTGACCCCAAGTCGGTGGTCAACAAGATCGACTGGCGCACCAGCAGCAAGAAAAAGAGCATGCGTGCCGCCAAGGAAATTTCGGATGAGGAACGTTACTTCAGCGACGGTCAGATCGCAGACGCAAACTTTGACTTTGATCAAAGCATGGACCTTGACCTCTCTGCTCAGGAACAAGACTTCGACGAGTTTTCACAGGTCGCCGATGAATCCTGGGCCTATGACATGGATGATGATGGCTTTGATGTCAGCCAAGACGTTGATGATGACAACAACGAGCTGGTGGGCCAGACCGTCATCCATAAATCACTCGGCATTGGCCAAATCAAAGCAATTTCAGGCTCGGGCGATATGGCAAGCGTCACCGTGGACTTCCCCACCTCGGGAGAAAAAACTGTCATCTACAAGTTTTTAAAGATCATTGGGTAGTACCAGAGCGCAAGCAAAGAAGGAGGGGGGCACGTTCGCTAGCGAACGTGCCCCCCTCCTTCTTTGCTTGCGCTCTATCAGTCACGCTTGCGACGGAAGAAGAACGAACCAAGCATGGCCATGATCGCCATCAACCATGAGCCAGGAACTTGCTGTGTAGGCGCTTGCTGACAACCACCCGAGAGCACATAGTTTGTGCTATCTTCATCCGAAGGAACCGCAGAAAACTCAATCACATCGGTAGTCTCTGAGCGGTCACCATCCGTGACCTCGGCGCGCAGGTCATGCTCTCCCTCGTCGACAGCCACATCGAAGGTCCAGTCGCCGTTTTCATCGGCAGTGGTAGTGCCCACAGATTCGCCATCCACAAAGAGTTCAACCTCGGCATCAGGTGTTGCTGTACCACTCACTGTGATGTCACCTGCAATGACGTCATCGCCATCAGCAGGCGAGGTGACTGCAACCTCAAGAGGAGCAAGTGCGTCGTCCACGGTGACAGTGACGCTGTCAGAATCTTCGCCAACCTTGGCTTCGATAGTGATGTCACCCGCCATTTGACCCGTGATGTCGAAGGTCCAGTCGCCATTTGCATCCGATGTGGTGGTGCCCACGGATTCGCCGTCAACGAAGATTTCGACCTCGGTATCGGGCGAGGTTGTCCCGCTGACCTGGAACTCGGACGCGACCGTGGAACCATCCGCAGGTGATGTGATCGCAAGGTCAGCCATCATGCCAGGCGTGGTGGGGTCGAGGTAATCAGGTGTGCCATCATCGCCAGTGTCCACCGCATCATCGGGGTTGCCATCACCGTTTGGATCGGCGTTCTCATCGATGGTGAGGACGCTGTCGCCATCGTCGTCATTATCAAGGTAATCAGGCACGCCGTTGGCATCCGTGTCTTGTAATGTGGCAGGTGATGCATCACCAAGCTCAAAGGTAGTGAGGATGCCATCGTTGTCATCATCTTCATCGAGCGCATCGATGGTGCCATCCATGTCGGAGTCGACAGGTGCGTTGATGTCATCGCCAAGCTCAAAGAGATCATCAAGGCCATCACCATCGCTGTCTGCTTCGGACGGATTTGTGCCAAGCATGCGCTCTTGCTCGTTGGTCAGGCCGTCCATATCGGTATCACCCGTGGGGCAGGCCAGCGCGTTGGGATCAGGATCGCATGGATCAAGAGGTGAAGGATCGTCCTTGTTGATGATGCTGTCTCCATCAGTATCGCCTTCTTCACAGGCGACACTGGTGTCGTCAGGATCGCAAGGATCAAGGAAGTTGGGCACGCCGTCTGCGTTGGTGTCGTCGTTGGTGGGATCACCATCGCCGTCCACATCTTCGTCAGCAGTGTTTACGCCATCGCCGTCATCATCAGGGTCAAGGTAGTTTGGCACATCATCGCCAAGCGCCTCGTCGGAGTTGTCGTTGGTAGGATCACCATCGCCATCGATGTCCTCGTCGCGCGTCAAGATGCCATCGTTATCATCATCGTCATCGAGGTAGTTTGGCGTACCGTCACCGTCGGTGTCATCGTTGTCGTAGTCACCGTCACCGTCGAGATCTTCATCCTCATTGGAGACACCATCACCATCAAGATCACCGTTAGGTCCGTCGTTATCGTCGGCGTCAAGGTAATCAGGGATCATGTCGCCGTCAGTGTCATCGTTGTTTGGATCGCCGTCGTTGTTGAGATCCTCATCAAGCGTGGAGATACCATCACCATCGTCGTCAGGATCAAGCGCATTGATCACCATGTTGTTATCGGTATCAAGGCCACTTGCAGCATCTTCGCCTGCAACGCAGGTGTTCATCACCGCGATCGTGCCATCACACACGCCGTCGCCATCGCTATCAGCGTTGTCAGGTGATGTGCCCAGTGTGGCTTCCTGGCTGTTTGAGAGGCCATCGCCATCAGCATCGCCTGAATCACAGTTGACGTTGTTAGGATCAGGATCGCATGGATCTGTGGGATTTGGGTCGGTGCTGTTTGGCTCGCCATCATCATCGGGATCACCTGTAGGACACACCAACGCATCGCTGTCAGGTGTACATGGGTCAAGATAGTCAGGTGTGCCGCTTGCGTTGACATCATCGTTGGTGGGGTCACCATCCATGTTCGCGTCTTCCACTGTGGTCAGCACGCCGTCGCCGTCATCATCGCTGTCAAGCGCGTCAATCAACATATCCCCATCGGTATTTTGACCACCCGCAGCATTTTCACCAGCGACGCACACACCTGCCACGGCAATCGTGCCGTCGCAGAGTCCATCACCATCACTATCCGCATTGTCAGCGAGCGTACCAAGTGTCATCTCATCAGTGTTTGTAATGCCGTCACCATCGGTATCGCCCAGCGGACCATCATTGTCGTTGGGATCAAGATAGTTTGGTGTACCGTCGCCATCACTATCATCGTTTGTAGGATCGCCATCCATGTTGATGTCTTCGGCTGTGGTCAAAATGCCATCGCCGTCATCATCTGCATCAAGCGCGTCAATCAACATGTCGCCATCGGTGTTCTGTCCACCCACAGCGTCTTCGCCTGCCACGCACACACCCATCACTGCGGTCGTACCGTCGCATACGCCGTCGCCATCGGTGTCAGCGTTGTCGGCGAGTGTGCCGAGCATCGTCTCCACGCTGTTGATGATGCCATCGCCGTCGGTGTCACCAAGCGGACCATCATTATCATTGAAGTCCAGATAGTCGGGGATCAGGTCGCCATCAGAGTCATCGTTGGTGGGATCGCCGTCCATGTTAATATCTTCGGCTGTGGTCAAAATGCCATCGCCGTCATCATCTGCATCAAGCGCATCGATGAGCATGTCACCATCGGTGTTTTGACCACCCACAGCGTCTTCACCAGCGACACATACGCCTGTCACAGCGATGATGCCATCACACAACCCATCACCATCACTGTCCGCGTTGCCTGGCAACGTACCAAGAATGAGCTCCTCAGAATCAATGATTCCATCGTTATCACTGTCTGTAATGTCCGTGATTGCGCTCGCGCCGCCGCCATCAACAGCAATACCACCACCTTCTGTGCCACTCCCCAGACCATCAATCGCCAGTGTAATCGGCGCAGTGGTGCCCGCTGCAACAAAATCCACGCAGGCTTCGGTCCAGTTTACAACCTCGGGGAATGTCGTCTCAACTCCCTGTACTGTCACCGACAGGCCACCTCCAATGAACGTATCGTTGAGGACCGTCTCCACATACCTCACCGACTCGTAGGAGAAGCACACGCTGTACTCTCGCCCGACGGTAAGCCCCGTAATTGTACTGCTGGCAGCCTCCATTGTGGTATTTGCCGACACTAGCCCCATGATGAAATTCCCCTGAGGACGTGGCATCGACACATTATCAATTGTCCATAAAATGGAGCCCGCCCACAACTCATTGCCCCGCGTCATGTCAGGAGAACCTGTGCTCACTGACCAGCCAGGAGGTACACAGCTGTCACATGAAGAGTTTGACTCGATCACAGGAACCGACTGCGCAAAGAGCGTCATCGGAGCAATCGTAGCACACAAAAAAGTAGCGATAGTTATTCGACCTTTCATACAGAACCTGCCTGCCAAAAAGCATCACACATACATAGAGCCTATGCATGCACGCGTTTGCTTGTGTTATTTCAAAGTAAGTATGGCAGAGTTTAACAGAATGAAAGATACAACCCAAGAGCAGGACAAAAAAAACGGAGTTTGTATGTGCACATCCAAACTCCGTTTTTTGTTTTGAACTTTACGCGGTGACGTTACTTGTCTTTGTCCTGCGCCTGCTGACGGAGGTCAAAGACCTGGTCCACGATGCCGTATTCTTTGGCATCCATGGCGCTCATGAAGTAATCGCGGTCGGTGTCCTTCTCGATCTGCTCAAGAGGCTGCTTGGTGTGGTGAACAAGGATGTTGTTCAACTTCTCACGCAAACGCAAAATCTCGCGAGCCTGGATCTCAATGTCAGTCGCCTGACCACCAATGCCTCCACGCATCAGCGGCTGGTGGATAAGAATACGAGAGTGTGGAAGCGCGAAGCGACGGCCTGGCTCGCCGCTGGCGAGGAGCACAGCGCCCATGCTGGCAGCCTGTCCCATACAGATGGTGCTGATCTTTGGACGCACATACTGCATGGTGTCATAAATCGCCAAACCTGCGGTCACAGAACCACCAGGAGAGTTGATGTAAAGTTGGATTTCCTTCTCGGCATCATCGCTCTCAAGATAAAGAAGCTGAGCGATAATTGAGTTGGCCACGTCATCTGTTACAGGTGTACCAAGAAAGATGATACGTTCCTTGAGCAGGCGACTAAAAATATCCCAGCCACGCTCTCCACGATGTGTTTGCTCTACAACATAAGGGACAAATCCCATAAAGACACTCCTTTTACGCCACTATCATCGGCGCTTAAATCTATTTGTAATTCGGACTCTTAGACGCTCTATCATGCCACTTCAAAGAGGACCAGAGATCGTTCAAACTCTTCGACCCAAGCCTGTATACCGTCATCTCTTGAGCCAGATGATCAACGCAGACCTTGCTGTCGTCAAGAGAGAACATAGAACTAACACAAGGTATGCCCAAAGAATATCAACTCTCAGGCAACCTCACTCCGTGTCATTACTAAGCTCCTCGGGAGGACTCAGGTCAGGGTACGGCGCAAAACTTTTGGGCACGCGCCAGCTCGACTGCGACTCCACCAACCTTAACGCCTCCTTGACCGCTGTCTCAAGCTGCACATCATCACCCTCGGCTTGCTCCGCAGGTGTTTGATGTACCTCAATATCTGGCTCGGCACCATGATTCTCCAACCCAAAGCCCACGTCTGAGAACCATGAGTTGAACGATGGCTGTGTGGTCACGCTCCCATCAACAAGCGAATGCCGTGGCCAGATTCCCACAACACCACCCCAGGTGCGTACTCCAATCAACGGCCCCAACTCCATCATCTTAAACCCATGGCTGAAAATATCGCCATCGCTCCCAGCATAGGCGTTGGTCAATGCTACCAGAGGTCCACCTGGCCCCTCCATCGGATACGCCACAGGAGCACCATGCCTTGACACCTCATAACCAAGTGGCCATCGCCTCAATTTCTCCAGAATCAACTGGCTGATGTGACCTCCACCATTGTAGCGCACATCCACAATCAACGCCTGACGACCTCGTTGTGAGGCATAACCACGATGAAACTCCGCATAACCAAGCGGCCCCATATCTGGAATATGCAAGTAGCCGACCTTGCCATCACTTAGCTCATCGACAAACTCCCGACACTGGTTGACCCACTGCCTGTAATACAACGCTCGCTCGCTGGATAACGTCTTCACTGTCACACGACGAACTTCCTCGTCACCAGGCGTGTAAAGCGTCAGCTCAACCTCGCGTTTGGCCTTGTTTAACAACAGCTCATCCACGCTCGTAGTCTCATCAATCTGTTGACCATCAATAGCGAGCAGCACATCTCCCTCGTGCACGCCAAGCCCTGGCATACTCAGAGGAGAACCTTCAGACTGGCTCCAGTTATCCCCCTGTAATATATCCTGAATTCGGCAACCTCCTTGGGCCTTGCTCTTTGGCCCACGTTTGACCGTGGAGTCCCACAGATAGGTCGCGCCAAGGTATCCCTGTATATACGCAGGCCCCTCGCGGTAGTCGCCACCATACTCGTAGGCATGACTTGTCCCAAGCTCACCTTGCATCGTCCAGATAAGTTCAGAAAACTCACCTCGACACCCAACCCTCGACACCAGCGGCAAGTAGCGCTCATACACCTCGTGCCAGTTCACGCCCGACATATCCTCTCGCCAGAAGTCATCGCGCATCAACCTCCAGACCTCAGCAAACATCTGTCGCCACTCCATGGAAGGATCAACCTCAACCTGAACTCTGCTCAGATCAACCCAACCACTCTGCCTGGAGTATTCCTCAAGCTCATCATCCTCATCATCGGGCGGAGACGCCGAGGCAGAGAACACACGAAGCTGCTCATCTGACCACAACATCAACGCTTTTTGCCTGGAACTTAATGTAAATCCCGACACCTGACGCTGGAATACCTTGAACTTTCGTTCCTCAAGGGACCAGTAACGGAGCACATTGTTGCTCCCGCTGTCTTCCTCTTCAGTAATCCCACCCTGAGGCGTAGTGGTGAGGAAGTACAACCTCTCATCGGTCGCCTCCACATGCAGGATGTTTTGCTCTTTCATCCTGAGTTGCACAATGCGCTGCTCAATTCCATCAAGGTCGATCGCTAACGTCTCTTCCTCCTCCTCGGAGCTTCCTTCTTCAGAGGTAGCTTTATTCTCCTCAGAGCTGTTTTCCTCGTCGTCTTCGTCCTCGTCGTCGTCATCATCGAAGGGTTTTGGACTCTTGAGCAATGGGGCCTTTACATCTTCACGCAAGGTGATCAAACACAACGACTGACCACGCTGTAAACCAAGTTCAAAGAAGAGGTTTCCGTACACAGGATCAAATGTTCTGTAGGACACGAAATAAATGTAGCGCCCTTCAGGATCAAATGCAGGAGAGGACTCCATAAACTCGCCCGAGGTCAGGGGCGTGTGTTCCTGGGTATCCACATTGTACAACATCAGCGTGGAAGTTTCAGTGACACCAGGCAAGATGTAAGCGAGCCAACGACCATCAAAGGACCAACAAAACTCCTCAATGCGACCATGCTTTGACACGCAAATTTGCGTGGACTTTGCATCATCACCAAGCCCTGCAATCCAGAGTTCCTGACGATGATTGGCGAGCGCAAGCTTTGAGCCATCTGGCGCAACGACCATCTCCGTGATGCGTCCAAAATCGCTGTCTCCATCGCTCAAAAAACGTGAACCTTGTGTCTTGAGATCAAAGATCTGCAAGCGCTCATATCCCGTGTGCACATTCTCATCCGAGATGGCGATGATCTTGTCACCATCCCCAATATAATCCGCAAAACGATAGCGTACGCCCTGAGGTTCACCTAGCTGGTAGACAGCCCCATCCCACAAACCAAAATAGTAGATTTTACCGCGAGTTGTAATACACGCGTAATGCCCATCAGGATGGAGCGCGTAGCTCTCCAGATAATCCGCAGGATCAACAAACTTGCGTCGACTTTGTGTGCGAGCCGAGTAAAACTCCACGTCCACACGATACGACTGCCCAGAGGCCACATCAAAGCGGTACAGCTCTGCACCACAACTATACACGATGCACTCATCGTCGGTCTGAGCAAACCTGACGTAAAACCCCTTGTGATCCGTGTGGCGCGTGACCTCAAGCCCATCAGCCGTACAGGAATAGATGTTCGCATGACCATCCATGTCGCTGACAAAGTAGATACGCTCCTCGATCCACATGGGTCGCACACAACCTGCTTTCTGGTCTTCAAGAAGCAAGCTCCACTGCCCTTCATGATCCTCAATCCAGATCTGACCCGCCAATCCACCACGATAACGTTTCCATGTGGCGAGGTCATGTGCATAACGACCGATCACATGGCGTGTGTCGTCGTGTGATGTGTTTTGATCAAGCCACACGCCTTCACCAAACGCGAGCTGGCTAACACGGCGAGTGTGAATGTTGACCTCAAACAAATACTGCTGTCGATGTGCGCTCTGGGCGCGTGATGCGAACCGAATCGACTGGCCATCATCACTCCAACCAATCACATGCATCGCGTGCGTGCCCTGGTTTTGGTAGGTCAACCGCGTGATTGGACCACCCATGGAATGCATCAGGTAGATGTCCTGGCTGCCCTCCTCGGAGCCGAGGAAGGCGAGCAGTTCACCATCTGGAGAAAACACAGGATAGGACAGCGCTGCGACGCTGTTTGTGAGGCGAAACGCTCGCCCGCCTTGTGCGGGGACCTCCCAGAGATCATCCTCACACACAAACACAATTCGATCCCCACTGACAGTGGGCATCTGATAATACCCGCGCTGCTCCACGACCACACTTCACCTCAAATTTTCAAACTTACGAACGGGGGCGCATCCCCATGACGACACGATCATTACGACCAAGATCCTTGAGCACCTTGACATCCTCAAAGCCATGTTGCTCAAAGATGCTCTTCACTGAGCTGCCCTGCGCAAAGCCAATCTCGCACAGGAACCAACCTGCGGGTTTTAGCGCAGAGAACGCTTCAGGGACAAGGCGCTTGATCAAAGCAAGGCCATCGTCATCAGCAAAGAGCGCGAGGTTGGGTTCAAACTCCTTGACCCCCTTGCTCATTACATCAAGCTCGCTCTCGGAAATATAGGGTGGGTTACTCACCACCATATCAAGTGCGCTCACCCACTCGGAGGGAAGGCCAGCAAAAAGATCCGCCTCGTAAAACGAAACCTGCTCTGTCAATCCAAGATCCTCGGCGTTCTCGCGGGCAAGTGATAACGCATCTGCGCTGACGTCCACGGCTGCCATCTTGATCTTCTTGTTTTCATGCGCCATTGCCAACGCGATCGCACCTGTGCCCGTGCCAATGTCCACCACCTTGAGCGTCTCGACATCTTCCTTGGCGAGCAGGCCCAGCGCAGCCTCAACCAACGTCTCCGTGTCCGAACGTGGAATCAACGCGCGCTGATCGGTCTTGAGGTCAATATTGTAGAACCCACGACTTCCTGTGATGTATGCCATCGGCTCGTGCTTGCCACGACGCTTGACCATCGGCCTGATGACATCAAGCTCATTGGGTTGCAAGGGCCTGTCGAAGTTGGCGTAAATCATGATGCGCTGCATTTTAAGCGCATATTCAAGCAACACCTCGGCCTCATAACGAGGGCTCTCCATGCCCTGCTTCTCAAAATAACCCGTGATCCATTCCAACATCCTCAGGATGGTCCACTTCTCGTTCGAACCTCTCTGTGCGCTCATGTTCCTCTCTTCCTTGATCAATTCACACGTTGGCCTGTATCAGCCTTGTGACAGTGATTTATTTCGTGATAGTCACATCATAAGGTCTGACCACCGTTATTTGCAGTCTCATGACCGTGCTTTCTGTACCACATGGTGTCTCATTTTGCGAAGATGATGTAGGAGTTTCTTATGTTTAAAATGATCGTATTACCACGTAGAATTGCGGCAACATCGGCCTGCATCACGCTTTGCCTCGCGCTGCTTGGCTGTGAAAAGAAAGCCCCCTCCCCCGAGGCTTCCAAGGCAGATCAGGACACCGCCCCCGCCATCGACATTGAACAAGAAAAAGAGATGGCCAAAGTTGCCCCCAAGGCTGCGCCAAAACATCTCCAGCTCTCACCCCTTGAGGTCAGCTACAGCCCTGTCCCTGGTCAAAATCCAGCCTGGATGCCCAAGCCCGAGGTCATCAAGGACCACTTCTCCAGCGCGCTCAAAAACTCCACACACCTGAAGCCCTCGGGCACCGATCAAACCATCGCCAGCACGCTTCAGTACAGTAGCGTCAGTATTGCCAACCCCAACGAGGCCAAACAGCTCGCCATTGCCGTGTCGATCGACCTTCATAAGACACCCCACAACTGGACCAACGCTCGCATGGAGCAGATGCAGATCGTGGAACAACCACCCGAGGATCAACAAAAGATCATGATCCTCAAAGAACTCACGCAAAAGCTCGCCCAATCGATCGACCAAAGACAGGCCATCGCCGCCGCCGATATGACAGGTATGCTCGACGCCATCACTGCAAGCAAAGAGCCCTCCCCCCACACGGTCATGGATGTCATCGCACGCATTCGCGCACACAAGGATGCCCTGAGCGAAGCACAAAAAACACACGCAATTGACGTACTAAAAACACAATCAAAACAGGACGATGCACAGCTCATCCCGCCCATCATGGCTGCGCTCCTTGAACTCAACCTCCCCAAGGAAGAGCTTGGGTCGCTCGTGCTTGATGCCGCCACACGTGCAAGCCAGCGCAACGACACACAACTACAAGTTTACCTGATCACATTCATGGGCGATCACCCCTCAGAAGTCACGCTCGCTTACCTTGAGACGGTCGCCTCTGCACATCCCAACAAACTCATCCAGAAGATCGCCACCGAAAGCTTTGAACGCAGCAAGAAGAGCACGCCATGAACACCTCTGACACATCTGTCCTGACACACTGGCGAGTGGATTCCACCCTCTGGATAGAGATCAACCGACCCGATGCGTTGAATGCAGTGAACCTGGAAGTGATGGACCTCCTGCTTCAGACACTCCACATCGCCAGAGATGATCACTCCATTCGCGCGGTCGTACTCAAAGGGGCTGGCAACAAATGCTTCATCTCAGGGGGGGATCTCAAGGAGTTTGCGCCCCTTCAATCCGAAGAAGATGCGAGGATGATGTCGTTGAAAATGCAGGAGGTACTCAACCTCATGGAGGCCCTCCCTTGCTGGACGATCGCCTGCATCAACGGCGACGCTTACGGCGGCGGCTGTGAAACCATGCTCGCCATGGATTTCAGATTCTCCAGCAAAAACGCGAATTTGGGCTTCACTCAGACACGCTTCGTGCTCCCCTGTGGCTGGGGCGGAATGACACGGCTTGTGGAAACTGTCGGGCGAGCAAAAGCGCTCCACTGGCTTGCCACCTCACGCGTTGTACCTGCGCAGGAAGCCATGGATGCAGGACTTGTCCATCAACTCTTTGAACCTGAAGCACTTGTGGAGGAGGTTCAACAACAATGTAACGTCTTGACACAACACCCAAGACATTTGATCCTTGCCCTTAAACAAGCGGCCCAAAAGGCATGGACGCTCCCTCGCGATCAGGCCATCCAGGAAGAACTCGCTCATTTTGCTGCGTGCTGGGCACATGACGACCACCTCCATGCAGTCGACAAGTTCCTCTCTCGCAAGCGTTGAACACCAACCCACAGGGATTTTAAACCTCGCATGTTGAGCAACAAGCCTGCCATAGCCTTCTCCTCCATGACGGGAATTCGGCGACGCACGTGCATGCACGTACACCTGTATGGACACGCGCACATCTACGCCATGATCAATGCCACGCGCATGCCCTTTCAGCCTCACGACGCGGAAGCAACCACCGCCACAAGTCGACTGCTGTTTAACCTCATCAATCAACACTCTCTTGAGGATGATCAGATCGCGACCAAACTCCTCCACATGGTCCACGAACGCCTGCGTCAGGAATATGAAGCCTTCTTCATCCCTGGAGGCTATACCTTTGAAGAAGAGACGCTCGCCACCATCATGCTCGCCATTGTTGAGCCCCACCGCGCCCGACTCGCCTGGGCTGGCGACGCGCAAGCATTCTGGCTGCGTGACGCTGACTTTCAGGACAGCTCCGTTCCCCACATCTTCTCTCAGGGTGATGCCAACCTTCGTGTGGTCACCTCCACCCTTGGCGCACAGCAGGTCCATATCGACTCTCGTGACTGGCAGCTGCTGCCTCACGACCGCATCGTCCTCACCCGTGGCGTTGAATTCCATCAGGACGCTGAACTCACTCTCTCCAGAATGCTCGGCGAACGACAACAGGAGGTCGCGCTGGAGCTGATCAACTCCGAAACAATTCAGTCTCCTCGTTGGATTGGTGTCATCGTGCATGATGTCCTGCAAAAATCAAACATAACCCCCTGACAATACGACACATTTAAAAACATTACATTCATCCATTGACACAAAGCGTGCGAACGCACATATTTATATTATAAATATGTGCGTTCGCACGCTTTGTACTAAATAGCCCCACAACCAATTAGAATAATTAAAGAAAACCAAACATCTATCACACGGTTGCTTTCTCATGGACATCACACCACAACACGTTGACCTCCGCAAGGCTTTACAACAGATGCTGCTTGCGCACCAGATCCTTCATGAACATCAACGCCCTTGCCAGTCCCAGCTCTCTTTACCACATGCATGGACTCTTATGGCCTTGCTTGAACATCCATCCCTGACCATCTCCTCACTTACAGATCACCTGCAGATCGATCGCAGCAACGTCTCGAGGCTCTGTATCCGCATGGAGAAAAACGGCGAGCTGGTTCGCACACCTGACCCCTCAGATAAACGCATTACATGTGTGGAGCTGACGCCCAAGGGCAAGGAGATCGCCGAGTCCTTGCTGCGCGCAAGCGATCAACACTTCCTCTCCATTTGTGCGAGGTTGCGTCCACACACAGAACAAATTATCGATGCTTTAAAAGCACTTACAGCAGCTATCAATGACGCATCAGGAGAGGGGCGAGAAGGGGCGACGTGAGCGCTTGCGCTCACGTCGCCCCTTCTCGCCCCTCTCCTGATGCCCACACCACCAAGGACAACTCATGCACACAAAATCCATCCTGACCCTGGTCCTGTTCACCTCCATGCTTGGCCTTCTGGCCTGTGAGAAGACAGCACCAACGCCACAATCCACAACGCCTCCTCCAAGTACATCGGTCGAGCCACAAACTCCCTCCGATGACTTGCTGGACAATGAGCGTGTACACGCTCAACCTGCGGGCTCATCCTCCTCATGCGCTCCTGTCGATGACTTGCACGCCATGGACAACCGTAAACCTGTCCCCTTGCAGCCAATGATGGCATGGCATCAAAAACAAAACATGATGCAGCACCTCGTCGCCATTCAACAGATCACGGCAGCGGCAGCACAAGAAGACTGGGACGCTGTCGCCAAAGCATCAAAGCAGATCGAGTCCTCACCACAGATGCAGCAAATGTGTCAGCATATGGGCGCTGGTGCTGAAGGGTTCACGGATATGGCCCTCGAATTTCACGCACGTGCAGATAAAATCGGTGAGGCTGCGCAGAAGAAAGATCTGAAAGAGGTCCTCAAGGCCACGTCACATACACTTGAGACATGCACCTCCTGTCACGCAACCTACAAACAACACGTCGTGGATGCATCCACATGGCAAGATCTCACGGGATCACAACACAAGCCTGATCCTTCGATGCATCATGGACATCACTGAGACGAAAAAGCACAGGAGGGGCGGCAAATTACGCAGTAATTTGCCGCCCCTCCTGTGCTTTTTCGTCTCAGTCTCACATGGACAGTACACACTCAGTCTGCACAGAGCTTGGAGTATTGTTTGGTTTGCTCGGTATCAAATCGCGAGGTCAAACCATAACTGACCATATAATCTTTAAACATCTTGCACTCTTGCTTGGAGATCTTCTTCTGTGAAGCCACATCAAGCGCGATGTCTGCGAGCGCCTCACTGTTGTAGCGCACCAACATGTCCACATAACTGTATGCGTTAAAGTATGTCACCTTCTTGCGAAGCTTGCTGTCCGTGAAGATCGCGATCGCATCCTTGTGCAACATATCCTGGGCCTTTGTGTCACCAAGCCTTGTCAGCAACACAAGCGCCTGAAAGCGCCCAGTATCTGTCTTCTTGCGCTTCTTCTTCACAAAGCCCCAGATCTCATCCGAGAAGTTATCAAGCTCCTTGTACTCGGCCATCGCCATCAGGAACTGCTGTACCTGATACTCATCCTCCAGGATCTTCAATCGGTTGCGCACAATTGGCTTGATGCGCTTGAACTGCTCCTCATTCAGTGGGCTGACGCCATCGGTGTACACCCCCAACATGTAAGGCAAACAGACAGGGACCAGCGTGCTCTCCTTGGGCAGCGTCTCCATTCCTGTCAAAATCCAGTCGATCTTCTCCTCACTTTGCGCGGCGAGGTTGTAACACCCCTCCGCCATCTTATTGTCAAGCGAGTAGCCCATGCCCTGACGATAGACATAGTTGATCCACCACTCTCGATCTCTTTTGGAGAGAGAATCCAGAGCCATCGGCAACATCGTCGCCGCATTATACATGTAGTTACGATCCTGTTGCGTGGCGCGGCCGCTCTCAAAGACAGCCTTCAAACGCACCAGCTCGGGCTTGATCAGCGGTCCAAACGCGGGATCAGGCAAGTAGTTGGAGACAAACTGGAACGTATCAGACTGACGATCGGGATGCACCTCCACAACCTTCAACAAGGCATCCACAAGCTCCTGCTTTTCTTCCTTACTTAGTCCGCCCTGGGATTGCTTGACCGACACATAGTTGGGCAACATTTGTGTCATGAACAGCACTGAAAGCTCGGGCGACAGACGCTCAAGACCAGCATCAATGATCGTGGGGGTCATCGCCGCAGAGAGCGGCTGCTGAGGCAACAGCCCTTGCAACGCAGGAAGGTTATCCCTGGTGCCTTGATCAAGGAACGCATGGAGGATCTTTGATTTCCCATCAAACTTGACCTCTTCACCGATCAGATAGGAGGCGATCAGGAACTGTTTTTGAGCCTCGTCAATGGAGGATGTCCCAGGAGGAAGGTACGCAAGATTATAAAAATACTGACTATTTGGTCCCTCTTCAAGGAGCACCTTGAGCGCAGTCTCCAACATTGAAGTCATCGCTTGCGCCTTGTTGTCATCAGGTATAGACGCAAGATACAGATCCAGAAATACGGACAGCGCCTCAAATGAGCTTGCCTGATCCACATGTTTCTTGGCCCACGATTGAATCTCTGAACCCTGTTGCGTATTGAGCGCGGCAAGCAACATCAAGAGCTGCCCTGAAGTCGTGTTGTCCTCTGCCTTGATGGGGTTTCCATACTGATCATATTGCGGATACCCGTATGCATCGACTGGTGGAGTTGCCGTGATTCTGAACTCCTCACCATCACGTATTCGCCTGTCGTACTCTTCCATCAACTGGGCCTGAAGATCTGCGGGCACGTCGATGTTGACCTGATACATTTTGCCCATCACGATCACCTGAGCAAGTGCATTCAAGTCGCGTGGCTGTTCGGCAAGGAGCTGTTTGTATTTCGACTCAAAACCCTCGTAACTTTCCAGGGACTTTAATTGCAACCCATTACGACCCAGCGACCACGACTGGACCTTGAGCTGATCAAACGTGCCAAGAAACAGGCTGGCATCATAATAACCATAGTGATTGTATGGCTGTGTCTCATTGACGAGGAGTTGACGCTGCAAGGTCACCACCTCGCTGACACCATCGCCATCAAGATCGATGATGCGCTCTGACAACGTATGTGTTGGTAACGCCCCATCAAATCTTGTGGACAATAACTTGCCCAACACAGAATACACCTTGAGCCAGCGCTCTCCAGACTTCCCAAGACCGCTGATAACCAGATCATCCAGACCATCTGCGTTCACATCTGTAAGCTGTACATACGTCTCGGGACCCATCGAAATTGGCTTGTTGGTCCACAAGGATGGGTTCTGAAGCGATGTCGATTGATCATACATAAAGAACACCGAGCCATTGATCTCGTAGTGATCACCATGACAGGCTTTTCCTTCACAGGATAAATGCACCAGGAGCTCTCGAGGCGCCTTGCCATCAAGATCAACGTACTGTGCTGAAACATCCCCACCAAACAGATCAAAGCGATTACGCGTGAGGAAATCGGCGAGCTCTTCATCTGTGAACTCACGCGTATTTGCAGATTCTTTACTGACGTCGTTTTCTTTTTCCGATGTGCCCGTCTTACATCCAAGCACACCAAGAGTCATCATCACACACAACGCCACACACCATGTCGCTCGCCAAGACTTCACCACAACCTCTCTGCTCAATGACATAAAATCCTCATCTCAAAAACTTGCTTTAACCTTCTGTCTGACTCTACCCTCTACACAATCTTGCGCAACCAGAGATCGTCTCTGATTGCCGTTATTTGTCTCACATCACCTGGGTTCACTCGGATATAAGCTCTGCTCGGTCCGAGCCTGTCCACAGAACCTGGCGAATCCCATATCAAAAAGGCTTCACACATCATGTCTCTCTTTATTGTTCTTGAAGGCATCGACGGCGCTGGCACCACGACACAGACGGCACTCCTTCGTGACCGCCTTCAGGCAGACGGACAACCTGCCATTCAAACGTTTGAACCCACCAATGGACCTATTGGAGTCATGATTCGACAGATGCTCTCCAAGCGTATTGTGCTGCCATCTCATACGCAGGATGCTCCCTCTGAACCTGTCACACGAGAGACGCTCGCGGCGCTCTTTGCCGCCGATCGACTCGATCATTGCGCAGCGCTTATTGAACCCTCCATAAACGCAAAAAACCACATTATCTCAGACAGATACCTCCACTCAAGCCTCGCCTACCAGGGCGATATTGAGGAGGGAGACACCGTGGATTACTCCTGGATTATGCAGTTGAATAGTCGCGCCAAAGTGCCTGATGTGACGTTCTTCTTGAAGATCGACCTGGAGACAAGTCTTGCACGCATCTCTCAACGTGGTGCCGCACGCGATATCTATGAGACTCGCGAAAAACTCGAACGTCTTATCACACGCTATGATGAGGTCATGGAGATGCTCTCCACGCGCGGCGATCATATTGTCACTATCGATGCCACACAATCGATTGACGCCATTCACACAAGCATCTGGCAACATATCTCACACCTGCAGAAGTAAAAATAAAAGCCCTTCTTACACGCCTGAAAAGAGGAGGGGGCGACCTTTGGCTAGCCAAAGGTCGCCCCCTCCTCTTTCTTTTGGTTTTTCAAACTCAATCTTCGCTTTATGACGAGTTAGCGACTAGGAGAGCTCGCTGCACCATAGAATGTGCTCACATTGTTGAACTTTTTCAGCAGCGTGCTCGCGCCTGTAGCCTGATCGATCTCGATCAACTCTGCGCCACTTGTCACACCATAGAGGCGACCCCATGCAGCGGTCAGACCGTAAATGCGCTGATGGTTAGTCCTGCCCACCACGCTTGTGGTGTTGTTGCCTGCGTTGATGCTCACAAGCTCATCTGCACGGTCCGAACCTGATGCTGTGTCCTTGGAGGTCATGAACAGGCTGTTACCCTTGTTAATCACACAATCACCACTTGAGTACACATCACCCATCAGCACACCAGGAGAAGATGCGCGTCCTGTCTCAAGATCGATCGAGTAGATCTCGTTGCGTGCGGTCGCAAATGCTTCACCAAAACGGTCAATCGCAAGTCCGTTTGCACCCTGCAAGCTCTCATTAAGTGAACCCACTTCGGTCCATTCCCAGAGATCAGAGTTGGTGTTGTACTCATACACAAACAGGCTGTTGGCGCTGATACCGAACAGGCGTCCATCAGGGTGTGTATCAATATCAAGCAAGGGATCAGGTGTATCGATGATGCCTTCAAATGAGATCGTCAACTGGAAGGGATCAATGCGGTACAGCTCTTCACGGCTGTGCACGAAGAACTCGCAGACAATACCCTGGTTGACGTTGCCATCACAGTCGTTGTCCTTCTCATCACAGACCTCCATCTGGCCTGGCTTGACGGAAGAGTCGTTGTCGTTGCAATCGCCTGCTGTGCGTGCAAACCCTTCTGGAGGATCCTGTGTAAACGCAAGACACAACGTCTGGTTGGTGTCTTCATCGTCCACGCCGCGACCATCAAGGTCGGCGTCACGGTAAACCACAGTGTCCATACAGTTGGGGTCTATCGTGAGGTCTGGCCCCATATCCTCGGGCATCATTGACATGTCTTCCTCAGTCATGTCCTCGTCTGCGGTCATGTCACCAAGATCCGAGCCGCCCATATCGGGGAAGTCTGGCTCACACTCACCTGTCTCGGCGTTGAACACCTCGTTGACGCTACACCTCTCTCTCAGGCCCATATCGTCAGCGCTCATGTCCGCTCCATCATCAACTGGATCAGAACATGCGGAGAGCGCCACCAATGCGCCACATAACATGGCGGGGCGAGCCCAGGAGAGTACTGTATTTCTTGTATTAAAGGACATGGTCTCTTGCTCCACGTGGTTTAAAGTCCTACTAACCGCCCTAAAAGCCAATGATTTTGAAACCTTATCAAAACCTCAACGAGGGACACTGACCACGCTATAACACAAGCAAACCAGTGACTCAAATAGATCTCGTATCACGTCACCATGTCGTCACTTTTTTGATCCGCGAAAAAAACCAAACCCGTCAATTTTTTCCAAAAAAACCTACCGTGACGATTTTCTTTGCCCCTGAAAGAACCGCTCCATCTCACCAAAAAGTTGCGGTGCCTCCTTTTTGAGACGCCCTGGCTGCTCAAAAAACACCTCGGTCAACACAGCAAAGAACTCCGCCGCATTTTGCGCGCCATATTCGCGCACAATCCCATTCTCGGGATCTTTCAAAAGTTGCTCATAATGATACGAAAACACACGTGACCAGCGACGATAATGCGCAGGCTTGTGGAGTCGTGGCGTCCCATCAAACACCCCATCCGCCACATCCAGCACGTGCGCAAACTCATGCAGCGTTGTGTCTCGTCCGTCATAAGGGCTGCACAAACCTCGCTTGACCGCGTTCCAGCTCAACACCATCGTGCCCCAGAAGTGCGCCTCCCCAAACACCACCGTGTGTGGCTTGCCTGGATGCTTGTAATCACTTGGATAAATGATCACCTCTGTTAACCTGTCATAGGCATCAAGCCCCAGGTTATAGCTCAATCTCGCTGCCTGACCCGCAATCACCACGCGCATCTCATCGGTGACATCAAGCCCTGCGGCACCAATAAAATACTTCTCCCACACGAACACCTTGAGGTGCATTCTTACGCGCTCCTGAGCCTCCGAATCCAGCTTCGAAAACCAGCGACCAAGGTGCTCCTTCACATGTGGTTCCCACGCGCGTGGAAATGGCTTTGCTGCCAAACGCTTGCGTTTGACATCCCTCAAAAACTTAAACACATCAAAACCTTATGCTGTATCACTGTCGGTTCACTTCAACATGACCTACCAATCCATATGTCGTGCCCTGCTCCTTACCAAACATCCACACCACATAGCGACCATGCCCTGACAGCTCGCATGTAATCGACAGCTCACCAAGACCACTGACCTGACATGGTTTCTGCGCATCCGATGCGCTCACACCATGGGGAGCAACCCTCACCAACATTGGTATGTTTGACCTGTTCCTCAGACGCACCTCAACCTCATCTGTGTTCACGGTCACCTGCGAACGATCAGGTGACAGCAGCTCATACCCCTTGGCAAAGAACCTCGCCTTCATCATCGGCAAACGCACAAACTCACCACGTGTAATTGGCTGCTCCATCAACTGCCATGAGCTGTTCTTTGGGAAGTGATCATGGATAAAGAACCTTGGCGGCGTAAACAAATAGTTGGTGGTGTACTCTCGTGTGAAGGTGTCGCCGTTAACATGCCCTGCGTCCCAGGTCGCATCCAACAGGTACCACTTGCCCTCGATCTTGGCTGCGTTCCAGGCATGACCACCACCAGCAACCTCGCCGTTCTCACCACGTGAATGCCCTGACACGTACACGATCTCATCGCCAGAGTAACGCCCCATCTCACTGAGAAGATTGGCATATCCAGCACACACACCCATCCCCGTTCGAAACACAGTCTCGGCGTCCTGCGGAGGATAATCGCCTCGACGTAACGCCTTGATGTCATACGCCACATGGTTTGCCACATAATCATGCAGGGCCTTGACCCTCAAAAACGGATCAGATTCCCTGGATGCAATGTATTCGGCGACCATCTTTGGGCTGCTCTCATACTCCGCAGGAATATTCTTCACCAGAGGATGCAGCTCGGCCTTCATCGGCCACGCGGGAACCTCCCCAAATTTCCTTGGAGTATCAGGCGAGACATCCTCTGGCTGTTGCTCCGAAGGTGTATCGTCCTGACCCACAACAGGCTTGACCGGGACAGGGTTTGGCTCGGGCTTGACCGTATTGGACGTGCCATCATCATACTTTTCATAAGGGTTGTCGTTGGCCATACGATGGAGCCAGGCAAGCCCCTCGGAGGCCTTGAATAACCCTCCACGAATGATGTCTGCGCGCTCGCTTTGCTCGCCCTGAAGCATCCAGTCACCGCGCATTGACAACGCAGTAAAGCCCTCGGCAGGATAACTCATCAGCAACGCCGCCAAAAACGCGACGTTCACCACAAGAGTCCTGACCACCACACGATCCCACCATGTCATCCAGCGCCTAGGTGCCTTTTTGCCCGCTTCTTTTGCCCTGTCCACACGTGTCAGAAACTTGCTGTGCGCACGTAGCTCCCAGAGCAATGGAATGACAGGAAACAGCAGCGCACCCGCCACACAGGCAGCCCATACAGGCCCATTCAAATACGCCGTCAAGGAGGAGGCAACCCACACGCCCACCAGGGGCACAAGGATTACAACCACGCTCCAGATCACTCTGAAGGGAAACGTCAGCACACGTAACATATCCACCTTTAACTCAGGTTCTTTTAGCCGCTTCAACGGGTTAACTCGTCACCGAGGAGGAAACGATTGGCTCATACGCTTCATTTCACCTCGAACTCCAGTCGACCCACTGCGGTATCCTCTGCATAAATGTCAAAATGGTAAGTCCCTGTGGGATCACCTTCGCTAAATGTCCAAAAATTATACACATATCCATCTTTATCCACGGGCAAGCTTGTCTCAAGCGTGGACGTGCGTCGATCATGGGAGATCGTCACCTGATTTGAAAAACCCCAGGATGCAGGCGCAGATGGCAAGGTCATCACCTCCTTGATCTTGAGCGTCGTGTGTCGTGGCTCAACCTTCATTCGCCATCCATAAGTCGCACCCGACTTCATCTGAAAGCGGCTTTTAGACTTGAATGCCACACCCCCACCAGGCTGGCGTTCAAAGACACCTAGCTCGGGATAATGCACGCTCAACCCCGCAGACACCTGAATCACATTGGGCCGCTCCACAAAATGACCCGCGTCAGCCACACCACCAAGAAGCATCACAACCAATGCCGTCAACACCACGCCCAAACCCTTTACATGCCTCACCAAAACACACCTCTTATCGCAGCTCACCGGCTCTTCGCTTTGCTTGATACACCTGTATCAACAGAATCTAGCAAAAACACATCTTCACCACAATTCAACTCCACCACCTGACCCCGACGCTTTACGCCAGAGATCAAGTTCTTGTATCGCCACGTCTCATCGGTTATGTTCCCCCAAGCGTCAAAGGCGTCACGCAAAAGACATACAATAGCTTGAACGCACAAGGTTCGTGGGGAGGAGAGGTTCATCAGGATGACTGCGCTGAAGATTTATCCACGTATGTACTCCGTGCAATAACTTTCCACCAAAGTCCCCATCATCCCAAATGTTTACATTTGCCGCCATTGACACATGTAAAGTTGATCCCAAATGATAACCCGTTTAATATACAAGGATGACCTCGGGGTGATCCCTGCAACATATTTGCAACATTTAGAAAAATCCCCTTCACCCACAACACACCAAGGCTGTGCCTGTCATCCTTCGCTGCGTAAGAATTTGCCATGATTAAGAACCTCCGTCACCACTCACATCTCACTCTCCTTGGCCTCCTGGGTTGCATCACCCTGGCAAGCTGCGCCGAGGCAGATCTCCCACCAGGGTTTGAAGAGACCCCCACACGAGAGTATGAAGAGGTTGAAAAAGAATATGATGACAGGGACCTCTCCACGACAACACCTGATGACATGACCACTCCTGATATGCCTGCGGATCTTGGTTTGGATGACATGCCTGACCCCGTTGACATGCCTGTTGATATGCCAGATCCCGTCGACATGCCCGACGAACAGGACCTCCCCGATTACTGCCCTCCTGCACCTTGCACCGAAGGTCAGGTGACCTGTCGCGGGACATCGACCTTTGTCCAGTGCCTACGCGATGTGGACGGTTGCCTTGGCTATGGTCCTCTTGATGTCTGCCCTGGCAGCAGCACATGCATTGATGATGAATGTGTCGCACCTCCTGAATGTGTAGACAATGATAACGATGGCTACGGCGAAAACTGTGCCGCAGGCGTGGACTGTGATGACAGCAACGGCAGCGTCAACCCTGGCATGTCCGAGCTCTGTGATGGCATCGACAATAACTGCAATAACCAGGTGGACGAAAACATCACGGGTGAAGGTGATGCCTGTACCTCGGGACAGGGCCAGTGCATCGCAAGCGGTAGCCTCGTCTGCAACCCCTCCGCGCGTATTCTTGAGTGCAACGCTTCACCATCCCAGCCCTCCGCCGAGGTCTGCGATGGCCTTGATAACAACTGCGATGGGCAGATCGATGAAGGCAACACCTGCCCTTGCGGAGAAGACCCCAACGAGCCCAACGACTCCCTGGGCGCTGCTCCGCTGCTCTCCATGGACACGCCCTCATGGAACTTTATCTGTGACTCCGATCAGGACTTCTACTCACTTCCATCCACGCTTATCGATGGACAGCAGTATGCTGCGATGATCGCCTTCCCCGCCCAGCTTGGTGAACTCCAACTCAGGCTTTACAAGGATGGCGTCGCGTCCTTCACCACACCCGTTGGCTCCGATGATCACACAGGTATTCGTTTTACGTATGATGCCGCCTCAACCTACGCTGTTGAGGTCATTCATAACGGTACACAGGAAAACTTCTACCGTCTGAACCTCATCATTGAAGACACCAACTGTGTCTCAAACCCCGACTTCTTTGAGCACAACGACACCATCTCCACAGCGACGCTCCTTCCTTCTTCCTGGCTCACAGATGCCTACATCTGTGATGACGAGGATGACTGGTACTACCTTGGAGAACATGTGGCGGGCACATCGTTGCAAATCGAAACGCTCTTCCAGGCAGGCGTCTGGGACGATGGCGGCGACATCGACCTTGAGCTTTACGGCGATCCCGATGGTGATAACAACTTCGAGATCATGGAAGACGCAACCACAGGTGGAGATGATGAGTACCTCTCCTACACCACAACTCATACGGGGCACTTCTACCTGCGTGTCTTCGCTTACGATGACACCAGCAACCCCTACGAGATTCGCCTGACAACCCCCTGATTTTGTCGCGCGCTCAAACATCACATGGCATTCATCCGTCCCGAACTAACCACTTGACGAATGCCTTCATTTAAACAAGAGTCCAGCAGGTCATAACACGTCATGACCTGCTGGACTTTTTGTTTGTATGATTGCAGGCTCCACTTCTTTTTGAACCTCGCTGTTCAACTTGTTTTCCCCTCAAGGACACTCATGAGCAACACACACGATGATATTGAAATCCCAATGACTTACGGAACCTATCTGAAGGTCAATGAACTGCTCAAACTACAGGAGCTTCAGAGCGATCCTCCCATGCATGATGAGCTGCTCTTTATCTCCATCCACCAGGCTTACGAGATCTGGTTCAAGCAGATCCTCTTTGAGTTCGACTCCGCGCTCCAACGCCTTGAACTCGACGACATCTTTGAGGCCTACAGGCTCATTAAACGCGTCACCAAAATTGAAACCTTGCTCGTCAGTCAGATCCACATCCTGGAGACCATGACTCCTCGTGACTTCGCAAGCTTCCGCTCGATCCTCAACCCTGCCAGTGGTTTCCAGTCCGTACAGTTCCGTGAGCTTGAGTTCGTCTCTGGCATGAAAAACCCCGATGTCCTCAAAGGTATCAAGCTCAACGAAGAGGAACGTCAGCGCCTTGAACAACGCCTCGAAAACAAGAGCATCCGCGATGCCCTTTATGAAGCGCTTCAGCGCCGAGGCTTTGATGTGGAAGCACTCGACCCTTACGAGGAAAACTCGGAGCGTCGTGAACAGGTCATGAATGAACTCTTCAAGATCTACGACTCACCTGAAGATTACTTCCACCTCTACAACCTCTGTGAAGCACTCGTGGAGCATGACCAAAACATCCTCCTCTGGCGCTTCCATCACGTGCGCGTCGTGGAACGACTCATCGGCACCAAAATGGGCACAGGCGGCTCCTCTGGTGTGCGCTACCTTGAAAGCACCACCAAAAAACGCGCATTCCCCATGCTCTGGGAAGTGCGTGGCATGCTCAAGGATCAACACCACTACGGTAAAGCTCGCGGCATCACCAAAGCCTGAGACACCTACCCAAAAAAGCAGACGCGCCAGAAGGATAAGGAGGGGG
>CATLTV010000020.1 GCA_950059285.1 uncultured Pseudomonadota bacterium | reverse complement strand
AACCGAACTTGTGAGGTTGTGACGGCTCGCAGAGCTTGAACACAATGTATTGAGCTCTGCTGATCTCGAGCAAAGTGTATAAAAGTGAGAGGAAGCAGAGCGCTTGGAAGCGAGTTTACGAGATTCCTTGGCTCTGCTGATCTCGAGCAAAGTGTATAAAAGTGAGAGGAAGCAGAGCGCTTGGAAGCGAGTTTACGAGATTCCGAAGGTGTGAAAGGATGCGAGGCTATCATAACCGAACTTGTGAGGTTGTGACGGCTCGCAGAGCTTGAACACAATGTATTGAGCTCTGCTGATCTCGAGCAAAGTGCATAAAAGCCCCTTAATTACTTCGTAGCAACCTCTGTTTTGAACGCCTTGCGTAGCTGCTGATACATGTCTTCGCTCGCGGGCACAAACCCTGTGATACGTTGCGTGTTACCAAGATAGTCCTGCCCGAATGCCTCTTTGGGTTTTAAGTCCGTGAGAGCTTTCATGATCTCCTGGCTCTCTTGTACAGGCACATCAGGGGATGCGCACAACACATCTTGTGGGACCTGTCCTGTGATGGCAAATGTCCTCAGCTTACTGACCGAAATGCCCTGCTTGTCAGCCGAGATGAACGCGCCAGAGTGTGTTGCGCCAACGTCGCATACGCCATCGCCCAGATCTTTGAGTAGCTGCAAGTGATCGCCGCTCCAGATGATCTCTCCCATCCATTCGTTGGGGTCCACGCCCTGATCTCTCAGATAAGCGCGAGGTAGAAAGTTGCCCGTCGTGGAGTTGCGATCTGTCAGGCAGAACTTCTTTCCCTTGATGGCTTCAAGATCTCCAGGTTTGATGCCACTGCGTGTGAGGAGCAATCCATCACTTGTCATCGCGCCATCAAACTCTTTGACCGCCAGTGCCTTGATGCGTGGGTCCTTTTCGGAGGTCTGCACATAAAGTAGTGGGGGAAGCATGGCAAACTCGATCTCTCCTGAGCGAAGCTGGTTGGCAAGCTGCTCGTAGGAGTCTGAAACCTCAAATTTAACCTCGCGATCCAGCGTGTCCGACAGGTGCGTGTGCAGTGGTTCCATCTCTTTACGCAGGACATCTGGATTCACAATAGGGGCCCATCCTAACGTGACAGCAGGGCGTGAGTAGGTCTTGTGTGTGAGTTTGTCCTGAAATGCCACGAATGCGATGATTGCTGCCAACGCTAGTGCCATGGATATGATTGCTATTGGTTTGATCTTTGAAGGTTTTTCGGTTGTTCCAGACGGGATGACTGTGGGGGCTTCCTCCATATCTGGGAGCAGCGCGTCTGTGTCAGTTTCGGGTGGTGTGTAGGGGCGAGCGCCAAAGGAAGGGTTTGTGGGTTCGGGTCTGTCTACGATGGTGGCTGCTTCCTCGTCGAGCCCCGCATAGCTTGCTGAGCTTGTCTCATGAAGCAGCCTGTGGCGCTGTGATGGGCTCAGGCTTTTTTTGGCTTTTGCTGCATTGATGGCGCGCGATTGTTCACTGAGTCGCTTCTTGGCGATCTGATCGACCAGCGAAGATGTGGCATCAGCCAGTGTATAATGGCTCTTTGCTTCTGCCGCCTGTTTGAGCGCCTGATGAAACTCACTTGCGCTTTGGTATCTGTCTGCTGGCTCCTTGGCGAGCGACTTCATGATGGCTTCCACCGTCTTGGGGTGAAGATCCTTGCGCCACAGGGCAGGGGAGGGCACGTCGCCTTTTGAAATGGCCTGAAGCATTTCAAGCTGCGAGTCACGCTTGAATAGTCTGCGTCCTGTGAGGCTTTCCCACAGGACAATGCCCAGCGAGAAGATATCGCTGCGGGCATCCAGTGGTTTTTGAAGTGCCTGCTCAGGGCTCATGTAGCTAAACTTACCTTTTAGATCGCCTGAGAATGTTGCTTCGCTGCCGCCTTGTGTGGCCTTGGCGATGCCAAAGTCAAGCAGCTTGACCAGACCTGAGCTCATGCACATCAGGTTGTGGGGCGTGACATCTCTGTGGACAAGGCCGAGCGGATGCCCTGTGTCCAGGTCCTCAAGTTTGTGGGCTGCTTCAAGTCCTGCTGCTGTTTGCATCCCGATCTCAAGCACAACTTCCTCGGGGAATTCGAGGTCGTGCTTGCTCGCAAGCACCTGCAACTCCCTCAAGGTCACTCCAGGAATATACTCCAGCGCGAGGAAGTATTGTTTATCGGGAGTGGAGCCCAGCTCATAAATTTGCACAATGTTGGGGTGGTTCAGGCGAGCGATGATCCTGCCTTCTCGCAGGAACATATCCACAAAGTCCTGTATTTCTGCAAGATGGGGGAGGATGCGCTTGATGACAACAAGCCTCTCCATACCCGCAATGCCATGCTCTCGGGCCAGATACACCTCGGCCATTCCTCCTGTAGCGAGTTTCTCCAGGAGCTCATACTTACCAAGCTGTGAGCCTGTATGATGTGACGATGGGTCCATGCAAATGGGCTTTACGGGAAGAGTGAAGACGCATGATAATAACACAAGTTTGTGTTGTACTCACCTGACAGCTTTTATGCTGCCATATTTACACGCACAACACACGCATTGAATGAACATTTGAGAGGTTGCATGATCTTCCTGGTTTGTACAATTATTTACCTCTCTGGTCTGGGTTATTTTTACACACAAGTCACATCCCTTGAGTCAGAGCGCACACACCTTGAGCATGTGATTTGGCGCGCACTGCTGATCATGATGGGGCTCTGCGCAGTTGCATGTTTCGCGACCTTCTCACAGAACATCTTTTACGGGATACTTCAAAGTATTAACCTGTTGGTTGTACACATGATGTGGGTCCAGCCCCTGATGGTGTTCTCTGTATTGGGTGTGCTCTTTGTGACGCGGCGAACCCTCCTGAAGCAGGCGTCCTGGCGTGCGCTCGTGCCCTGTGTGATGGTTACAGCGGTGTCCATTCTTGGCCTGTGGTCCACACGTATTGAGCCTTACTGGCTCGATGTCGTCCATGCCTCACATTCTTTGCACAAAAACAAAACCACGTTTGCTCGCCCTTTGACGGTCGCCATCCTGGCCGATCTTCAAAATGACTCTGTGGGGAGCTTTCAGCAGGAAATCCTCCAGGAAGTACGTGAGCAACAACCTGATATGATCCTCATTCCAGGCGATCTCTATGACACTGAACAGGCCGAACAACGCATCGCAGAGTTCCAGAGATTCCTCTCCCAACTCCATGCTCCTCTTGGCGTGTTTATGGTCGTGGGTGATCATGACCGCCTCCCTGTCCTGCGTACAATGACTCAGGGTACTGATGTGCATGTTCTTGATAATACAAGAGCTTACATTAATACTCAAGGCAAGACCGTTGAAGTTATCGGTCTCTCCTCGTCTGACCGCTCATCTTACCAGCTTGCCATGCAACAGAGCCCACCTCCTCCTGAAAATCATGTCGATGTGCGCATTGCGCTTGTGCATCGTCCTCGTTACGTGTTGAATCTCAAGCCAGAGGACCAGATCGATCTCGTCGTCTCTGGTCATACTCATGGTGGACAGATTAACATCCCCCTGTTCGGTCCTCCTGTGACCCTTTCCCCTCTCCCCAGAGAGGTCGCTGCGGGTGGGCTCCATCATCTGGACTCTGGCTCGGTGTACATCAGCCGTGGTCTTGGCGGTGTGCAACACATGGTGCCTTTGATCCGCTTTAACTGTAGACCCGAGCTGACTCTGCTCACCATTGAGTAACATGTTAACCATTTATTTTACCAGGAGCTGACCTCATGTTATACCGTTTCTATGTCGCTGTATTCGCTATTTTTTTGAGCGTGTTTTCGTTGGGTTGCAAGGATTCAGAGTGTACAAAAATGTTGCAGTGCTGTGCTCAGGTCAAAGATGTCGATGGCATCGGCCAGGCTTGCGGACCCCTTGCGGACCAGACCACAAACCCCGACTCCTGTCGCTCCGTCACAAAGACGGTGCGTTACATGCTCAAGGATCGTAAACAAGACATCCCTCTGGCTTGCCAGTAATCCACCCCCTCTCTCCCTCGTCAGGTCAACCTATGATGCCCCAAGAAGATATCCTTCCACTTCTCACTGAACTTCAGCTTGAACATGTGCATGGTCCTCTCCATGAAGGGCAAGCTCGATGTGTTGTAGTGCGTCGTGAACATGAAGGGCAGGGGCGCGCGCTCCTCTACCTCTGGGACACGCAGGAAGACGCTGCGCGCGCAATTGACGCCGTGGCTCACGAGGCCCTTGGCATGCACATCTTCGCCATCCCTGAGCCTGTCCAGTTCTCCAAACAGGACCGCTGGCTTTTGCTTGAACATCCCGATGGCGTCAGACTCAACACCTGGCTTGAGGAGCAGGGCACAAAGACCATCGCTGACTTGCCCCTGTCTCAGTCACTCTCGCTGCTTGATTCCCTTGGTGTGCTCCTGCGTAAGCTCCACAGCATTGATGCGGGTGGTGTCGTGGGCGATATTTGCGCCATCTCGCAGGAGCGCGGAAACCAGCTCCCCACTGGATGCTTTCACACCTTTAATGGTTGGGTCGCCTCCAAATTGGAGCAGTTCACCGAAACGCTTAACCATGCGTCAAACCTGGATCAGGATCAGCGCCTGTCATGCTTGAAGTACCTCGGTGATCTTCGTCATGAACTCTCTTCATTCCATCCTCGCCATCCTGCCGTGTTCTCTCATGGCTTCCTCAAGCTTGAAAACCTCTGGGTCAGCCAGTCCGCTGGTGATATCGAAGTCATCGCCATGACGGGCTTTGATCAGGCATGTTTCCTCCCTGCCGAGGCCGATCTTGCAAAACTCTTCTGGATTGAAGGGCTTGCCACACTCGATGACACCCTCATTCGCGCCTTCTACAGAGGCTATGGCGCGGCTCACACCATGGATGTGCAGCGTCGTGAACGCTTCTACCGCAGACTCGCTGCGTTTGATGTCCTCCTGTCACCTCGCGACCATCAGGTGAACCTCTCCTCTGATACGCTCATCAAGCTCGCCGGACCTTCCATCAATCCTCTTGGTTGATCCCTTTTCCTACAGTCCAGAATTGCTCCCATGAAACACAAACTTTACAGTTTGTGTTTTTGTTTAAGTGATTGCTTTTATTGCTTAATTTTTCTCGATTTGATCCGTTCTATAGAGATTGGGTGCATTTCATGACGCGCTGCGTCTTTACTTGTCATATCTCTTGCTGCAAGAGTCTGTGCGCATCACCCATGGAAGAACTTCTCTCTGGTTGCATGCCTCTTACTGGTTTGTTCTCACAGTGCGCAATGGCCGCCACTGCTGCTTTATATTGTTGGAAGGATGTTCACATGCACAAGCCCTCAGAGTCTGATGTCAAGCGCCGCGGCGCGCAAATGTTTGATCTAATGCAAGGCCAGAAGCCTTCCGTCTTCAAGAAGGATTGGTGGAGCGGCAAGATGATGGACTTCTCCATGCAGGATGAAGCCTTCAAAGTTGAAATGTTCCGCTTTGTGGACGTCTTCCCCACGCTTCGCGAACCTGTCCAGGTCGCAGTTCACCTTCAGGAATACTTCTGTCGACCTGAACAAGACTTTCCCGCCTCCTTCCAGTGGGGCCTGAATAAGGTCAAGCCCGAGGGGATGATCGCACGCGTGGCAAGCGGTCAAATTGAAAAACAAATCATGGGTATGGCCTCCAAGTTCATCGCAGGCAAGGATGCCAAGGAAGCCCTCCCCACGCTCAAAAAAATGTGGAAACAGGGGCTCGCCTTTACACTCGACCTCCTTGGCGAATCTACTGTCTCCGAAAAAGAAGCCGAGGAATACTTCAGTCGTTACAATGAGATCCTTGATACGCTCATCGCTGAAGTGAAGAAGTTCCCCGACAATGCTGCTCTTGAAGATTCTCCCTATGGCAAGGTCCCCAGGGTCAACGTCTCCATCAAGATCTCCTCTCTTTATAGCCAGATCGATCCTATCGATCCCGAGGGGAGCATCCGTGCGCTCAAAGATCGCTTGCGTCCTCTCTACCGCAAAGCAATGCAGGCTGGCGCGTTCATCAACATGGACATGGAACATTACGCCTACAAGGACCTCACTATCGATCTCTTCAAGAGCCTCCTCTCTGAAGACGAGTTCACCGCCTATCCTCATGTGGGGATGGTCATTCAGGCCTACCTGCGCGATGCAGAGCAAGACGCCAGGGAACTCTGTGAATGGGTCAAGAATAACCGCAAGGCACCCATCACCGTTCGACTCGTCAAGGGCGCTTACTGGGATTATGAAACCATCCACAGTGAGCAAGAAGGCTGGCCCATCCCTGTGTTCCTCAAAAAATGGGAAACTGACGCTTCATATGAGCGCTGCGCCGAGATCCTGCTGTCAAATCACCAGTACATTCGCACCGCGATCGCCTCTCACAACGTACGAAGCATCGCCTACGCCATGGCGTTTGCCGAGGCCAATGGTGTTGACAAGCTGGGCTTTGAGCTTCAGATGCTTTATGGCATGGCCGAGCCCATGAAAGCCGCTGCTCAAAAAATGGGATATCGCGTCAGGGATTACGTGCCCATCGGTGAGCTTGTTCCTGGTATGGCCTACCTTGTGCGTCGCTTGCTTGAAAACACCAGCAATGAGTCCTGGTTGCGTGCATCCTACGCTGAAGGGGCGAGCATGGATAAACTGCTCGCTGCACCAACGGGTGAACCATCCTCGGCACAACCTCGTATCACAGCATTCACAGAGCATGGTTTCCGCAATGAATCCTTGCGCGACTTCTCACGATCCTCGGTCCGCGGTTCGTTCAAGTCGGCCATGGATGCGGTCCGTGGGCAGCTGGGTCAAACATTTGCTCCTGTCATCAACAACAAGTCACTCTCATATGAGCGCGCCATCAAGAGCCTCGACCCAAGCAATACCGACAACATCGTCGGCGAGGTGGGCATCGCCAGCGTGGCTCAGGCTGAAGAGGCGCTTGATGCTGCCAGAGCGGTCCAGCCTCGCTGGGCAAAGCTTGGCGCAAAGCCTCGCGCGGGTCTTCTCTTCAAGGTTGCAGACCTCATGCGTGCTCGCCGCGATGAACTTGCTGCATGGATGGTCTTTGAGGTCGGTAAGAGCTGGCGAGAGGCTGATGCTGATGTCTGCGAAGCGATTGATTTTTGTGACTATTACGCCCGCGAGATGCTCACGCTTGGTAAGCCTCAGCGCCTGGGTCGTGTGCCTGGTGAACTTGGTCAACTCTTCCATCGCCCACGCGGTGTGGCTGTGGTCATTGCTCCATGGAACTTCCCGCTCGCGATCTTGTGCGGCATGACCATGGCGGCTGCGGTCACGGGGAACACCGTGATCATGAAGCCTGCCGAACAAAGCAGCGTGATTGCTGCCAAGTTGATGGAAATTATTCTTGAGGCAGGGTTTCCCCCTGGTGTCATTAACTTCATCCCTGGTTTTGGCGAAGATGTGGGCGCACACCTTGTGCAAAGCCCCAAAACACAGATTGTTGCCTTCACTGGGAGTATGCAGGTTGGTCTTCAAATACTCGCCACGGCTGGTGTCACCAATCCACTTCAACCCGAGGTCAAGAAGGTCATCTGTGAGATGGGCGGCAAGAATGCCATCATCGTCGATGCGGATGCTGACCTTGATGAGGCCGTGCATGGCATCATTCACTCGGCGTTTGGTTTCCAGGGGCAAAAGTGTTCGGCCTGTAGCCGCGTGATCGTGCATGAGTCCGCCTATGAAGCGCTCAAGGAACGCCTCGTGGAGGCGACACGAAGCATCATGATCGGACCTGCTGATGATCCCGCCTTTGCCATGGGTCCTGTGATTGATGCGCAGAGCAGGCAGCGCATTCAGCAGTACATTGAGATTGGTCAGCAAGAGGGTGCAAAACTCCTCGTCTCACAGGGTGTGCCTTCAGGTGGTTTCTATGTGAGCCCTGTTATCTTTGATGATGTAAATCCTCAGTCTCGTCTTGCTCAGGAAGAAATCTTTGGACCTGTGTTGGCGATCATCAAGGCGACAGATTTTGATCATGCCTTGCAGCTTGCAAACTCCACACGTTTTGCGCTCACAGGTGCGGTCTACAGCCGTAGTCCTGTGAACATCAAGAAGTCCTATGAAGGCTTTGACGTGGGGAACCTGTACATCAACCGTGGAAGTACTGGCGCGCTCGTCTACAGACAACCTTTCGGTGGATATAAACTTTCAGGTGTGGGCACCAAAGCTGGTGGCCCTGGATACCTGCAACACTTCATGGTGCCTCGCGTCGTCAGCGAGAACACCATGCGTCGTGGCTTCGCTCCAGAAGATTGAGTTGAAGCCAAGCCTTTTTGGCAGGCAAACGAAAGGGGGCGGCATTTGCACGTATGTGCAAATGCCGCCCCCTTTCGTGTCCAGGAGAAGGGGTCATTTTTGCACAATTGTGCAAAAATGACCCCTTCTCTTATGAATAGACCTTTGAGTTTAGAGCGTGATGGAGAAGGAGCTGTTGGAAGAAAAGCGAAGTAGAAGGCGTGGAGTTTAAGGAGCAAAAACCAAGAATAGTAGCCGTGTTACATTCTGTTTTTGCGACACCAAAATACGCGGTTTCTACGAGCTTTTCCCAACAGATCCTTCTTTATTACGCTCTAGTTTAAAATGCAGGTCCCCATCTGTTCAAGTGGAGGGGTGAGTGGGTCCTGTCCAAAGGCATGTTCCTGGGTTGATGTGTTCATTGTGGCATCAATATCATAGCGGCTAAACTGGCAAGCAAACGCGCTCCCTTTCTGGATGTTCTCGGGCAAGAGCAAGGACCACTCCAGGATGTATCCTGTGTCCTCCGAGAGCGTGGCTGCTGTGAGCACCTCGAAGTCTGCATCTGTGTTAATGGAGAGCAGAGCAGGGGAGTCGACGATGGCATCAATATACTCCGGCGAAGGTGCTGCCTGAATCGCCGTGTAATAGAGTTCACTTGGGCCAAGTGTTTTAGCTACTGTGATTTCGAGGCGGTCATCACCAAGGTTGCTGTTGTCAGTGTCGAGGGCGGAAATGGCGAGGTCATCAAGGGAGCGTGTGGCATGAGAGAGGTTGTTGTCGGGGATGAGGCAACAGCCCTGGAGAGTGAGTCTGTTGGGGTGATCTGAGTGTGTTCCCCACATCATTCGGCAGCTCATACGAGCTGTGTCTGGGTCGCTTTGAAAACCTGCGCTGGGTAGTGTCGCGATACCCTGAAATTCCGAGCATGAGCCATCCATCTGCTGCGCACTGTCGGCTTCTTTGATTTGAAAGTTACTGGTATTGCTCGTGTTTTTGGTAGTGCTGAACTCTTCGCATACACAGGTTGTGGTTTGATTTTGTGTGCTTTCACAGGCAGTCAAACCAATGGGGGATTGTGTGGAGGAAGTGTTTGAATCACAGCGACACAGCTCACGTGAACTCTCCTGACATTGTGTGCTTGTGGAGCAATCACAGCTTGTAATTAACCCCTCTGCCGAGTCATCGCAAGAGGTCGTGCCGAGGCTACCTCCTGGACACACGCACGTTTGCTCGTAGTCCTCACAGGAGAGCGTCTCCACGCTCTGTAGGACGTGACAGCCTGTGATGGAGAGCAGTGCAAATGTGTATAAAAGTACAGGGATTGTCTTCATGTTCATGATGGGCTGTGCGTTCATGGTCGTGGGTTACTTGCTCGGTGCGCCGCTGTGTTCTGTGAGATAGCTCTTGAGCGCGGTATCCGAGACGATGAAGTAGGTCATGTACTCTGGGTAGGTTGCAAGCGAGACGTTTGAAGAGCGGTTGAGTGCGCCGATGTTGCCCTCGTAAATCTCGACCTGTGTATCAAGCCCCGTGGATGTATCTTCACCAAACACCTCGGGGCGCATGGTGAGGCCCTGCTCGGCTTGAAAGATGTTGCGGCGACTGACGACCTGTCCTTCGCGAAGGAGGTCAATGACAGTGTCCTGTGCGTTCTCTATCCAGTTGTTGTAGAACAGGCTCTGGGCACCACCATACAGGTAGTACGATGTGACGGAGGGCTTGTAGTGGTTGTGATGGACAGAGAGGTTGAGGTTGGCCTCGGCGTGAAAGCAGTTTGCATCTGCGTCTGCGCACTGGTTTGATGCATCAATGGCGCGCATCTTACCTGAACTCTCTGTACCAAAGACATTGTGGTCGATGGTGATGTGACGCGACTCATCTGCAAGTGTGGGAGAAAGTCTGATGCACTCCTCATCGCAGCGCTCAAAGGAGTTGTGATGAATCCAGATACCTGAACGTTTACGAGATGATGCGCCACCTTCTGTGTTGAATTGAATAGCGTGCTTGACGTTCTCAAAGATGACGCCTTCAATGATGGCGTGTTGGTCCACAATGAACACGGACTGCGCGGGAGTAGCCTCACTGGTGACTTTGACACCGTTTCCCTTGATCCATGTGTTTGACACCCTGTGGCCATAGGGTGGGATCGTGATGAATGGCACCTTGTCTGTATCTACATCCACGATGGTGTACTGACCATCATTAGCACGTCGACTTGCTTCACTAAGCGCAAAATGAAGCGATCCTTCATTGTTGCCCTCATCTTGGTAGACAGGGATCGTGAGGACATTATCCTCCTCAAAGAGTGTGGGATCAAGGCCACCTTCGGCTGCCTCATCGATATGGGCATAGGTTGTGACCTCATCACAATTTACACCTGTGACACATGGTGATGGGTTACCTGGATCGAGGCTCACCAGGGAGATGTCCTCGATCGCTGCTGTCGCATGGTAGTTGGAGTCATTGCTTGCAAGCGCGATCCCCACATAAGCTTGTGGTGGGAAGTTGGACATCTCAAAGGTGGCATGTGGACGCCATAAGATGCCATCTGGTGAGGTGTAGCTTATAAATGTCTGCTTGTTGCGAATCAGTCTGAGCCAGACAGGTGCAATGGGTTCACGATGAGGAACAGACATGGTGGCAAACCTTCCAGGCGTGTCGCGCCCAAGCATCGCAGCCCCTTTTGTGCGTGATAATTGCACAAACACCATTCTCGATTCGCCCGTCAACTCTTCGCGTGCCATGACCCCAACCTTGGAGTAATCCCGCGTGCTGATGAATTGTGCAAGGTTGATGGTGAAGTCAAAGTCATCCTCCATCGTCTGGTGTACAAAATAAAACTCGTCTTCCTCGCCCCAGATATCGCCGCTCTGTGCGCGCATACAGAGGCGTCCATTGATAAACCCTACGCGATCATTATCACTGTTGGCTGTATCAATGGAGGTGGCTTGAAACCCCTGAGGTGTTCCAGGAGCAACCTCAAGGATCGCGTCGCAATTGGTAATAACAGGCATATCTGGTGTGGCGTCGGCCACTGCACTGCACATATCATCCAGGCACATGTCCTGCGTGATATCCATATCATCAGGGGCAGCGTCGAGAGCCATGTCGATGCTCATGTCCAGTTCAGACTGCATCACAGGAGCGCTTGAACCACAATCACAATACAGGCTACCATCTGGCAGGCATCTTAGCGCTGCCGTGCCTCGCCCTTTGGGACATGTGCATGTGGCGTTCTCACTCAGAAAACACGTGCTCGCCAGTGTTGAAGACGATGTGTCTGCAATACACCCGCCAGAGAGCATGACGCCTAGTGTCAGAAGCAAACGGATAACAGTGTGACGATGGTTGAACATGGTGAATGCTACCTTGAATCCAGTGACCTTAAGTCTATGCCTCCTACCTTAGTTACTCTTGAGTTCAGCCACAAGATTATAATCGTGTGGGTGGTCACCTGTATCACATTCGTGTGCTCTTTCAGTCCTGTGTGATCGCAGGCAGATCATCAGGCTTTGCATGTCTTGGGTCTGTCAGGAACGTTTCATCTGTCAAACTTTTCAAAAATGCGAGGAGATCGGTGCGCTCACTTTCTGTCAGGATAAAGCCTTGAATGAGTTCGCTTTTGTGTGGGTTTTTTGCGCCATCGCCAAGATCTTCGCCTTCCACAATGGCACGACCTCCACGCTCATAATGGGCGATGACATCCTCAAGTGTAGCAGCGCTGCCATCATGAAAGTAAGGAGCTGTGACCTCGATATTACGCAGCGTGGGGGCCTTGAATCGACCCATATCATCGGGGTTTCCTGTCAGGTCAAACAGGCCACGGTCGCGCGCAGGGAAGCCTCCCTCAAAGTCCACATTGTACAGCCCTGTGTTATGGAAAGGTTGTGTCACAAAGGCAAGACCTTCGTGGCTCACAGCATCCGAGAAGTTAAACCCACCATGGCAGTGGAAGCACTCCAGGCGCTCCGAGAAGAACAGCTCCATGCCGCGCTTTTCACTATCGTTGAGCGCATCTGCGTCGCCTCCATATACATAACGATCGTAGGGTGAATCAAAGGAGAGCAATGTGCGCTCAAAGTCCGCGATGGCGCTGATGATATGATTCATGGTGATGCGCTCTTCCCTGGGTAACTCGGGATAAGCATCAGCAAAAAGCTCCTGATACAGGGGCTCTTTACGAAACCTCTCCAGGACCACATCCTGGTCCATATGAGCAAGGCCAAGCTCCACGGGAGACTCACCAAAGAGCGGGATGCCTGCCTGATCCTCAAGGCTAGTGACCGAAGGCGACACCCACCCATAGGTGTTGTTGTACGCCACGTTGGTCAGGCTCATGGGGTTTCTGACATGCTCCTCCTCGGTTGAGCCAAGCCCCACTTTACGACCATCCGTAAACGCCTTCTCCTGTGCATGGCACGATGAGCAGGACTGGGTTTGATTGCCCGAAAGCCTGTTGTCATAAAACAGGTAACGGCCAAGCTTGACGCGTGACTCCATCACAGGGCGATCCTCGGGCGTTTCGGGCATTGGAATTGTGCCTGGAAGCTCATCAAATGCATACGCTCCCTGAAGCGGCTCCTGCTCAACGTCTGGGGTTTCGTCGGCACAACCTGTCACGACCAACGTCAAAAGAGGGAGGAGCAAACTTGAAAATCGGAGGAATACGCGTGTCATGATGACCTCTGTGGTGCTGGAATATCATGCCAGAATATGACCTGACATGATGGGCCATACATCATAATGATTCCTCCTGTCCATTTCTAGCATCGCTAAAGTTATAAGAAGCAATAAAGATTGAATAAGTTGATTGTATAATCAACCTATTCAACCCTTGTTGCTTCTCTCAGGATAAAGGCACACCTCAGGTGAATGAGATGTGTGCAAAAAACTTTTTTATCAGGAGTAGAGTATGTCGAGTGTGGATGTGAAGCAGTTATTTGAGGAGCAGCACAGTGTGTATAAAATGGCGAGGCCAACCTATCCCGAGGAGTTGTATCAAAGGTTAATGGCAGCGGCACAGGTGGAGGTAAACACTGCATGGGACTGTGGATGCGGTAGTGGTCAGGCTGCGCATGACCTCGCTCGTCATGTGCCACGTGTGGTGGCGACGGATGTGAGTGGCGCGCAGATCAAGGCAGCGAGCCCTCATGCGCGTGTATCGTATCATCAGGCGGGGGCAGAGGACGTCTCTGCGTGGCTTGACGATGCGAGCGTGGAGCTTGTGTGCGCGGCGACTGCGTTTCACTGGTTTGATGAGGATGCGTTTTATCAGGAGGCCTGGCGAGTGTTGCGTCCAGGTGGTGTGCTCGGGGTGTGGAGTTATGCGATGCATCATGTGGAGCAGGGGGAGGCTGTCAATGCCTGGACCACACACTTTGTGCACACCATTTTGCACACATTCTGGCAACCTCAGAATCATGCCTTGATGCGTGATGAGTACAGGCTGGCAGGTAGGCCTGCACCTGATGCCAGAGAGGTGAGCGATGCGATCTTCCTGCCAAAATTGCACGCTGAGCAGGAGGTTGGGCTTGATGCCTACGCGGCGTATCTTCGCTCCTGGTCAGCATCACAGCGATTTGCGGAGGTTAATGGTGATGACCCTGTTGAGCTACATCGTGAGGCGCTTGAGCAAAGTTGGGTGCGTGACTTTGGTGATGTGCAGGCTCGGGCACATGTGAGGTGGCCCTTGTTTGGTCGTGCTTTTCTCAGGTGATTAACACGTGGTTGTTATCCGTGTTTGAACGCTGCGCGAGGTCGAATAATACCAGGTTCATTGTATTGTTCCATGGCGTGTGCGATCCAGCCCACGCACCTTGAGAGCGCAAAGATGGTCAGTGCGTCTTCGTCGCAACCATCAAGTGCTCGGATCATGATGACCAGCATGAGGTCGATGGATGGTTTTCCGAGTTCCTTAATTTTTTCAATCTCTTGAAGTATGTTTCTGTAGGGTTCCCAGAGATCGTTTGGGAGCCCTTTTTGAATGGCTTCCCAGAGGATCTTGGCGCGGGGATCGCCCTGCGAGTAGAGCTTGTGCCCAAGGCCAGGCCATGATTCTCCTCGGCGCATGCGTTGTGCGATGCCCTGTTTGATGCTGCGTGCGCGTAGCAGTTCATCAAGCCAGACACCAATGCGCAATGTGGTGCCTGCGTGGTGCTGTCCAAGCACAGTGGAGAGCCCTGCGAGGCAGACCGAATAGGGCGATGCGCGTGTGGATGCTGCGACTCGCGCGGCAAAGGTCGAGGCGTTGAGCTCATGTTCAGCGCACAGGATCATGGCGAGGTCGAGCAGGTGGCTGTGCGACTCCATGGAGAGGCTTCGTGCAAGTCTGGAGGATGCAGAGCTCATGTTGTGGTGTGTGATGGAGGATGCAGGGATTTGAAACTCATCAGGCGAGAGGCTGTGCTCCACGGCAGATAGCCCGAGATGAATGATGAATTCACCTGTATGTGCAACATGTTCGGGATCGAGGTTATAGGCGATCATATCCTCATGCTCGGCCAAACTCCAGTAGATCTGGGCGCGCTTGAGGGGTGGTAAATCTTTGGGGAGAGCGTCCTTCAGAGTGTGCAAATTTTCCAGTTTTTCGCCCTGGAATTGCACACAATAATCTGGGTTGTGGGGGTGCCATAACAGCGCCGTGACATGTTCAAATGAGGTATCAAGTCGTGAGGTCAACTCATCAATGGCGTGTGTGCGATAGTACAGTTGTTGTGAGTCAATTCGGCTGACTTCGGTGTGCAACACGGGGTAGCCATGCCATGAGAGCGCCTGCTTTGCGACCTTGTGTGGCTGGTTCTTGCCTTGTTTTGCCTGTTGGAGCCGCTTGATATCATCGGCATCATACAGCTTACTTCGGCCTGGCGTGTCGTAGGCCTTGATTAATCCTCGGCTGACGTAGGCATAGAGGCTCTTTCGATGAATACCGAGCAGGTTGGCGGCTTGTTGGGCAGTGTATGTCTCGGACATGATGTGAAAACCAAAGAAAGAGGGTGATAGGTTGATTTCAAAATCAACCTATCACCCTCTTTCTTTGGTGGTCAAATACGTTCTGTTAGTTTGCCTTGAAGGTCACAAGGCTGCGGAGCGCGATGGTGGTGTTGTCGCGGTCAAGCGTGCTTGGCGCGAGCGTGAGCTTACCACCGCCTGGGACCGTGATCTGGGGCTCGGAGAGCGTGGTTTCAATCAGGGTGCGAGTCTTGTTCAAGAACTCGGCGCCCTTCCAGTTTGCCAGGCCTTGAACGAGCTGTGGGGCGATAGAGGCGTTGACGAGCTCGACCTGTTCAAAGTTGACAAGAAGCTTTCTGTCCTTGAGTGAGACCACGCCCTTGACCAGCGCATCAAACCAGAAGCATGGGCCGCCGCTTTCTCCAAACAGATTCCATGCTCGGAAGCCGATGTTGAGCGGATCGCCTGCCACGGGTGCGTCCGAGGCAGAGGCAAACATGACCTGATTCAGGGTCACGTGTGCTGGCCCCTGTGGGTTGGACTGGCCTTGCATGGAGTAGCGCCTTGGGATGACGTCTTGTTGCATCAGGATCGTCACAAGCCCTTTAATCAGCCTTGGCTGGATTGCTACAGCCATATTCTCGTTCTCGCCAAATGCAATCGCTTTCTCGGCGTTTAAGCCCTGTCCAGCGGCCACGCCAGGGATATTACTGGTGAAGCCAAGGAAGATGGCTTTTTGCTTGGGCATCAACGTCAGCTGTGAAGGGAAGAGCTTGATGCCCTTGATACCAAACTCGGGGGCTTTGAATGCAAACAAATCGATGGGCTTGAGCCGCGAGGTGAGCTTGGCAAAGAGCTGGTTGGTGAGGGGCTGCTTGAGCGCGCGGCCAATCGCTTCGGGGAGGCCAGGCAGTTCAAGATCAAGGAAGGACTGGCTGTATTCCGAGATTTTGCTCGGGTCGAGGCGCACCTTGACGGTGTTGTCCTCGCTGGACTCAAACTGAATGGGGGCGATCATCTTGAACGCGCCCTTGAGGGGGATTTTCTTGGTGCCAATGAGTGGGATTTTGACCGATGCATCACCGCCAAGATCACCTGTGATTCTGAAGCAGGTTTCACAGGCGGTGTCGGGTTCAAAGCCGATGTTGAGTGCGTCGCTGGAGAGCTCCACGGGGATGTTTTTGCCCGAGCCAATGTTGATGTTGCTTGAGAGGTCAAGCTTCTGGCTCAGGGTCTTGACCAGTAGTGTTCTTGCCACATCACGTACGAGGTCAAAGCGCAGCGCGACTCCCATGTGTGTGGGCATTCCAGCGCCCAATGTCTGGCCTTCGGCAAGCTGGCTTTCCTGGGTGAGCGCCTGCTCGTAGTTCTGGTTGAGTTGTGCGCACTGCTGTGCACAACCTGTGTGTATGATTGCAATTATACTAACAATAACGAGTATATAGAGTTTTTGTTTCAAGGTTTGCTCCATGTGGTGTGTTGAGTCTCGCTCAATGCTCTCGCGTAAAATGAGGGCTAGCCAGATGGGGCATTATGCAAGGATTTCTTGGTATTGGCTACCGCTGTTATCAGGAGGCTATCAGCCCGTTACATCAGTGGACTAAAGAGTCGAACGGTGGATTCCAGGAGGCGCTCCGAGTTGGGTCTGTTGACAAACGGCTCAAGGCTGACCTTTTCGCATTCCTCAAGTGAGTCCTCAAAGAACTGGCTTAAGCGTTCGTTGAGTTTTTCATCCTCAATGATGCAGTTGGTTTCAAAGTTCAGGCGGAAGCTACGAATATCCATGTTTGAGCTACCTACAAAGGACCATTTATCATCAAGGATGAGGTTCTTGGCGTGCAGGATGCGTCCCTTGAACTCATAAATGTGTACGCCAGCATCAAGGAGGCGCTCGTAGAAGGAGCGTCCTGCCCAGTAGGTGACGAAGACATCGGTGGCTCCCTTTCCAGGGAGGATGATGCGCACATCGACGCCACGCATGGCGGCGGTCTCGATCGCCATCAAGATTGCCTCATCGGGGATGAAGTAGGGTGTCAGGAACCAGACCCTTGATGTGGCCTGCGTCATGGCAATGAAGAATGCCTTGTGAATGGCCTGGGCGCGCATGTCTGGTCCACTGGCAAGCACGCGTGTATGCGCGCCCTGTTCGGTGGTGTCTCGGTGTTGTGGGAGCGTGTCCGACGAGATGGGTGGAAAGTATCTGGAGTCGACGATGTCCTGGTTTGTGGCAAAGTACCAGTCCTCGGCAAAGACCTCCTGAAACTGATAGACCACGGGGCCTTCAAAACGAAAGGCTGTGTCGTGCCAGTTGGTGTATTCATCGGCGATATTAATCCCACCAGTGAAGGCGACCTTGCCATCGATAACAATGATTTTACGGTGGTTTCTGAAGTTGATACGAAGTCTTCGCTCAAGCAGTGTGACGGGCAAGAAGGGGGCAGCTTGTCCACCTGCTTTCTTGAGCTTTTTCATGAATTTGCCGTTGACGCGCGAACCTCCAATTGCGTCGTATAGCGCGCGTACTTCCACGCCACGTTGTGCGCATTCGATCAACAGGTCGCGAAAACGATGCCCTGTCTCGTCGTCCTCCCAGATGTAGAACTCAAAGTGGACATGATCCTTGGCTTCCTTGATGGCATCCTCAAACGCTTTGAACGCATCCACACCATTGGTGTACGCCTTGATGTGGTTGTTGGATGAGCTTGGGAAAATACCTGCGTCGATGTCGAAGAAGTTGACAACTTGGAGGGCAAATTCATCGGAGGTTTGCGTTGATGTATCTGCCTGTATTGGGCCAAGTGTAAGGCGTTCGCTCTCTTCTGCGGGGAGCACCAGTGAGTCAAGCTGTTCACGTTGTTGTCGTAGCCTGATGTCGATCTCACTCATTGCCTTGCGGCGTTTTCTGCGTCGTCTCCTGAGATGACGTAAGCCAAAGATCCACCAGAACAAAATCCCCACAAAAGGAAGTTCGATCAGGCAGAGAATCCAGGCCAGCGCGGACATGGGGCGATCACTGCGTTGCAGCAAGATGCTCGGGATGAACGCAAGCGCAAAGAAAAAGCCTGCCCAGTTCAATACGGTGAGAAGAGAGAGGCCCTGCAAAAATGGAAGGTGGACTGTCAGTTCATGGAGCATGATTTATGCGCTCCTGCCAATGCGACGCCAGATCCACTTTAGAATGCGATAGGCCCAGAGTACGGCTCTCCAGAGCTTGTGTATCAACTTTATGAGACGCCACACCATGAACCTCCTTGGGAAACAGACCCTTTGACGTTGTCATGTGCAACAATATAGCACCCAGTAGGGGGCAGACAAAAAATAGTTCTCTGCGAGCGTTGCTCGGCTTTTAAATATCCTTGTCAATCCGTGCTGATGGCGATATTTGACCGCTGTAGCGTGATTTATTAGCTCAACATAAAGAGAGTACAACATGGCAGGATCAGAGGCGCGTGGGCAGGAAGAGTTGGTGATGTGTGGACGGCTTGATGAGGTCGTCTGGCCCGAGCACGCGGTGTTTATTGTGGACGAAGACTTGCCCTCTTCCATCACAGGTGTGTTCCCCAAACAGCGCACACTTTTTGTGAAGGCTGGTGAGCAGCTCAAGAAGCTGACTGGTCTGGAGATGCTTGCCTCGGGTGTGCTTGAGATTCAATCAAGTCGTCCACTGACGCTGGTCGCTGTGGGTGGTGGCTCTGTGGGAGATGCTGTGGGTTTTCTTGCCAGCACGCTCTGGCGAGGTGTGGATTTATGGCATGTGCCGACCACATTGCTGGCGATGGTGGATTCGGCTCATGGCGGTAAAACGGCAGTGAATTTGCACAGTGCGAAGAATCAACTTGGTACATTTTATCCTGCCGATAAGGTATTGATTGTAAAAGATATTCTTGGTGCGCTTCCGCTTGAGCAACGTCGCCATGGGCTGACCGAGTTAATCAAAGGGCTCTGGCTTGGCGACGCCAACGCGCTCCTTCTTCTCGATGACATCAGCGTCGAGGCGCTCGCCTTTGCCCCATTTGACCAGGTGGGTGATACATTGATGACGTTGCTTGAGCAGGCGATCCGGGTCAAGAAGCGTGTGGTGCAAGAAGATCCTTTTGAGACCAGGGGGATACGTACGATCCTCAACCTTGGGCACACCGCAGCACATGCGCTTGAGCTTGAGATGGGCGCTCCACATGGGCTCGCCGTGGCATGGGGAATGGCCGCTGCTGCAAAGTTATCCGTAACCCTGTCTGGCATGTCTGTGGCAGAGAGCACGCGCTGGTTAGCACATCTTGAGCCCTTGCTAGAACCGCTCCAGTTTAGTCCTTCGAAAATCGATCGAGAGCGGTTTATCTCACTGGTTCGTAAGGATAAAAAGCGTATCAATAATCAGTTGAGGAGCGTGCTTCTCCAGGGGGCTGCACAGCCCGAGGTTGTGACCTCTGTGTCGGGTGAGATGTGGTATGACACGTTGTGTGACGTGTATGATGAGTATCAGCAGGGCGTGTATGAGGTGGACTGGTCGCAGGCCAGAAACACAGGATTTGTGCGTCTGCCTGTCAGTAAGTCCGAGTACAATCGTGCGCTGATGATGGCAGCGTTAGGTCAGGGGCATGTGCAGGTTGAGCTTTCGTCGGGTGTGAGTACAAGTCATCTTCCTGATGATGTGTTTTATCTTGCGAAGTCACTGGAAAAGCTTGAGAAAAGTCGTGGTTGTGCGTGCGTTGTGGAGGCTGGCCTTGGCGGTACTACGCTTCGTTTTCTGATGGTTGCTGCGCTTGTGCATGCTGCTCCCGTCGAGATTGTGGCGGAGCAGCGTCTTTTGGAGCGACCTCATGATGCGCTGGTCAAGGCGTTGGAGAGCGTGGGGGCTCTGGTAGATGTCACCGTGCCAGGGTGCATGCGTGTGACACCACCTGTTGAGCTTCCTGATGTGTTGCAGTTCAGCGTGGATATTGCCACAAGCTCGCAGTATGCCTCTGCGTTGGCGATGTTGGCGGTGTCAGGTCACGATGTGAGGCTTGATCTTGTCACCTCGGAGGATGGTTCATTTGATCCTGCAAAGATGGTGTCAGTGGATTATTTGCACATGACACTTGGCATGTTGGAAGATGTTGGTGTGGTTGTTGATGCTGATTTTGAACGCGGCAAAGTGACTCTAAAACAAGGGGAATGTTCTGATGTGAGTGAGCTTGTGGTCTGGCCCGATGAGAGCTCTGCGGCGTTCTGGAGAGCGGCAAACTTTCTTGGTGCGGATGTGCGTTTGAGCCAGATGCCAGCGTCAAGTCGGCAGGTTGATCGGCGCCTGGTTGATATTCTTGCAGGTTTTCAGGAGGTCAAGGATAGCGCCAGCGTGTACACCGTGGATTTGAATGACGCGCCTGATCTGGCGCCTGTGTTGAGCGCCGTGGCGATCCATTGTGAGGCGGGTCTTGAAATTGTGAACGCTGCGCATTTGAGGCTCAAGGAGAGCAATCGTATTGAAGATCTCGTGGGGGCGTATGCGCAGGTTGGCGTGAAGGTAGAGGCACGTGATGATGGATTGTATGTGCCCGTGGGACGTCAGGTTGTTGGGGATGGTATCTGGCCAACGCTTCATGATCACAGGCTTGCAATGGCAGGTTTGATCGCTGCATTTGGAGGTTCGGTCAAGCTTGTATCACCCTGGGTTTCTGCAAAGAGTTATCCTGGTTTGATGACGGATTTGAGGGCTGTTGGTGTGCGGTTTAAGTTCCTGAAATAAAATGTTTTTTATGGGGCGGATAGTTTGCAGTGCATATCTGTATGTTGGCAGTAATAGCGGATGTGCATGTGGTCGTCATGTCCTTTGGCACGTTCGATAAATGCCTGCCCGCCCCATTTGGGGTACTGGAACACAGCATCAAGCCATTCCTGTGGTGCGCCGCGTTCCTGTGCCTCGTGGTAGAGTTTGCGCTGAACCCAGTAGTCCATGAATATTTTTTCAACGTAGCCGCTTTGTGCCATCTGTTTGACGAGCCAGAGCGTGCGTGTGGCGTCGAGGTTTGATCTGCGGATGTAGTGGAACTTGGTAAAGCTTTTGGGTTCGTCGTGGCGTGGGTAGGTGATGTCCACATCACGTCCGCTCTGGTGAGACAGGTGTGGTTTGATTCTGCGACCTGTGCGGTGGCTCAGATCGCCGATGACGACAGGTTGAGCTTCAGGGAAGGCAAGGGCATAGGTGTCGAAGAGCTCCTTGAGATGGCTTGTGATGTAGTATGTTCCAAAGGCGCGGTGTTGGTGCATGATGACATATTTGTCTGCGGTGGGAAGTGGTTCTCCATCGACGAGGCGGCCTCGGTTAGGGGTGCCTCTGCCATAAGAGATTGTATCATTGTCGCGCTGCCATGTCTTGATTTCGTCGCCTTCCGAGAGGCTTAGTAAGTCTATGTCAGGATTGAGTTTTTGGAGTGTGGTGAGGTTTGTTCTGTAGCGTTGTTTGACCCAGCGTAAATCTCGACGACGTGTGATGGTGTGCCAGAGCGCCTGGGTGGGTTCAGTGGTGACAAGGGGGATACCTGCATCGTTGGTGGGCCAGGGGCTCCTGTGAGGTATGACCCATGGCGAGGCAAATTGCATGGCATGTGGGTCGTCCTTGAGGGAGGGAAAGAATGTATCAAGCGTTGCGATTTCAGAGAGGAAGAGTGCGTTGATACATTGCTGCACAAGCTGGCTTGGATGCGCGTGGCTCAAAGAAAGCTGTAGCGTATTCTTCAAGACGAGCGAGGGGGCGATGAGATTTTTGGGGGTTGTGTGCGCTGAGAGGTTTGCGGGGAGTCCGACGCAGAACAGAAGTGTTATGGCGATGAACAAACGTTGAGCAAATCGTGAAGTAGGCATGGCTTATCATGTGGCTTGAGAGTTGAATCAGTCCTTAATGACCGATTCATGAACGACACATCTTGCCAAAACCTGAGCGTGAGATCAATTTGATAATTATTACAGCATGTTACCAGAACTTTGTTCAGGTGTGTTTATGTATGATTTGTGCTTTTTGTGTACATGTTTGTGGTTGTTTTGTGTTTATTTGGCTTTGTGTTTAAACGCAAGAGCACAAATCATTGCATAATTTGTGCTCTTGTGTTTTGTTTTGGTATGTAGGTGTTAGTCTCTGCGTCTTCTGAAGAGTCCAAAGAAGAGTGTGCCAAGCAGGAGGAGTGGTGTGCCAAGTGTGGTGTTCAGTGAGGCGCCCGAGGTTGAGCAGCCGCCGAACTCTTCATCTTGCTCTGCGCCCATGGACCAGTCCTGTGTGGCTTGTTCTGCTTCGGAGGAATCATCTACATGAGCCTGTCCCTGATCTGGAGCGCTGTCTTCCTCGTAGATTCCCATGTCGCAATCCGGGTCATCATAAAGACCGAAGTCTTGTGAAAGATACTGTGAGTTTCTGAGGTTTGTGCATTTGGAGATTGGGTGCCCAAAATCAGCGTCGGGATCGTTATAACCGAAGTCTGCGTCAGGATCGTTGTAACCAAAGTCTGCGTCAGGATCGTTGTGACCGAAGTCTGCATCAGGATAATTGTAGCCGAAGTCAGGATCGTCTTCATGCCCATCATCTGCGCGGTTGGGGTTGGAAACACAGTAGTTGAACTCGCAGATATCCGAGCCTCTACAGTCGCTATCCTCATAACATTCAGGCTCATGGACAAAACCTGCATCACATCCATCATAGCCCATGTCTTCGTAGTCACACCCATCATAGTAGTACATTTCGCTCCATCCGAGGCCAATGTTGAAAAAGGAGACGCTGAAGAGTGTGAGGAAGAAGAGTGATGTTTTGGATGCTTTGGTCGAGTGCTGCACGGGAACCTCCTTGAGGGAAAGAAAGATGTTGTTTTGCATTGAGTTAAAGAGAGTTGTCATGAACATGACATCTTTACAGCAGGTTGCGTGCCACACTTGTGCTTGTGATGTTGTTTTTGGTTTAAGTTGCCTTTTTTTATTGGCTTTTTGTTGTTGGGGTGAGGTGTTGTGATAAAGATAAAAAACGCGACAGGGATGTCATTGCTGTCATTGGCCATGACATCCCTGTCGCGTTTTTTATCTGTTATTGCACTGGAACGAGCCAGGAGATGTCGGCCATACTTTCTGGGTTTCGTGATTGTGCAAGTGATTGTTGTTGCTCTGCTTTTTCTTTGTTTTTGAGCAGTGTGTAGAGTGTTGCTGCTGTGGCATGGAGTTCAGCAGTGCTCCAGCCTGCGTCAAGAGCGGACTCAATAAGAGGTTGTGCCTGTGCGAGTTGACCTGCGCGTATGTGTGCTTGCGCGAGTTTTGTGGCGGGGTCAAAGCCAGGTCTCAGGTCGTAGTTCTTTTGTGCGATATCAAGCATGAGCGTGGTGTCTTCCTGTTGAAGGAAGAAGTCCATGGCGTGCCCGTAGGCGGACTGTGGGTGATCGTTGAGATCCTTGAAGTAGGTATTTTTGGCGAGCTGGCGTTGTGTGTTGGCGCACGTATCGTCGTGGAGTGCTTCACAGGATTCAGCGAGCGCTTCGATGAATGTTGCTGCGGGGACGCGGCTGATGATGTCCTCGTACATGGTGCGTGCGGTGTGGTGGTGGCCAAGGATGGCAAAGGTTTCTGCGAGGTGTTCTTCAATGAGGAACCAGCCCGTGAAGTGTATGTTTGCCTTGAGGAAGAAGGCGTTTGCTTCCTTGATGTGACCGCTCTCAAGCTCAAGCACGCCACGCTGTAACGTGACCCATGCGAGGAGTGAGGTATCGTCGGGATCAACCAGTGAGATCGCTTCATCGATAAGTGTGCGGGCACGTTCAAGGTCGCCTGTTTTGAAGGCGAGGTTGCCTTGTTGGACCTTGATGGTAGCGGATGTGTGGAGCTGCTCTGCCTGGGTGAGGAGGTCGTGTGTGCGTTGGAGTTCTCCGCGCTGGAATGCGAGCTCTGCTTTACGCGAGAGGATGTCGGATTTTTCCTGGTTTTGAATGATGATCTTGTTGAGCGCTCTGTCGAGGTCAGTTTCAGCTTCGGGGAATTTGTGGAGTGAGAAGTTGAGGGTGGCGCGTGTGAGGAAGGGGCCGCTTCCTTCAATGGCGAGTGTGAACGCTTGTTCGATGTGGTGATTTGCGGTGTCCCAGTCTTGCCAGTTTTGGGTGTAGCGCGCGCGGTGGATGTAGGCGGTGGCGATGCTCTGGTGTTCTAGCCAGCTTGGGTTGTCACCCTGAGACTGTAGGCGTTGCTGGTGGCTCTGGATCTGAGCATCAAGCACATCAATGAGCAAACCCGTGTCTGTGGGGCCGACGTGTGAGAGTGGGTAGGGTGGCTCCTCTTGTGTGCCTGGGGTTGTGTTCTCCATGTGCGTGTGTGTGGGCTCTACATCGCGGCCTGGCAGGGGCTCTGAGGAGTCTGCAACACATGAGGAGAGGAGGGTGAATGCCAGTGAAATAATGAGGTTATGGTATGTTGTGATGTGTTGCATTGTGGGTCTATGTTGTTGAGGTTAAATGGTTTTGTGCCCGAGGAGGGGGCGGCCATTTGCGCAGCAAATGGCCGCCCCCTCCTCGGGCTGACGTCCTGTTCACATCAGGGAGTATGTGGAGGATGAAGGAATGGGAAGGTGGTCAGGAACGCACCTTCGACGCCAAGATCATTGCTTCCAGGGTTGAGCGGCAGCTCCGCCAGCGTGGTGGGCGTGTGCGCATTCATATCGAGGAGGATAATGGCGAGTGTGACATCGATCACAGGATCAGAGAGGAGGCGACCGTTGGGGAAGCCTGATGCCAGAGTGGGATCGATGGTGATGTGATCGGGGATCACAAGGCTTGCGACAGTGGGACCACCCTGCGAGACACGTTGTCCCACACATGAGGGGAGCCCATTGGTGGAGGTGATCATTGAGCAAGGGACAAGTCCCGCGCCAATAAGATCATCATCCAGCGCTGTATGGAGTGCAGTCAGGTTATTCACCATCTCGCCCACATAAGGGTTGGCGGGGTCAGCGTCATTGATGGGGTCCTGATCGTTGTAGCCTTCCTTGTCGGAGATCAGCGCGGTGGAGACGGCGGGCATACCCATGCGGTCATGGCGAGTGTATGCGCTGGGAGGGTCTGTGCTGAAGATGAAGTCATCAGGGGAGCCTACACAGAAGTCCGAGGCTACTTCAGCGCCATGTGAGCAGTGTGCGTCAGGCATGCTGGCAGCGGGCGCGCCGAGGTGATAGATGCGACACTGTACAGTGTCATATTCGATGTCGCCAGGTGAGCCATCAGCGCTGATGTCGGCGCAAGCTGTCTGGCATGCGGCTTCATCATCGTAGAGTTTATTGGGGCCTGCACAGTGTTCAAAGCCGAGGTTACAGTAGACATCGCACCATGAGCCACAGACGTTGCCACCCGAGGGGCCTGCGTGATTGCAGTGCATGGCGGGATCGGCAGCAGCGGGAGCGTTGCCATGGTAGATACGACAGGCGATGCTGTTGCCGCTGTCGTCGCCAGCAGCGCCAGTGTCCCAACCGCCAACGCCTTCACAGTATGAGATGCATTCTTCGCGGCTGCCATACTGTGCGTTATCACCTGTGCAGTTTGTGGTGATGACATCGCAGTAGTTTTCGCATGTGGGGTCAGGATCATTGACCTCAGACGCGACACATGTGCCAGCCTGACAAACAGGGGTGTCACCTGTGCATTCTGTCGGAGTTTCTGTGTAGGTGCACATGCCCGTGGCGGTGTCACATGTGCCCGCAGAAGATGTGATGGCGGTGTCGCCATCGCAGCGAGGCGCAGGTGGTGTGGAGCAATCCACATCAGCGCAAAGATCTTCAGTCATGTCTGCGGGCATATCCACAGGCATGGTCATATCTGCGGGCATATCGGGCGTGGTCATGTCCATGCCCTGATCGGTGCTGCTTATATCCTGAGCAGGCTGTGGGTCGACGGTTTCGTTGTTGCTTGGTCCACATGCGGTGACACACATGCTGCTTGCGAGGAGTGCTGCGAGGACATTGGCCTTGCGTGTATAGCTATTCATAGGATGTTACCTTTTTAAATATCGTGAGGAGTGTGTTTACTTCTTTGCTGTGGTTGCCCAGACGTTTACGCTGGAGCCAGCGCCAAGCGCAGCGGCCATGGGCATTTCAAGGACAATGGCTGTGATGTTTGCACCCGCGAAGCTATCGCGTGAGTTATCAAAGCTGAGTGTGCCTGTGTTTAAGGTGTCGCTAAATCCTTGAAGATCAAAGAAGAATGGGTCATCACGAAGACCAGTCCATACGCGGCTTGATTGACCGCTGATGGTTTGACTGACAGGGCCGATCACGGGACCAGGTTCACCAGGCAGGCCAATGACCTGAATGCCCCATTCATCGTTCACGTTTTTGCCATAGCGTGCATAGACGGTGATGTTGGGTTGGTGGTCGCCAGTATTATCAATATGAATGGTGTAGAGGGTGTTTTCATCGTAGAGGCCAGCCTGATCAGCGGCGGGCATGGCGGGTCCACCAAAGGTGAGTACGGTGATGAGTTTTTGATCAGCGCCCTGTCCTGTGTGCCAGGCGTAGAGGTCGCCGATATCGCCGCTATCTCCAGGACCACCTGCGCGAGGGGGAGGATCGGTGTGGTCAGCCGCCTGAGCCTCGGGGGTAGAGAGCAGATTGTAGGAGAGACCTGCCAGAGAGAGCGTGATGAGGGCCAGAACGCCGAAGCTAGCCCAGGTTTTGTGTGTCATTGTAGACTCCATGTAATACATTTATTTACTTTTAAAGTAAGGTCTTAAAGATGCGTGACGTTGTAGGCACAGCACCCCGTATACCTTGCTTATCAAGGAGGTTGCTGAGTTTCAGCGCCTCATAAAGAAGGAGCTGCTCAGCACACCCACATTGTGTGTGTAGTGAGTTACGTGTGACATAAAAAAATCGATCACGAAAAAGATGATCGTGATCGATTAAAGATGTCTATAGAGTACGTGTTTGTTGTTCTAAGTTTCTGATTAGAAAGTGTATTTTAATTTCAGCTTCACGCTCTCAGGGGAGGCATCAGGAGTGATGCTCAGACCTTGTTTGGGCGAGTCTTGAGGAGAGCGTGGTTGTGATACAAGCATGAGGATGACGCTTGTGATGGAGAGCGCGCCACCTGCGATAAAGAGTGAGCGTGAGAGTCGTTGCTGAATTTTCAGTGAGGACTGTAGTTGAGAGCAAGAGGCGTCGTAGGAGCCACCATCACGTTGTTCAAGGCATGTGGAGCGAAAGGAGTTCACATCATCGCGGTTAGCGATTTCGAGTGCGCCAGCACCGATGAGCGCGCCGACGCCTGTACCCAGTGAGACCCAGGCAAGTGATCGTAGTGGAGAAGATGGTTTGGGTTTGGCGATGACAGGAGGAGGCACAGGTTTTGAGGTGTCGGTGTCTTTTTTGACGATGACTTCGGGAGGATTGGCGATCTGTTTGGCGATCTGCTCGGAGCGTGGTGAGAAGTGGTATTCCACGATGGAGAGCGCCTGAAGTTGTGCGTCGATCATGCCCTTTTCGAGCTCGGACATTTGATAGGTGTCACGGCATATGGTGAGGTCTTCAATGGCGAGTGGGTGTTCACCAAGGACACGAAGCACGGCGGCACGGTTGCAGCGATAGACGGGGTCACTTGATTTGCTGATGGCATCGTTAAATGCTTGAAGGGATTCCCTATTTTTGCCTTCGCTATAAAGTCTAATGGCGCGAGCGTAGTCCTGCTCGGCTGTGGGTGGTGTTTGCGGTTCATCTTGAGCGAGTGCGGTGGAGCTCAGGAGTGAGAGCAGCAGAAACACACCAGACATATGGAGTCGTAATGAGGCCATTGTGCGATGGAGTTGGTAGGAGGAGCAAGTCAATGTGAGAAGGGAGGGCAATACGTGTATGTTGGGCGACAGGCTAATCAAGGCGCAGAGAACATGTCAAGCGTGTTACCTGTTGAGGCGCTGACGTGATCTTTTTAGGGAGTAATGAGACCACTTTCAAGTTTGAAAGTGATCGTTCTACTCTTGTCTAACTTGACGCGTCTGGATTCGCTTTTGTAGCCCAAACGGGAAACTTCGATAAGCACCGTCTTATCGCCTTGTTTGAGCTTGTGCGTCAAGTCTGTCTCACCAATATACTTGTGATTTATTTTTATTGTTGCGCCATTGGGCACGCTCTTGAGTCGTAGCGTGACGTGAGCGGGCGGCTGTTTTTTGGTGGTGGTCTTGCTTTCCTGAGTGGCGGACGGTTCGTTCATATCAGGAGGCATGTCAGGTTCACTGAGATCGGCGACGTCTTGATTGAGGTCAGGTGTGCTGTCCGTGGGAGCGCCAAGATCCTGGGGCGAACCAAGATCTTTTGTGGCAGGGAGTACAGATGTGTTCTGTGTATCCTGTGAGGATGTGGTGAGTGATGTGGATGTTTTTTGTTCGTGTGTAGTGTCGTCCTGTTCCTGTGTGGAGAGGACGACAAATACAGCACCGAGGAGCCCAAGCAACAGTATGGCCACCACTCCGACTTTCAGCGCGTTGGATGATGACTGAGCTTGTGTTGGGGCAGGTTGTTGTGTGTCCCAGGTGTGAGCAGGATCTGCGATGGGGGGGACGGTGGGTGCGGTCAAGCGAGGTGAGCGAGTGGAGACAGGTTCTGCGCCAAAGTTTGAGCCAGCGGGGTTTGGTTCCACACGAGTCCATTGAATGGTGGCATCGGCGGAGAGCTCATCGCTCTGATGTTTTGGGGTCAGGTTATGGAGGCTATGTGTGGAGAGTGGTCTGTACTCGCGTGTTTCAGCGAGCCCATCCTGAGGGGGTTGGCTGGAGGGGAAGAGGGCGGTGACCTCGTTGCTCTCATCGGCATCGATGCGATCATGTTCGCTGTTAAGCAGAGCGAGGAATTGTGAAGCGCTGCTCAGGCGATCGTCAGGTTGTTTACGCAGGGACTCACGCACGAGGAGGCCCCACTTGGAGTTTTCCAGAGGTGCGGGTAGCGCAGGGGGATCATCACGAAGGTGTGCGACCATCACGGCGGTGGGGCTAGTGCCTTCAAAGGGGTGTTCACCGACGAGCAGTTCATAGAGGATCACGCCTGTGGCGTAGATATCAGCGCGGTGATCGATGTCATCGCCCGAGATCTGTTCAGGGCTCATGTAGTGGGGGGTGCCAAGGACGTGACCTGCTTGCGTGAGGGTCTTCATGTCCTGGTTTTCATCGCGCATTGCTTTGGCGATACCAAAGTCGAGGATTTTGACGAGTTCCCTGCCCTGATTGTCCTTTTGAATCAGGATGTTGTCTGGCTTGAGGTCGCGATGGACGATCCCTTTTTGATGTGCGTGTGCGAGCGCTTCCATGACCTGTGCCATGATATGGCGAGCGCGTTCGGTGGAGACAGGTGCCTCATGTTCAAGGAGGTCATCAAGTGATGGGCCTTCGATGAATTCCATGACCATGTAGAAGAGGTTATCACGCTGACCGTAGTCATGGATGCCAATGATGTTGGGGTGATCCAACATGGTCACAAGCTGAGCTTCACGCTCAAAGCGGTCGATCACCTCTTGATCCAGGACAGACTGTGGCAACAGTGTCTTGATCGCGACCAGTCTCTGCGGGTTGGCAACCTCATGCGCCTTGAAGACGACACCATAAGATCCTCGCCCAAGCTCTTCCAGAATGACATAGCGCTCAGCGAGCGTATCTCCTGGTCCTGGTATGGTGATTTGTTGTGACATGTGGTCTATGTTGCCATCAAAAAGGGGTGAGCGCTACGTCAATACATCAATCTAGATTCATCAGAGCAAAAAACAGTTCGATTTTTGCGTGTATTTGAGGTGTCATTCTTTACACCATATCACCAAAAAAAACAGAGTGAACACCCACTATCAGAAGTTTGATGATGCACTGCGTCGAGGTTAACCTGTAGATTGGTGTGTAGGCAAGCTTACCAACGCCTTTTCTTCATAGAATTACGACTTGCAAACTTGCCTTCTCCCCAAAGCTTGCCTACATAGTAAGTCCCTGGGGTGTGGCGCGCGCGATGAGTGTTTATCGCGAATGGTGCCGTTTTATCTCCGTTTAACTTGTTGACTCTTCAGTCTTTTTAGAATGATAAAGGTGTGATGTCGTGGGCCTCTTAGACTTTTTTAACAAAGAAAAATCCAATGAACGCAAGCTCAAGAAGTATGAGAAGCGTGTCACGAACATGTTCTTGCAGCCGCAAGACCGTCAGTTTACTTTCCAGGATCTTGCACAGATGGGGACCACGGAGACAGCCTGGATCTTGATGCAGCGCTACAATGAGAACAACCCCAACACCACGCTTGATATTGAAGAGAAGCAGCTTGTGTTTGATTACCTCATCCGTATGTCACGTGACAGCGAGGCCGATGTGGTGGGTCAGGCAAAGCGCTACGTGCTTGGTGTGCAGGACGCACAGCTTGAGATGAAAGAGTTCAAGATCAACTGGCCCATGAAGGTTCTTGAGCGCTTGCTCTCTGAAGATGAGTACGTTGCGTTTGTCGCGGAGGTGCTGGCGAGCTGTGAGACAGAGTACCAGCGCAATGTGGACCGTAAGCAGGAGCTTTTGCTTCGCTCCACAGAGCTCAAGAGTCCTGCGCTCGCTGAGCAGATCGCGCGCTTCATCAAGGATGACAACGAGACGATTCGTTTCCTCGCCTTTGATGCAGGGTTTAATCAGGATGGTACGCCCGAGCTTGGCGCGGCGATGTTCTCACAGATTCTTGAAGAGGACTCCAACCGCATTGTGCAGAAGTTCCAGGAGAACATCGTGGGTCGACGTGACCTGACCGTGCCTGAAGATCTTGTGGATCAGATCTCCGAGTGGCTTGATAGCGGTGTTGGCGTTCACAAGGAAGGTTACATTTACAGGCGTCGTCGATGATCACTCTGCACGTCCACCCGTCAGAGGCACATGATGTGGAGGTTCCAGAGCATGACTTTGCGCACGTGTATGGTTTTGCTCCGTTACTCTCCCGTGCCATGACGGGCCTTCCTGACGCGCTACATGCGCAGATGTGTGCACCTGTGATGTGTGGTGTCGCTGTACATGATGCGCGCACAGTGCTTGGTTTGAAGGCCTGGCGAGATTGTGTGGAGGGGAGTGGCCGTGAAGGTGGGATGTGGACGATGTATGAGCTTGAGAAGCTCTTGCGCATGACGTTGCGTCAAAGCGTTCTTGCGGCAGATGTGATCAGCTCGGTGGCATCTGGTGACTTTGATGGGGGGTGGATTTTATCGCAGGCGTTGACGTGGGATTTTCCCGTGGCGTTGGCGCAGCAATGTACATTATCCATGGCGCATATGCGTGAGGATATACGTGATTTTTTTGCATCCCCTGAGCGTGTGATTTATATGGCGTGGACGCTGCTTACAGGCGTGACGCTCGCGCGTCAGTCGCTGTATTGCAGACACTTTCCGACATTGATGGAACACCATGAAGACAGGTTATTGACGCAAGCGCTCCTCGATGTAACTCGGGGCGCAGATGTGGATGGTGAGGCTTGTGGGGTGATGGCGCAACGGTTTGAACATCTGTATGATGAGTTAATGACCCGAGCACAAAATAATTTACCTCAACGCCCTGCAGGTTATGATGTCTTGCATGAGTTTCTGATTGAGCAACGCATGTCCACGACGAGGATCGGGTGAGCACACAACATTCTTCAACATTTCAGGGTGACGCTCCCGTGGTGAACCTGCTTGTCATCGGTCCAGGTGCGGAGCGTCTGGCCCAGTCTCTCAAGCAGAGTAGTGAGGATCAGCTCCATGTGCGTTCATGTGTGATGCCCGCACAGGGGATTCGTGCGTTTGAGCAGACTCCTCCCGATGCGTTGATATTGCTTGGAAAGAACAAGCAGGGCGCAGCAGTGCGTGCGTTGGTGCACGCGATTATTAGTCGTCCACTTGGTCCGTTGATTCCGATGATGGTGATGAGTCCATCGCCTGAGAGCCTTGCTAGCCCCGAGGAGATCGCAGACGAGCTGCAAGTCAACGCATGGTTGCCCCTGGATAGCCCCACACATTATGTGCTTCAGGTGCTCGCCGATATCGTTGGATTTGAAAGCTTTTTGGGCGAGCCATTGCCGCCAGAGAGACCCGCACCAAAGAACGAACCTCCGATTGCGCGTCGTAAGCCATCAAGTCAGGTGCGTGTGGATGCGCAGCCACCAGGAGCGTTGCTTGGTCAGGAGACTGCGCCCACACGAGAGGTGTTGGTGAATCTTGAGCAAGGGCAGGTTCCGTTTCCCGAGACGTATTCGGCGGTGGCGAAGGTGCAGCGAGAGAGCATTTTTCCAGTCAAGGAGCAGCCTCAACATCAGGGTGATCTTTCGGAGGAGCAGGTCAGACGCAAGCTCAAGGAGGTGCGTCATGAGGATTACTATACGATTCTTGAGGTGCGTCGTGGTGCCGAGACGCCTGTCATCAAGGATTCATTCATGCGATTGGCTGCACGTTACAACAGCGCACGTCTGGACTTTGCCATTGTGCACAACTGTTATCAGGAGCTTGCCGAGATCAGGGATGCTCTTGAGGATGCGTGGGCTGTGCTTGGTGATAATGAATTGCGGCGGTTATATTTATCGGCAGTTTCACAGAAATAGAGCCGTACAAGACGTAAAAAAGGGCGCTGAAATCTCAGATTTCAGCGCCCTTTTTTACGTCTTGTGACGGTTTACTTTGGGGAGGTCGCGAAGTGGACATTTTGTGTTGTGGTCGTGGTGCCATGTTGACCAATGATGATGACGTCTCCAGTGGAGTAACTTTTTGGGAGAGCAACGCTTGAACCGAACTCATCGATCGCATAGGTCGTCTTGTAGGTAGTGGTTTCAGTGAGGTCGTTGCCACCCGTTGTGTTCAAGATGAACTCTTGAAGTTTGACGGATTTATTGGAGATGTCACTGGTGAGCATATGTGTGGTTTTATTATTAAACGATACATCAAAGCTGGAGAACTCATGGCCAGCGTTACGGAAGGTAGACATTACGGTATCTGTTTCAAACACATACTCATTGATGATTTTTGCTTCCGAGGAAGCTGCGTACAACCTGTTCTGGCTGGCTTGGAGGGGGATTGAAGGGTTGGGGGGACTTGCTGTTGAAGAAATACGTGTGAGTTTGCTCTGATCACACAAGACGACCCGAGACTCTGTCACACTTGATGCGATAAACGCGGCTCCCATGGGTGACGTGTCTGATGCTGACTTGGTTTGAACGAGTTGAAGGTAGCGTGCTGTGTCCAGTGCATTCAGGGCTTCACTGGAAGTGTCACAGGTGATGGGTCTTGTGTTGGTGCTTCCCCGTAGGTAAATGTTTACACTTTGAGCGGTTAGCACGCCTATATGGGTTTCGTTGATGTCCAGCGAGAGGATTTCGTCATCCTTGGGAATTGTATTAATGACTGTAGGGGCTCCTTGAGAGTTTGGTCCAATGATCACTACCTGATGTGGCTTGGTCGTGTCTGTGGAGTTATGGACAACATAGAGGGCAATGGTATCATTTGCGCTGATGGCTGCCAGGGGCTTTACGCTATAATCAGATGTGCCACCAAATTTAGTGCTGAGGATCATGTTCAGTTTGGTAAAGGGTGTCCACTGCCCCAGGTCATTTTTCTGATAGATTTTAAGTGCGCTGTCGGTCGTAGCCAGGGCAATGTTTGTACCAATGCTAACATGCTTCACGCCTGTTTCGGGTATGCCTGTTGAGAGCTTGACTGTGCGCTCTGATGTGGTTGAACTTGAGCAGATGTGTGTATCAAATCCAAGTTCGCACATGGCTTGAATGTAGTTATTGGCGGCGCAATGGTTGGTGATAAGAGCGTTGGTGATACATGATTTTTCACACTGACTTGTGTCTTCATTACATGTGGAGATTCTACCGTCTATCGTTGGACACTCACACGTTGTTTGCGTAAAGCCACATTGTGAGAACATCGATTCAAACCGAGGTCGCTCACCACATAAAAAGAGGTTGTCTTCTGCGGGAGACTCACAGGCTCCGTCAGGGTCTGCAGTAGGACACTGTCTGCACGTGATGTTGGTTTCATCTTCTTCATCACACCATTCATTTTCACCACACACCTGAGTTCCACACATGGTGCCTCCGGGCATGTCTGTGGTCATGTCGGTCCCAAGATCGTCAGGTGAGAGGTCGGGCATACCGAGATCTTCAGGTGGGATGTCTGTATCTGGGGTATCAACCATATCCACGGGTTCATTTTGATCCGCAGGCATGTCCTGGGTTGGGAGTGTTCCCATATCACGTGGTGAGGTGCCATCACCATCTCCAGATGGGTCTTGCGTGAAGAGACAGCCTGAGCAGAAGAGCGCGGAGGTTGCAAAGAGTGTGATGGCTTTTTTTGTATGTATTTGTTTTTTCATGGCTTTTGTTTTGAAGTGTGTGTGTGGATAAGACGATCCTTGCAAATACGGAGAGAAACATCAAGAGGTTTGTGTTGATAACCTCTTTCTTTATTGGCATTGAGGACAAAGAGGCGGCCTGTTGTGCTCACAACGGGCCGCCTCTTTGTCGTTTGAATATCTGGTTGTTAGCGCTTTGATGTGGCGAAGTGCACATTACCTGCGGGGCCGCCTTCCCCGATGATCAAGGTTTGGGAGTTGGGGTAGTGCTGTGGCAACGCCACGCTTGAGCCAAAGGAGGAGACCTCCGTGACCGACTGATACGTGATTTTGGAGCTGACGAATTGGCCACCTGTGCTGTTTTTGGTGAAGGTGTTGAGGTACACAGACTCATTGATGGGATCATTGGAGAGGATGAAGGTGTTTTGATCGTTATAAGATGCGTCGAATTGGGTGAATTCATGCATTACATTGTAGTTGGTGGGTGATGATATCGTGTTGTCCTTCATGATATATTCAGTCACAGCTTTGGGGTCGTTTTTGAGCGAGAGATACAACTTGTTTTGCTTGGTTTTAATGGGGATGTTTTCATTGAGATCTGACAGGCCCAATATGTTTATCTCTGGCAGGGTTCGACCGTTATTGGTGCAGAGTACAACGTTGTATTGTGTGGAGGCTCCGCTGGGAGAACCAATGACGTAGACCGCGCCTACAGAGGATGGGTCGGACTCTATTTTGTTTTGGATAAGCTGGATATGGTTTGATGAGTCTACTCTGAGTGTTTCAAGGTTGTTGTTCAGGCACCTGAAGATAGTGGAGCTGGTGTCAGTCATTTGTTGTATGGTCGCTCCAGTGTTGGTCAAGTAGGCGAGGTGACCATTCTTGATGTCAATGGAGTTCACGGCATTTAAAGCACTATAGGTCTTTAATACGTCAGGAGTGCTGCTGTTTGTGGGGGGTCCAATGGTGACGATCTTGTGCTCTGTTTTGTCAGTGTGATCAAGTGTGAGGTAGAATGCCAGGATATCGTTCTGGCTAATAGCTGCAACAGGTTTGACTGTGTAGGAGGTGTTTGGGAACTCTTGATCAAGAATGGAGTTGAGCTTTGTGAAGGGTATCCATCGGTTTGTGCCATCCTCTTTTTGGTAGATTTTGAGTTCATTGCTTGCTGTTGCAAAGGCGAGATCTTCGCCGATACCAACATCCAGGACACCTGGCTCAGTGATTTGTGTGGCGAGCTTGATGCGTATGTCTTCTATTGTAGTGTTGTCTCCACATTCATATGTCTCAAATCCAAATTCGCACATGGCCTGAATTGCTGTGATGTTTGGATTTGCAATACAATGTCGGTTAATCAATTCGTCTGTGATGCATGATGTCGCGCATTCATTTTGGGTTGCATCACAATGGTATTGTTCGGGGCATTCACAGGTTGTTTTTGAGAAGCCGCATTGCATGTACATGGACTCAAATCGAGGTCGTTCGCCGCACAAGAACTCATCCTGATTGGATGGTTTGGGGCATGTGCCTTCGGGGTCTTCATTAGGGCAATTTCTACATGTGATATTGGTTTCATCTTCCTCATCACACCACTGGCCTTCTTCGCATATGCTGTCACCACATACGATGCCCTGATTCATGTCATCGGGGGTGGAGATGTCGGGCATGGCGCCAAGGTCATCGGGTGCGATGCCCTCATCAGGAGTATCACCAAGGTCCTGTGGCTCGCTCTGGTCAGCGGGCATGTCTTGTGTGGGGATGATCCCCATGTCCTGTGATGGGGTGACTCCAACGCCATCGCCTGAAGGATCTTGTGTGAAGAGACAGCCTGAGCAGAAGAGTGTGCTGAGGGCAAATGCTGTGGTGACTTTTGTGGTATCTATATGTTTTGTCATGACTTTCTTGTGGGGCGATGGTGATATGTTGTGGCTGTAGTATAGATCCTGACAAATGCGCGAGTAAACAACAAAAGGTTTATTTTAATGCGTGGGTTTATGTATACATAAGAAGAAGAGGCGCACCTTAAGGTGCGCCTCTTCTTCGTTATAATTCAGGGCTTGGTGCCAAAATGAACAACACCTGAGTCTCCTTGTTTGGGCTGGCCTATGAGGAAGTGTGAGCTGTCACCGATCTTATCAGGTAAAGACACGCTGACATTCGTCAGTACATTGTCCGGGATGATAAAGTAAGTAAACTCTTTACTTGTGTCATTGACCTTGATGAGTACGAGATCGCTTGAGTTGGTTTCTGTTTCTCCAGCAACCAGGATGTAAGTATCTGAGCCGCTTTTCTTGGCAGAAAAATCTGAGATGCTCTCCACAGGGAGCTCAAAAACGATGCCATCACTCAGGGTTACTGAAGATATGGTGATACTTTTAGCGATAATTTGATTGGTGGTGCCTAGTTGTTGGTAGAACACAGTGTCCCCATCTGTTGCCATGCTGGAGCTGTTTGACAGCGTTGGGGCTTTTGTGGGTTCAATCTGGACTGCGTTTGTGCAGAGGTGAACTTGGTACTCTTGGTCGTCTTTGTTATAGACCGAGAATGCCATCATGGACGTGTTTGCAAGGTTTGGATTCTGAATAATACCGATGGCATGACCAAAGTAAGAGACGTTTTCAAAGTCGTCTGTGTCGCAACTGTATGTCTCCGAACCATTGAATGCATGTGCCTCGTTTTCAGTGAGGATGGTAATGTAATCATCCTGATAGTTAAGTGCGTGAATGGAGTCCTCTGGGTAGAAGTCACCGATCATATCAAGAGACCTGGTCTGGTCTGTAAGGTTGGTGGAGAGTACAACGTCATATGTTGTCCCCTCTTTGAGGACAGACACGCTAAAGATGAGGATGTCATCATTGTTGATGGCTGCAAACTTACCAAAGTGATGAATTTCATCGTCGGAGACATCAAGGAGTGTGGCTATATCTGCCACGATGTTTGGCGTGGGCAAGGTTACCCAGTTTCCTTTCTCTTTCTTCTCATAGATGCGAAGTAAGTTTTGGGTGCTGAACTCGGGATCAGCGCTCGCGACAGCAAAACCGTTACCCATATGGACGCGTGAGCCAAGGCTTGACAGGGCCATGGATGTGCTTTGCTCCACGCCTGTTCTGAGTCCGATAATGTGCTCATCTGAGTCTGCTGTTCCTGCGCACAGCTTATTTTGGATTCCAAAGGGACACATGGCCTGAACACGGTTTGCGTCAGTACTGCAAACATCTGCTTCAATCTGTGTGGTGACACAGAGCCCATCACATAACCATGTGTTCATGTTGCATGAGTACTCAAGGTTGAGTGAGGCATTTGGGCCAGGGCATGTGCACACGCGTTGATAGGTTGGCATGTTGCACTGCGTCTTGAGGTTCTGAGGGATCTCCTGTGCTTCACATCGGTAGTCAAAGGGGAAGGCTGTAGATTCTACACCACACGTGGGGGTATCCAGTGCTGAGTCTGGACAGGAGCGGCACATTGCGGTGTTGTTGCGTTCATCACACCATTCGCCAGTGCGACACTCTGAGTTCCCACATACAATACGGACGTTCATGTCGGGCATCATGTCCTGATTCATGTCATCGGGGGTGGAGATGTCGGGCATGGCGCCAAGGTCATCGGGTGCGATGCCCTCATCAGGAGTATCACCAAGGTCCTGTGGCTCGCTCTGGTCAGCGGGCATGTCTTGTGTGGGGATGATCCCCATGTCCTGTGATGGGGTGACTTCAACACCATCGCCCATGGGGTCTTGTGTGAAGAGACATCCCGAGGAGATGAGCGTACTGAGGGCGAAGATGGTGACTGCTCTTGTAGTATCTATTTGTTTTGTCATTGGTTTTTGTGTTTTGTGGGTTGTGTTTAACTGCCATGATATGGATCCTTGCAAATACGAGAATAAACATCAAGAGGTTTATTTTTGGCCTGTGCGTTTAGGTTTGAGAGGGGGAGAGGCGTTGACCCGATGAGCAAAAAGCGCTACATGAGAGCGAGTGTAGGTTTGAGCTTTTTGAAGCCCATTCTAAGGCTCGGAGAATTCAGTTTATTTTCGACACGATGGTGGTCCAGTTATGTCCTTACGAGATATTGTTCTTTACCCTAATGATGTGCTTGTGCAAAAGGCGAGCTCAGTTGCGAGTGTCACCACAGAGGTGCAGCAACTTGTGGATGATATGGTTGCGACCATGTATGACGCGCCTGGTATTGGCATCGCCGCCCCACAGGTGGGCGTGCTTGACAGGATCACCGTGATCGATATTTCGAGCGAAGAGAATCCTGATGAGCTGCGCGTGTTTATTAACCCCGAGATTGTGCATGCGGAAGGTACAATTGTATGGGAAGAGGGGTGTTTGAGCATTCCTGGCATTTATGAAAAAGTGGAGCGCTCCAACAAGGTCGTGGTGCAAGCTCTTGATCGTGAAGGTCAGGAGTTTGAGCTTGAGGCCGAGGGGCTGCTTGCGGTGGCACTGCAACATGAAATTGATCACCTTGATGGGGTTCTTTTCCTTGACCATCTGAGCCCTCTCAAGAGGAGGATGGCCGTGAAGAAGTACAGGAAAGTGATTGATGGTATTAAGAAAAAGCGCCAGGAGGCGCAGAGCAAGAAGAAGGAGCAAGATTGAGCCAGACTGCACCATTGAGGATCGTTTATATGGGCACCCCCGACTTTGCGGTGCCCGCACTCAAGGCATTGATTGACAGCCATCACGAGGTGGTCGGTGTGTTTACAAACCCCGATCGACCCAGCGGACGAGGAAAGAAGCTCACGCCATCTCCTGTGAAAGAGGTCGCGTTGGCACATGATATTCCTGTGTATCAGCCAAAGCGTGTGCGCAAGAATGAAGAGGCGCTCCAGACGCTCAAGGATTTTAAACCCGATCTTGTGGTCGTGGCCGCTTATGGTCAGATCTTGCCACAAGAGGTGTTGGACGTACCTCCGCTTGGATGTCTGAATGTGCACGCCTCCTTGTTGCCTGGCTATCGTGGCGCGGCACCAATTAACTGGTGCATTGTGCGCGGCGAGTCCGAGGCGGGTGTGACGATCATGGAGATGGAGCTTGGTCTTGATACAGGTCCCATGTACCTCAAGGGGAGTGTGGAAATTGGTGAGCTGATGACAGCGCAAGAGCTTCATGATCAACTCTCCGAGATTGGTGCGCCCCTGTTGTTGAAGACCATTGAGGGTATTCAGCAGGAGACGCTGAAGCCAGAGCCTCAGGATGATAATTTGGCGAGCTGGGCGCCGATGATCAAGAAGTCGGATGGCCTGGTGGATTGGCAGAAGTCTGCCCGTGAGGTCGCCGATCTTATTCGTGGCTTTAACCCCTGGCCTGGCACCTACACATTTTTCTTTTCAGGCGATGCCGAGGAAGGAGCAAGGTTCAAGCTTCACCTTGCGAAGGTTCTGGAAGATAAGGACTTTCTTGAGCTCTCCGAGGAGGATGAACCTCGTGCAGGGGAGGTTGTGTATGCCGAGAATGGTCGTTTGATCGTGGCCACAGGTCAGCATGGTTTTGTGGAGCTGCTCACGTTGCAAGCACCTGGAAAGCGAGCCATGTCGGCGTCAGATATTTTGAATGGCTACCATATGAATGCGGGTGATTTTTTTGCCGCGATGGAGTCTCGCACAGCACTTGAAGAGGAGTCCTGAGCATGCCAAGAAAGCTTGCTGTACGCGTGTTGGAACGTGTGCTGAATGAAGGGGCATACAGCCATATCGCACTTGATACAGAACTGGACCACAGTGGGTTAGACACACGAGACAAGGGGCTCGCCACACAACTTGTATACGGCACGCTGACGATGCTTGGCCCTATCGATCGTATTCTTGATAAGTCCTTGAAAAAAGGCGTCAAGCGTACTGATGCGTCGATGTTGTCTATCCTCAGGGTGGCCGTGTACCAGTTGCTCTTTCTTGATCGCATCCCTGCACATGCGGCGATTAACTCTGCCGTGGAGCTTGCGCGCGAGGTGAATCCCCGTGCGTCTGGCTTTGTCAACGGTGTGCTTCGCAGCATTGATCGTGACCGCGATAACATCACATGGTGGAGCGAATCAGACCGTAAGAAGAAGCCTGTGCGCTACCTCTCTCAGCGTTATGGTATGCCATCATTTGTTGCCAATCGTCTGGTACAGCAGCTTGGGTTTGAGCGTGCCGAGAAGGAGCTCTTTGCCATGACCATGGAGCAGCCGCCTCCGTTGTGGGCGCGCTGGAGAAAGGAGGGCGATGTCCCCGAAGACATCGCCAGCGAGCGCTCCGAGCATTTAAAGAGCGCGATCAAGTTGCAAGGCATGTCTCCTGAAACACGCGCCTTTCTTCAGGAAGGTGCGCTTGCTGTGCAGGATGTGGGGAGTCAACTTGTGGGCAAGATGTGTGGCTCTCTTGATGGGATGCGCGCGCTCGACACCTGTGCTGGGCTTGGTGGAAAGAGTCTGCATTTACTTGATGCAGGTGCAGCACATGTGACAAGCGTTGAGCCTCATGGTGAGAAGCTGAACCTGTTGTCTGCTCTCGTGAAAGATGAGGAAAATAAGAGGTTTACAGGTACGGTTCAGGAGTTTGCTTCGTCCTACGAGGGTGAGCCTTTTGATCTTGTGTTGGTGGACGCACCTTGCACGGGCCTTGGCGTGTTGCGTCGTCACCCCGAGGGGAAAGAGCGCAAACGTGAGGCGGACATTGGTGCTCTGGCAAAGCTTCAGGCAGGTATTTTGAGTGAGGCATCACAGCTGGTGAAGCCAGGTGGTGTGCTTGTGTATGCGGTGTGTTCATTTACGCGAGAGGAGGGCTCCCGACAGGTTGAGCGTTTTCTTGAGGCGCATCCCGAGTTTGAGGTGGAGCAGCCGCCTGCACATGCTGATGTGGAGGACTGGTCCAGACTTATTGATGAGTCAGGTTATTTGAGGACCTGGCCAGGGGAACACAACGCGGATGCCTTCTTTGCGGTGAGAATGCGTCACAAGGCATAGTAGTCAAGATTTGTAAGAGAGGTGAATGATGTCGAGCGTGAAGATTGCGCCATCTATTTTGGCGAGCGATTTTGTGAGGTTAGCAGAGGAGTGTAAGGCTGTGTTGGATGCAGGTGCAGATGCCTTGCATGTGGACGTGATGGATGGTCATTATGTGCCAAACCTGACGATTGGTCTGCCCGTGGTGGAGTCCTTGAGGAAGGAGTTTCCTGATGCGATTCTTGATGTGCACCTGATGATCGATAATCCCGATGAGTTTGCGGTGAAGTATGTGGAGGCGGGTGCAGACTACGTCTCGTTTCACCCCGAGGCATCGAGGCACCCGCACAAGACGTTGACGTCGATTCGAGCAGCGGGAGCAAAGGCGTCGTTGGCGATCAATCCAGGCACATCACTGTCACATATTGAGTGGCTACTTGATGAGCTTGATATGGTGCTGGTGATGAGCGTGAACCCTGGTTTTGGCGGCCAGTCGTTTATTACGTCGAGCATCGAAAAAATCAAGCAAGTCAAAGGGATGCTTGAATCTGCTGGCCGCGCTCATGATGTGGAGATCGAGGTTGATGGTGGGGTATCCCCCGTCAACGCCAGGGAGCTTGTTGAGGCGGGCGCCACGATGCTTGTTGCAGGCAGCGCGATCTTCAAGAAGGCTTCGTATGAGGAAGCGATCACAAGCATTCGAAATAACACATTATAGCATGAACAGGCCGATGATGCCGACAAGCCAGCAGTACCATGCGAAGTGATGGAAGTGGGCGTTGCGCAGCATACGTGTGAGGAGGATGAGGCACACGTAGCCCACGAGCGCTGCACAGAGCGCGCCCGCGCCAAAGATCATGAGATCCTGGGATTGGGGGATACTTTCCATGTCCTTGAGTTTGAGGACAAGCGCGCCAAGGATGGCGGGAATGGAGAGCAAGAAGGAGTAGCGCGCAGCGTGGAGGCGCTGCACCATCAGAGCGAGTGCGACGGTGATGGTCATGCCCGAGCGGGAGATGCCAGGGAGGACGGCGCAACCTTGCGCGATGCCAATGATAAGGGCGATCCAGGGGGATATGTTCCAGAGTGATAAGGTGCTGGTTCTTTTTGGTTTTTCGTCCTCGGGTAAGGATTCCTCTCGCTTGAGGAAGAACGCATTACTCATGAGGATGATGCCGTTGAGGATCAGGAGTGCACACACCATTTTTGTGGTGAAGATACTTTGACCTGACTCGGGATCGAGGACTTTTTTCAGCAAGATACCAAGGATGCCCGTGGGGATGGTGCTCAGCACAATGAGCAGTGAGAGGCGCATGCCTTCGGGCTCAAGTAGTTTTTGTGTGGAGCGTTGTTGAATGATGCCCTGGTGGATTCCCTTGAACAGGCCACGAATCGCGAGCATGACATCGTTGCGATAGAAGAGCATGACGCTGAGCAGCGTGCCCACGTGAAGGACGATATCAAAGAGGAGCTGTGGTTCAGAGAGTCCAAGGAGGCTCTGACCAAGTTTGAGGTGTCCCGAGGAGCTGACAGGTAGGAATTCAGTGGCGCCCTGGACGGCACCCAGAATAATGGCACGAAGCAAGTCCATGATAATACTGGTCTTTTTTGTTAAAAAGGTGAGAGGTTGCGAGAAGTGCTCATGAGCACTTCTCGCAACCTCTCACCTTTTTATGTGGAGTGTGGAGAGTGTGAAAGCGCTGCGCTGGAGGAGGTGTGAGTCACCTCCTTTGTCTTTGGTGCAGCGCTTATCATCATGAGCTCAGGGCTGGGCTTCCTTGTTGGGCTGGACCTGCTTTGAGGTGAGCGCAGCGGCGACCTCGGGGTCGATCTCTTCGGAGCGCTCTGGTGCAGCACCGAGAGCCGCCGTGAGTGCCTTTTCGCAAGCGGCCTCGGGGTAGTCCTCGGGCTTGAGGGGTTCATCGGAGTGAACCCAGGTGCGCATGGCCTTGAGGAGGTGATCAGACCAGACTGCGGAGAGTCGGAGGATGAGGAATTCCTTGTAGAGGCTGCCAATGATGTCTTCAAGTTCCTCAAGGAGGTACATGCGCTCGTAGAACTGCTCATCTTCTTCGCGGGAGAGGAGAGCAGGGAGCTTGACGCCGCTGACATCAAGGGAGTCGGACTTGAGCATGAAGGTCCACTCGCGGCCTTCCTTGATGAGTCCGAGTTTGGCCTTGGAGACGCGTTTGCCCTGACGAAGAGCTGTTTTGGCTTCGGGGGAGTGCGCGGGAGCGCCGCCTTTGAAGTCGTTGCGTTCTGTTTCGGCGAGGTATGCCTCAAGGGTCATCTTGTCGTCGTACCAGAATTCAAGCGTGCCATGGTCACGGTTTTCAAAGAGGCTTTCGTAGCACTCGCTTTTAAACCAGAGCCACATCATAAACTCGGCACCGAGGAAGCGTTTTGATTCAATTAAGTCGATCAGATCCATATTGTTTCTTCTATGCTAATGTGTTGATTTGTATTTGTATTTTTGTTGCTTAGTTGGCGTCTTTTGTGACCGATTCCGCGCCGACGAAGTCGGAGGGGTCAACAAGAGCGAGATCGCCGACAAATTCGGGGCTGAGGTCAAGCTGAAGTGCTGTAATGTAGGGGTTTGCAGGCAGGAGCTTGAGGCCAAAGGTGTCTTCAAACAGGCCCTGGAAGAGTTCGCATGTTTTGGCAGACTGGTTCCAGAAGCGGACGCGCTTGCCCTGGATGTCCCAGCTCATGTCGATGACGCTCATACGAGGGAGGGA
>CATLTV010000019.1 GCA_950059285.1 uncultured Pseudomonadota bacterium | reverse complement strand
AAAAAAAAAAAAAAAAAATGGCGAGGGCGATGCTTCAGCATCGCCCTCGCCATTTTTTTGTTTGTCTTTAGAACAAGTTTCAGGGCGTGGAGATATGATCCTCAATGCAATAGGTGCCATCACATTGTGTACCTGTGGGGCATGCTTCTCCAGCATCACAGGAGAGACGCACGCAGATACCATCAGGTTCGGAGCAACCAAACCATGGGACAGGACACACATCATTGGTGCAGGTCTCTACCTGACACAGACCACGTCGTGTGTTGCAGAAACGTCCAGGAGGACACTCTGAATCAGCGCTACACTCGGCGACACACGTACCAAAGACACACTGGTAGCTACCTGAGCCAGGCATGTCATCGCAGTTGTTGGTGCATCCAGAACAGGTGCCACCCACAGCGCTGCGCTCACAGTAAAAGTCGCTTGAGCCACAGTCACTGGTCGCCACACAATCGCCCTGCACACGGTCATCATAAGACATGGAACCCATATCCATGGTTGTAGCCATATCCGTTGAATCGGCCATGTCGACAGAATCGGCCATGTCGACAGAATCGGCCATATCGACAGGATCGGCCATGTCTACGGGATCAGTCATGTCGACAGGATCAGTCATATCGACAGGTGAGGAGCCCATATCTGTCATGTCCTCATCACCATTCATGTCTACGTCAGAGGTGGAGCCCTGATCTACGTCCTCAGACTGGTCAGGCGTATTTTGCTGACCCATATCTGTGGTGACCACGGTGCCTTGATCTGTGGTGGAGTTCATATCAACAGGCATGCCAGGCATATCATGTGTCGACATATCCGAGCTGTCATCGTTCATACGAGGGGATACGTCATCTGTGGAACATGCCATGATGAGCGTGAGGCAAGAGGCGAGACTTATGGTTAAATGTCTTTTCATATCAGTAACTTGGAGGGGTTGTTTTGAGAGGTTGTACAGTGTTTCTGAATGTGCAGTTCATGAACGAAGCACATTCGTCGGAGGCTACTATGATCACAATCTGGAAGCAAGAGGTTGGCAGGAATCCCTCGTGTACTTGATTGTTTAAGTCATACCTCTATCTTTGGTTTGAATCATTTTTGTAGTGGGGACTATCCCCGCGTGTGCGCGGGAAAACGTAAGAAGGTATGCGTAACACTGAGCAAGCTCAGTGTTACGCATACCTTCTTACGTTTTCAAAACTAACGAACTAATGGTCTATTCACAGATACACCAACCATCGCTGGTGTTTGGTATGATGTATAAATTGTTTGGATCACTTTGTTCGCCTTCGATATATTCAACATTGACCTCACACGTGTCAGGGCAACGCTCATCAAGCGTATAGCTTATTGTGTAAGACTCTGTGCAGGTCGATTCAGGAATCCACATGTTCATTGCAGGTCCTCGCCAAAAATCCGTACCATTGCCACATCGTTCTGGTACATCCCACGATGAGGTGATCCTAAGTTCGAGTACATTGTCAGATACTGATTCAAATCTATAATCGTAGTCCCACGACAGCGAATACGCAATTTCTGATAGATCTCCGTTACAATAGACATCTTCCCGATGACTTATATTTTTGTCTTTGATAATAGCAAAATATGCTGCGTCCTCTTTATCAAGTCTCATGCTTGCTAAAGATAATGAATTTCCTCCAGGTCCTCTCAACCCAAAAGGTTCAAGTGTAACTGAGGCTGAATCTTCATCACGTGGAACGAATAAAATATCGTGTGGCCAATCTGGTAATTCACCTTTAATTGAAGCGAGAGATGGCGAGCAACCATCATTTGTAATTTCATAATTAGCTTTATATAACCCTTGAGTAATGACATAACCTTTTTCAGAGACACCCCAGTCATTATTTGGGTTATTATGCTTGGCTTTTTCATCGGGTGAACATCCAATATTGTATGCAATGAAACACACCAATAAAAGTGAATTGAAATTTATACTTATACTCATCGCTACTTCGTTTTGTCTGTTTTCTATGTCATTGAAGAACATGATTAATTTTTGTGTGGCTTCGGAGTTTGCTCATGTTTCATCAATGGAAAAATGTTGCGAGACTTGCTCGCCTTCAATCATGATGGATGTCGTTCTCATAGAGGTTTGGTCTTGAATATAATAAGCTCTGAGGCTGGTCCCGACTGAATTGCGCGGTTCAGTATAGCACTTTAAACATAATATAGCATAAAACTATAGTGCGTGGCGAGTTTGCATGTATGGTGCGACGAGTTGTTCTGCGGCAAAGCCTGTATATTGACTGAAGTATCCAGGTAGATGTTATTCGTTCATGTTGTGACCTCCACGTGAAGGGGTCATATCCTGCTAGTTTAAATAGTGTTTCTGTCTTCATATTTGTGACTTGCTTGCGATGACGACATGCAAATTCGACGTGTGTGGTTGAAAACTGTTAGGCTGTGAATGAGCACTACACCTATTTGAAGATCTGTAAGTAGGTGCGTTGCGAAGCAAGTACATTGAATAGCACGTGAGTTGAGTATGAATCATTTTGAAGTGAAAGAGAGCCAACCCAATGATTTTTACGAGCCCCATCTGTGTATTTTCATTGATGAGGAGCGTCTTGATCTATGGTTGGCGAAACGTACGGGCATGAAAAAGATAGCAGGGTTGGTTCCTACAGCGTTGCCCTGGTCTCCTGTTCCTGCTGAACGAGTTCTGGTGTGGGGGCGTTTGCTTTCTGATGATGTACAACCCCAACCCTGTCCTGTTCTAATGTGTCCTGACGATCTTGATTTCACGTGTGATTTGATCGTCGTAAATATCAACAAACAAGACGGATGTGTGTATTGGTCCAAGTTTAGTCAAGGTTTTGACGAAGCAGAGATTTCGCCGCTCTTGGGCGTTTCAACAACGCTTGTGTTTAATGCGTTGCAATATGAACGAGAGCTTTTGAAGTTCAAATCAGAGAACGATATGTGGCAGGACAGTGAATCATGAGAGTGAAAAACTAAGACTCTGCCAGGTGTTTCAAAATCAATCGTAAGCTCGCTCGCCGTTGTGCGTTGGTTCAACCGCTGTATTATGATTCCATTCCATCTACAAAGTCAGCAAACAAGGTTTTGATCTTTGTTAAGAGTTCTTGCTCTCTTGAGCACTTGATACATTTCAGCGTCTTAAAATGGTGATGCTGTAGATGGTTTCGAGCATGCGCCTGGATGTTTATGAACACAGGCTATCAGCATTTAAAACTTTATGGCCATTGATTTTACGTGAGAAAGAGAACACCAAAAGGGGCGAGGATTTGCGCAGCAAATCCTCGCCCCTTTTCTCTTTTTTGACCGTTGCTTAGATGATTGCATCGATCTCTTTGATCAGGTCGCGCAAGGAGTTGAAGCGTTGATCTGGGTCTTTGGCCATGGTGCGTTGGATGATCCTGTTAAGAGCTTGTTCAAGAGCAGGATCGTTGATGGCGCCCTGAATGGTGGGGGGCGGCGTGTGGATGTGATGGTTAAAGACCTTGTAGATGTTGTCATCGATGTAGGGAGGGCTTCCCTTGATCATATGGTAGAGCATGGCTCCAAGAGAGTAGATGTCGGCGCGGTGGTCGACGTCCATGTCTTCGCGGATACGTTCAGGTGCGCTATACAGCGGCGTGCCATAGAATCCTTCCGCGTTCATTGGCTTATCGAGGATATGCACGATGCCAAAGTCGAGGATTTGAGCGAAGTAGCCGCCCGCAGGAAGCTTTTCGAGCATGATGTTATCAGGCTTGATGTCGCAGTGAATCATGTTGAGTTGGTGTGCTTCATAAAGTCCCTGCGCGACCTGACGTGTGATGTTCAGGGCGAGTGTGGGTTTGAGGCTACCAAGACGTTTGAGGATGGAGCCAAGGCTCAAACCTTTGACAAAGTCCATGACGAGCGCAAACGTGGTGTCGGAGATCTGCGTGACCTCGTAGATCTTGACCACGTGGGGGTTTTGAAGGCTGACCATGGCCTCGACTTCAAGGCGAGTGCGCTGTTTGACCTCTTCAGAGGAGAGCCCCATGGCGGTGCCATCCAGAGAGATGATCTTGGCGGCAAAGATACGCTTGAGATCGAGGTCACGAGCAGCATACACGCTACCTGTTGTGCCCTTGTCGATGAACTGCTCAAGGAAGAAGCGCTCGCCGATGGTGGTGCCAAGATGAGGATAGAGTGTGTTGCTGCGGCTAGGCCATCCTTCGGGTGGGCGGAGGCTGTTGCATGTGGGGCATTTGGGCTCATCATGGAGCAATGCAGAGCGGCAGCTTGAGCAAAAGATCTTTGTATCAAAGGTCTTGTGGGAGTCATTGTCTTCGAGCTTGTGGAACGAGCCCGAGGTGCGCGTCTGGCTTCTTTGGGCCTGCTGGCGGATGCTGAGCTGTGTCTGGACGCGAGCAAGGACTTCGGCAAACTGAAGGGGTTTGGTGACGTAATCGTTGGCACCAAGCTGGAGCGTTTGCACAATGGTTTGCCCATCATTTTTGGCAGTGGCCATGATGATGGGCAGATCTGTAATGGAGTAAGTTTTGCGGAGCTGTTCCAGAACATCAATCCCTGAAATTCCAGGCATCATGATATCCAGGAGCATCAGGTCATAAGTATTTTGATCGATGAGCTCGAGAGCTTTGTAACCGTCTTCTGCAATATCAACGGTATAGCCTTTGCGTTCCAGACGACGTGAAAGCATGTCACGGTTAAGCTCATTGTCGTCAACGACAAGAAGATGAGCTTTGTCTACAGTCATGATAGGAGCCTTTGAGATGAAACCGATAGCAGGTCTTATATGAAATAAAAATCAGGACAGATGTCTACCTATCAGTTCAACAAGATCTTTTTCTCGGAAGTCCAGTTTTACGAGGTAAGCATCCGCTCCCAGGTGCATTGCGTTCTCTTTATCACGTTGTGCACCCAACGTAGAGAGAACTATAATTGGGAGGGCATTAAAATCATTATCTTTTCTTATGCGTTTTATCAAGCCAAGTCCGTCAAGATTGGGCATTTGCATATCTGTCATGACAAGGTCTACACGATATGAGTGCAGCATCTCCCATGCAATTGCGCCATCGCCTGCTTCAAGAACGCGATAGCCGAGGTTGCGCAAGATGCCAGAGATCAGAGTTCTCGTCACATCTGAGTCTTCGGCCACCAGAATTGTACGCGTTGTTGGAATACTCGACAGTTGAAGTGTACTCCAGGACTGTCGAGCCTTGGGTTTGGCCTGCTTTCGTTTGCTGTGACCTTGTAGCGATCGGTTGAGCAGTTCGACGACATTCAGCAATGGGATCACCTCACCCGCGCCTGTGAGCGCTATCCCTCTGCACAGGCGTACGCCACGTAAGAATTCACCAAGGGGTCGGTTCAAGGCGTCGCGTTCGCCAAGCACATGATCTACATGTGCTGCGATGCGTGTGTTTCCTTTTTCAATGAGCAGCAGCGTCAGGTTGTCGTGATGCGCAAGGTTTTCAGGGGAGGGGACGTCCTCTTTTTTATTGACGGACAACAGGCCATGCCATGCACACACGGGTGTTAATCCTTGAGCTTCCTTGAGATAAGGCGTGTCGTGCACCATGGCAAGTTCGCGTCGTTTGCATGTGGTGACGCGTTCGACATCCTTGGCATGAATGGCAAACGTGTCTTCCCCAACCTTGATCAGTAGAACCTCAATGACCGCCGATGAGAGAGGGATGATGATTGTGAATGTGGTTCCTTGATCAAGCTCGCTTTCAAACTCCACCACACCACCAAGCATTGTGATCTGTCTGAGCACGATGTCCATGCCAATGCCTCGTCCGCTCCCGTCGGTCACTTCCTGACGTGTGGAGAAGCCAGGTTCAAAGATCAATGCCATGGCGCGTTGATCATCAAGCTGATTGGCGAGCTCGGATGTGATGACACCACGCTCAATGGCTTTGCGCTTGAGCATCTCGGGATCAAGGCCGCGGCCGTCATCACTTAGCGTGACACGGAGACTGTCGCCAACAAGCTCGGCTTCAAGGATCAGCTCTCCATCTTCAGGTTTGCCCTTGCGTGTGCGCTCGTGTGTGGGCTCAAGTCCATGATCCACGGCATTGCGCACCAGGTGAAGGAGCGGATCAGACAGCGCAGAGAGGATGCTGCGATCGACTTCAATGTTGCCAAAATCCATGCTTAACTTGATGCGCTTGCCCTGCGAGCGCGCGAGATCTCTGACGGCGCGAGGGTAGTGGCTAAACACCTGTGCCAGAGGAATATGGCGCAGGCTACGGACCTGCTCATCAAGGGTATCCGAGCGCAAACTGACGAGGTGAGTCTCCTCAACGAGTTTTGAGGAGATCGCATCAAGATTATGGCCAAGTTCACGTAGACTTGCGAGGTGACTCTTTGGGAGAAGCTCTCCTGAGTTGCGCATCCAGGATTTGAGGCGCTGGCGAATTTCGGTTAATTGTTCAAGATCATAGGCTGCACGGCGGCTCATCAGGTGCACTTCGCTGGCGAAGTTGCTCAGGCGCTCAAGCTTGTCGAGGTTAATGCGAATTGAGTTGTCCGACTGAAGTCGGAGCATGCTTGAGAGGTTTCCTCCTGGTTTGACAGTGGTTGTTTCAGCGTCTTCCCCAAGTGAGGCAGTGATGCGAGCATGTTGGCCAGAGTCGTTCAGGGATGTGGACAGTTGAGATGCATCAGAGGCGCCCGTGGAGGTGGTTGTCGACGGTTCAACCGAGGCAGCTGCTATCACGGGTTCTTTGGGCTCAGCAGGTTTGGGTCTGTCGTCTTGTGGTGCGGGAGGTGTGTAGTTTTGATCATCGACAGCGATGCTGGATGTCTCAATAAGTGTCAGTGAATTTTGAACCTGATCCACGTAACTTGAGAGGTCGACAGGTGTATCATTGGAGCCTGCTTGTTTGGTGATCAGTGTACGGATCAGATCAAAGCCCTCAAAGATGAGATCTCTGGCGATGTGGGGAATGAGCCAGTCATGTTTGCTTGCGAGAATGAGCAAGTGCTCTGTCTGGTGTGCCACAAGGTTCACATCGGCGAACCCCATCATCTTTGCTTCACCCTTCAATGTATGAATTTCTCTCAGGATTTCTTCCTGTGATTGTGCATCCTGAGGATCATGTTCGAGGTTGATCATGGCCAGATTCATGGCCTCAATGCGATCAAGTGCGACAGCTCTAAATTTTTCGATCAGCGCGCCAATGCTCATGAGCGTACCTTAGGGCCAAGCGGGTTTAATCTTCGTCAGTGGGAAATTCAGAGGTGTCTGGTTCACTGGTGACATGCAGGCCAGGTTTGGACGGGTTGGGAGAGGCGTCAAGCTCGTGAAACAGTGAGTCCATATCTTCGTAGTCCGAGGCGAGGAGTTCGGAGCTCATCTGACTGATATCAAGGGTGGGGGAGGTGTCCTTTGTCTTGGGTTTTGTATCACCATAACCAACAAAGCGCATGGTTGCGTTGAGCTGTTCCTTGCCAGAGATGTTGGGGAGCTGTGTGTGAATGGCAAGCTGTGTGGCTTCAAGCGCGCTTTTTTCCTGCGTGTTATTTTTGGGTGCAGGTTTGTTTGCAGGTTCGGCCTCCTTGTGTTGTGGCACGGCCTGTCGGGGGCTTGATGATTGGCGAGGACTGGTGGAGATTCCCTGTGCGGGGGTGTAATGCGAGGGGCGCATGTGCATGCGTGAGGACGCCATCGGTTTGTTGGTCGTGGTGGGTTGTGACCAGTTTTGTGGGGTGGAGGGTGTGGGTTCGTGGATGTTGAAGGTGTCTACCAATCCACGCATATCGTCCGAGAGGCCAGCCAGTTCGCTTGCTGCGGTGGTGACCTGTCGCGTGCCTGCGAGCCCCTGATTGATCAGGTGGGAGAGTTCTTCCATCGATTGTGTGACTTGCTCGGTGCCTGACTGCTGCTGCTGTGTGATGAGCGTAATCTTGAGCGCCGAATCGGTGGTGCGTTCACTTAAACGGGAGCCTTCTTCGATTGCCATAATGTTGGATAGCGCAGATTGCCTAATGTTTCCAAGGAGATCTTTGATGTCGCCGACGCTACCTTTGATATTCTCAGCGAGGCGTCTCATTTCGTTTGCGACAAGTGTAAACCCTTTTCCTGCCTCACCTGCGCGCAGTCCCTCAAGGCTTGCGTTGAGCGCGAGCAAGTCGCTGCGATCGGCGATTTCCTTGATGGATTCCAGGATTTCTGCGATGCGTTCGGTGTGACTTTTAAGCTCGCTGGCGCGATCGGAGATGATACGGTTATTGGCCTGTGTACGTTCGGCGGATTTGAACACGGTTTGAGCGCTTTCGGCGATTTTCTTGGCCGAGGAGAGCAAGGTTTCCATGGTGCGTTGTGTCTCTTCAACACCGCTTGCCTGGTGAGATGCGCTGAGTTCCTGTTCGTGGAGGACAGCGAGGATTTCTTCTGCGCTGGTGGAGATACGCACCGCCGTTTGTGTGATCTGTGACACGATGCCACGTAGTCCTTCGACCATGGAGTTGAAGGCGTTATGGAGACTTCCATCAAGGTCTGACTTGATGCTCAGATCACCACGGGCGATTTGTTGTGCACGATGTCCAAGAATGCGCAGGTTATCAATCATTGATGCGTAGGCATCGCCCAGATCGCCAACCACGGTTTCATTGAGCAGTGGGCTTTCAAGCTTATCACTGGCCACAAGGTGTGTTTGGAGCGTGAGTCGGCGGAGCGCGTTCTGAAGCTCAAGGAGGTCTTCAAGGAGACCATCTGCCTCACGTGGGATGGGGATGTCTGATTCTGTAAGTCTTTTAATATCAAGGTGTTTTTTCTTGAAGTCTTCAGCGCCAAGCTCGCCACGTTTCATATGTTCAATCAATGAGCGCGTTTGAATGAGCTGAGAGTTCATATCTTGAAGACTTGAGAGAAGTGCTTTGAAGACAGGATCATCAAGTTTGACATCAAGCTTTTCAGTGGCGTCCAGGCCCTGGCACATGTGCTCAATGGCGATGCTGAGGCGTTCGATGTTACGCTCACTGCGAGACTGCAAGGATCGTTGTTGCTCGAGACGCTGTTGCAACGTGTGTGCTGCTTGCCAGATGTCGTGGAGCTCCTCGGAGTGCGCCAGAGAGGGTTCTCCAATGGGCACATGATCGGCGGTGCGCTGCATGCGCTCGCGAAGGTTATGAAGCTCGCCAAGTGAGCGACTTTGAAGGATCACGGCAAGAATACCTGCTGCGCCAAGGGTGAGCGCAAGAATCCAGCTATCCTGCGTAATATTCAGGCTTTGTTGCACTGGAGGGATGGTCATGAGCACCGCAAAAATAGCGAGCAGTACAACAGGGAGGAGCGTCTTGGCTTGCAGGGTTTTAAACATGATCTGGGCCGTATTAAAGCGTGGTGAAAATTGAAGTTCAACCGTTCAGGGCGTGATGAGCTACACTAGCTTTTATGCGCTGGATAGCAAGAGATTTGCCAAGTTTTTGATGTCAATCAGCCATGTAATCTGGTGTGTAAAGGGTTGTGCATCAAGCAGGCAGGCAGGCAGAAGATAGGAAGGGGTATTGGCTGCGACCCAGGGAGGCAGCGCCAGAAGCTGCTCTTTTGGGCACGTGAGCAGCTCAACACGATCGCCAAGTCCAACCCAGATGAGGTTGCCTCCCAGTGTGGGTATCTTTGCGAATTGTTTTGATTTCTTGATGCGTTGTGGGGTTCTGTCAACGAGCAAAAGCTTGTATGCCTCATACACATGCGCGTCGTGCGGGAGGGCGTGCACAGGTGTGATCGACGAGAAGTAGTGCGCAGGAGCTGCGTATGAACTTGAGCCGATCTGAAACCACAGGAGTTTGAACTGAGGGTAGGGCATTGGGTGCTGTTGTATGATGCAGGCGCAAGAGGAGGCGACCTGGGCGAGCACTTGCGGAAGCAGGTGCTCGCCCAGGTCGCCTCCTCTTGCTGTTAATGTTGAACCGCAGCGTCTTCAAGAATTCTGAACGTGTTCAGGATAAGCAGGGAGCGATCCTCCATGGTGATGACAGCATCAATATAAGGTGACGTCTGTCGTTTGGCCTGTTGTTCAGTCGCGGTATTGAGTTGTTGCAAGGGGATGTTGATGATTTGAGTCAAGGAGCCCGCACAAATGCCAGCGGTCATATCGCCATGCTCCACAAGGATAAGACGCTCTGCGCAGTTCACCACACCAGGGCGTTTGAGCCAGGTGGAAAGATCGAGCACACCGATGACATGTCGTCTGTGCACGACAACACCTCGAATATAATCGGGTGCGCCAGGCAGTGGTGTGATCTGTTCAGAGAATATGATCTCCTGAATATGTTCCCCACGAATGGCGTAGTTGTCATCGCCAAGTTGGAAGTGCAAGAACGCGACGACTTCTCGTGAGGCGTCGTCCTCCTCGTTGAGGGACGATGTGGAGGGCGACGAGTAAATCGATGTAATGAACTCTTCAAGCGAGTCGTCAGAGTTGTCCTTTTCGTCGTGGCTCAAGGGGGCTCCTTCGGAGGTTGAAAAGGTTGTTTTTATGAAAATGTGTTTTGTATCAGTGTGTTAGTTGCTTTGTTTTGAGAGCAACGCGCACACTGTATCAAAGAGCACTTCCTGGCCCCAGGTGTATCCATCAACGGGTACACGTTCATCAATGCCGTGGAAGAGTGCAGAGAAGCTCAGGTTATGGTGGGGTTCCAGCTTTAGCGGAGCAAATCCGTAGCAGTGTGTGCCAAGGGTGCTGAATGCACGCGCATCGGTAAAACCTGTGATCATGTAGGGGACACAGGTCGCTTGTGGTGCGTGTTTTTGGAGGACCGAGGAGATGGTGTGAAACACGGAGCTGTTCTTGTAGTCGGTGAGTGACACGGGTTGTGATGCCGAGAGTTCTTCCACGGCGATGTCAGGGTCATCCAACAGATGTTTAATTTCGTTGATAAGATCGCTGGAGGAGAATCCTGGCAGAATGCGTCCATCAAGTTCGCAGGATGCTTCATCGGGGATGAGGTTGAGCTTTTCACCCGAGCGCACGATGGTGGGCACAGCGGTGTTGTGGAGCATGGCATAAAATGCGCGCGCGTTGTTACGATCGGGGAAGAGCTTTTTGAGGATCACGGGAGAGAGCTTTGAGCTGAGCAGGCCCTTGAGACCGATCTTTTGCGCCGCAGGTTGTTTGCTTGCGAGCGCGTGAATGAAGTCCTCCACAACGGGCGTCAAGTGGTAGGGGAGTCCCTGTTCAGCGAGTTTTGTAATGGCTTTTGCAAGCTTGAGTGGTGCGGCTTGTTCGTGGGGGATGGAGCCATGACCAGGAGGGCCAGACGCACGCAGTTTGAGATGAGCACGCCCTTTTTCAGCGACCATCACGGGGATGAATGTATGTGAGCCAAGATTTAACCAGAAGCCACCAACCTCACCGAGCATATCTTGTGCACGGACCTTGTCGGGGTGTTCATTGACAAGAAAGGAGGAGCCATAGGTGCAGCCTTCTTCTTCATCGGCGACGGCGGCGAAGATGACATCACGATGGCGAGGGATCTGGTCATAACGTGCAAGGAGTTTGATGGTCATCGCGCTCATGGCGACCATATTCTTCATGTCGAGTGCGCCTCGTCCCCAGATCATGCCATCGGCCTCGACGGCACCAAACGGATCGTGGGTCCATTGAGAGGCGTTGGCTGGGACCACATCTGTGTGGCCCGCGAGGAGCAGAGGACCTTGCGTGACTTGATCCTGTGGTACGTTTGCAGGGAGTCTGACCACGAGGTTTGAGCGATTTTTGGCACTTTCAACGATGAAGGGTTCAAGGTTGTCTTCGCGGAGGCTCTCGGCGAGCAGCTCGGTCGCGATGACTTCATTGCCAGGTGGGTTCGTGGTGTTGAGTCTAAGGAGGGCTTTAAAGAGTTCCAGAGATTCGTGATTGAGCGAGTTCCAGTCGAGGTCAAGCGAGTTCAAGATGATGGCCCTGGGTGAGAGAGTAGACGAGATCCATGAGGGATGGGGATGATGACGCAAGAGGAGGGAAGAGATCAAGTCCGAACGGTTGTCTGCTTGAAAAACATGAGGCCGTAAGTGGGATTAGATGTGTAGGTCTTGTACGTTGAATAAATTGTACAGATGTGGTGTGGTGAGAAAAGAGCACCAGAAGTTATCAAGCACAGGCGGTGAGATATTATGGCTAAGAAAGAGAGTAAGAAGGTCAAGGTTGTGGAGAGTACAGGTGGTATCAAGAGTTACCTGGAGCAAAGCAGTGAGCTTCGGACAGGGCTAGTGTTGGTGCTCCCGTTATTTCTGTTGTACCAGCTTGGCGTGTTGTTTACAGGAGGGATACGCAACGGCGTGGACTTTGTCACCAGCGGCATGTGGTGGGCAGCGCAAGGAAGTATGGCGGGTTATCTTGGGATTAACGCTGTGATCTTTGCAGTGTTTTTGGGGGCTGTATTCGCGATGAAGGGCAAGGGGTTGATGTCTCCCAGGCTATGGCCTGCGGTATTTGTGGAGAGCACCATTTATGCGATGTTCTTTGGTACGGCGGTGATTCAGTTGATGTCCGTGTTTGGCCTTGATGCAACACTTGCACAAGGGACTGGTAGCGTGCAGGAGTTGAGCCTTGTGCAGAAGCTTGTGTTGAGTCTTGGCGCGGGCTTGTACGAGGAGGTTGTGTTCAGGCTGATTGGTGTGGGCGGTGTGTTCTGGGCGCTTGGTAAGGTTGTTGGGAGCTGGCCCAAGGCATTGAGGGCAGTGATAGCTGTGGTGGGCACGAGCATTGTGTTCAGCGCGATTCACTATGTGGGATCGATGGGTGATGCGTTTACACTGGGGAGTTTTTTCTTCCGATTTTTTGCTGGAATCTTGCTTGCTGTGCTGTTTTATGTGAGAGGGTTTGCAGTGGCTGTGTATACACATGCGATTTATGACATTATCGTGATGGTATTCAAGGGGGGTTAAGTGGCATGACCAAAAGTCATATACGCGCGGAGATAACGGCCTGATAGGGATTCGAGGAGAAGTGATAAAGTTTTGTTTTGGCACATAAAATGTGATAGCGTTGAGCGGTTGACATGGTTTGTCCGTGAGCGTGTTGTGTTGATGTGCACAGGGGCAGACCAGATCAAGAGAAGGTAAGGTAGAGACGTGGCTGAGATTGTGATCATTATTATTGCTGTAGTGGCTGTTTTTGGTGCGGGGAAGTTGCCCAATATAGCGAGTTGGATAGGTCGCAAGCGGACGCAATCCAGAAGGAAGGCTGTACCCGCAGGACCTTCTGTGATTGACATCACGCCACCCTCCACACAGGGATCAACAAACAAGGAGCCCAAGCCAGGGACTCGGCACCCAGGTGTTGAGGACGCCGAGATTGAAGAGCGATAGTATCGTACGGTTTCAATGTCAGCGCGTGGTTTGGGGTCATCCCACAGGAACACAAGACCGCGAGTCGGAGAAAGAGGAGTGAGATATGATGGATGCTTTTATGGCTGATCCATTGATTGCCAAGGCGCTGATCACATGGACTGTGAACACGTTTTATATTGCAGTAGCGATTGCGCATTTGATCGCGATTTTGTTGGGATTCAAGCTGATGAACGCCGACATGGAGAGCAACATGTTTGTGGGCGCCGTGGTTGTGGCGATCGCGACAGGCGTGGCAGGCGTGATGACCCGTGACATGGGGTTAGTGGGCCTGATGATTACAGGCTCCACGCTCTTTGGTTCATTGTTGTTTGTATCCGCAGGAGATGCGCTGCGCTCACTTGTGATGACAGGTGTTTGCATTGTGATTTATGCAGGTCTTGGCTCATTCTTGATGCCACGCACACCGCTGACATCCATGCAAGTGGGCGGTTTTGTGAGCGCCTTCCAGGATGGTCTTGATGAGGAGCCTCTGGGAAGCGAAGAGGATCTGTATGAGCACACCAAGAAGAAGGTGGATCAATCGCTTGAGGAAGGCGAGTAGCCATGATCAGGCGTCGGGCTGCTCCAATCCATGATGTGCAATGAGTGTGTCGACGCTGCTGCGTAGCCGTTCAAAATCAATATGTTCCTCAAACACTGCGATCAACATGTCGTGTGTGTTCAGCTCAACGAGATACACGTTCTCGTTGGGCTTTTTTGTGGGTGGAGGTCCAGTGAGATCAAAGACCTTGGCGGAGCCCACCTTTTCGATAATGGTGCCACTGTGGTTCACGATGGCAGCAGCTTTCACGAGGCTATTTTCGTTGAGCGCGTGAAGGAGCGGTGTGAACGAAGATTTCATGAGACTGTTCCTTGTGTTTGGAGCGTAATAAAGAACTGAGCGGAAAATCTTCCACTGCCTCCCTTTGTCCGCCAATGTCGACAGAACCTAGCGGTGGGGGCCTTTGACAGGTTGGCGCGCGTCCTTGCCAGGAGCCATGCTGGAGCTAGCCTGAAGATCAAAGTGTGAGAAGCCTGTGCCGCTGGAGTCTTTGAGTTTGTAATAGGCGGCAGGTCCGAGCATGGCAGCATTATCGGTACACAGGGAGGGTGGGGCAAGGAACACTTCGAGTTTTTTCTTGTGAGCCTGTTCCTGCATACGCTGTCGCAACATGCTGTTGCAGGCGACACCACCTGAGAGAATGATACGCGGGACTTTCTGTTGTTTTGCTGCTGCGATGGTCTTCATCACGAGGACATCCACGACCGCAGCCTGAAATGAGGCGCACAGGTCGGAGAGCTGTTGTCCTTCGGGGATGCCGTGTTGTTGGAGGTGTGTGAGGACGGCGGTTTTGAGACCAGCAAAAGAAAAATCGAGATTTTTGCGTGTCCACATGGGTCGAGGAAAGGCGATTGCTTCAGGGTCGCCAGAGGCAGCGAGGCGATCGATCTCAACACCACCAGGGTAGGGCAGGCCAAGCATCTTGGCGACCTTGTCAAAGGCTTCTCCTGCGGCGTCATCACGTGTTCGTCCGAGGATGGTGTAATCGCCCATGGCGCGTACGAGGTAGAGGTCCGAGTGGCCACCACTTGCGACGAGGCCGATATAGGGGAAGGTTGGTGTGGTGTAGTTGGGTTGTTGCAGCAGTACAGCGGTCAGGTGTCCTTCAAGGTGATTGAGGCCCACGCAAGGGATATCAAGGGCGTAGGCGAGGGCCTTGGCTGTTTCGATACCTACAAGGAGGCTTCCCATGAGGCCAGGTCCACTTGTGACGCCGATGCCCTCAAGATCTTGCAGCGTGCAGCCTGCGGCGGACAGCGCGTCATCGATGACCTGATTAATGGCGAGCACATGGTTGCGAGATGCGAGCTCGGGGACGACGCCGCCAAAGCGTCGGTGGATGGGGATCTGGCTGGAGATGGCATTGGAGAGGATCGTGTCGCCGTCCTTGATGATCGCGGCGCTTGTTTCATCGCAGCTGGATTCAAGAGTCATGATGAGCACGTTGGACCTCGTGGTGTTTTGGGGGATGTCAGGTAATGCTACAGGGGGCGCTCTGTGTCCAGAGCGCCCCCTCACGATTGTGCGTGGAACTGTATAATTTGAGATACGTTACAAGATGTTAGAACTGGTTGTTGAGGATGGATTCGACCTCTTTGGCCATCTTGTGTTTGGGGTATGCCTTGAGGAACTTCTGGTAGACCGACTTGGCTTTGGCGCGGTTGTTGGTCATGAAGTAGGCCGTGGCCATGTCAAGGTACATGCTGGATGAGCGGTAGCCCAGAGACTGAGCGCGTTCAAAGTTTTTGATCGCGGAGCCAGCATCATTGGCACCGTTGAGCTCCGCGCTGCCGAGGAGGGCAGCAGCCTGACCGCTCTTGGGGTCATCCTTAACGAGTTGACGTGCAGGTTTGAGCGCGTTTTTGTAACGCTCTCTGCGGATCAGGCTCGCGATTTCCTTGGTGCGTTCTTCAATGGTCTTTTCTTTTGCAGGGGCCTTGTCCTCGACCTTTGTGGAGGTGTCAGGTTTGGTGGTTTCTACGGGAGCTGTTGTGGTTGTTGTCTCCTCGGGAGCTGTCTCTTCTGGAGGCAATGTGTCAAGTGCTTTGATGGGATCTTCGACAGCCGCAGGGTCCTGACCTTTGAGTGCAAGGACCATGGATGCTGTTTGTTGGTGTGCGTGGGATGCGGTGTCCTGACCTGCGTCTGGAGCAAGTTCGGCGGAGAGTGCGGCGCTGGCCATGTCCGTGGCGGGCATGTCCTGTGCGGCGTCCACGATCTCGCTGGCTTGTGCGATGGCGTCGCTCAGATCGGGGGTAGCATCGGGTTCTTTTTGAGCCACGGTGGTGTCCGTGGTGGCATCAACCGTGGTTGCCACTGTGGGGTTTTTGACAGGTTCCTTGGGTTTGTCATCACCCATGAACATGAAGACCACGACGATGACGGCAGCGATGACAAGGACAGCGGCAAAGAGGCCAGCCTTGTTAAATCCTTCTTCTTCATCGGCAAACAGGGGGGCATCAAGGAGGTATCCTTCCTCTTCTGCGTCCTCTTCTTTCTGCTCGTCCTCGGTGGTTTCCTTGGTGTCTTCAGGTTCTTTGGGCTCGTCGTCTTTTTCGTCCTCATCGGAGTCCTGTGCGCTACTGGCATCAGGTTCTTTTTGAGTTTCAGCTTCATCCGCGTCGGCGACGTCGTCCTTGGTTTCTGGTGCGTCATCATCAGAGGTATCAGCGATCGCTGTGGCGATTGCATCTTCCTCTTCATCCTCGCTATCAGCGTCATCATCGGTGTGTTCAGAGCCTTTTTTGAGCTCGACCTCGGCGTGTACGATCTCCTGGTTGCGAGGTGTGCGGTGCGCGATGATGTCCTCAGCCTGAGAGGTTTGGGACAGACCGGCAGGGTCCTCAACCTGAATTTCTTCAAGCTCAACGTCCTCATCTTCGTCGTGTGGCTCCTCTACGTCGGGCTCATCTTGAGAGTCTGACGTGTCGGCGGCCGAGTCATTTGTGTCAGCAGGGGGTTCCTGTGCTTCGCGTTCCTGTTCAGCGGTGTCTTCATCTTCGCTGATGGAGGCATCTTTTGGCGAGGTTGTCTTGGCCTTGAATGCTTCGGCTTCCTCTTCAGATACGGTGGGTTCTTCTTCCTGTGTGTCTTCGGGAGCGCCAAGGGGGACAAGGTTTTGAGACGGTGCATCAGATGCATCGGCGATGTCCTGAGCATCATCCTGACGTGGGATTTCAGCCGTTTCGATGTCATCCTGATCGGGGACATCAAGGACAGGGATGAACTGATCGGTGCGTTGACGGGAGGTGTAAGGTTCTTGCTCGTAGTCCTTGGCGACCTTCTCGGCAAATGATTCTGTGGTGTCTTTTTTACGTCCTGATTCGGCTTTTTCGATCAGGTCTTCGATGCCCTGACGAGGATCGTTTTTGGCTTCTTCTGCTTTCTTTCTGCGCTCGACCTCGGCGAGGACGCTCTCGCGGTGGAGCTCCTTGGTGATTTCGCGAGGTTCTTGAGGTTCCTGTGCGTCTTCCTCTGTCTGTGTGGTGGTGTCTTGAGGCTCGACGGTTTTGACAGGAGGTTGATTTTCTTCGGCGAAGGCGCGTTCGGCAGCGATGCGGCGAGCTTCTTCTTCGCGGCGCATTTGTTCAATGCGCTGGAGATCCTGTTCAAGGTCTTCGAGCGCAAATGGATCTTCGGGGCGCTCACGTGGTGTTGCGACGGCCTGACCAGCTTCCTTGTCCCAGTGGAATCGCCAGTGTGTGACATCATCGCCTTCTGCATTCTGGGCGAGCTCAACTTCTTCAGGGGGGAGGCCCTCTTCAAGCTCGGGGGATGGGTCGTTATCCAGGCCAAATTCGGACTGTGTGTTTTCATCAAGAGAGTCGTGATCCTGCTGAGGGGATGAGATCTCTTCGATGGTTCTTGCGAGGGTTTGGATATCCTCATCGCTCTCCACGAGGGAGTCTGCGTTCAGGCCAGGGACGCTTTTGAAGCCAGGCGTGGTATCAAAGAGGCGTGCGTCACCGCGACGAGCACGCATGGTCTGTCTGCGTGGTCGTGATGTGGCAGCGGCAGGGGTGTGCACGGTGCGTTCTGAGAGCCATGCTGCAAGGTTTGTGTGTTGTGCGCTCTGTCGGAGTGAGTCTTCGCTTGTGGTGACATCTTCAAGGAGTGTCTCATCAAGGAGCTTGCGAATGATGCGAAGCGTGGTGAGGTCATCCACAGGGCTATGGTCGACGGCATGTCGTAGTGTCTGGGCCTGTTCAAACAGGTCCACGATGTGCTGGACTTCAAGGGGGAGGGGTTGGTCCTTGGCCTCGGAGACCGCTCTGAATTTTCGGCTCAGGTGAGGGAGGGTCTGGACCATGTCATTCCAGCGTTCGAAGCGACGCATCCCTTCGATGAGGAGAGCTGCGGAGTCCTTCTCGATGTGATCTGCGCTGTGGATCTCCTTGTATTCGAGCTTGAAGGTGCCTTTGGGCCATAGCATCAGGCGATAGAGAGCTTCTTCACCGCGCAGAGGGCCGCACTGTGCATCAAGGATGTTACCCTTTTCAAAGGAGACCTCGGCGTTGATGCCAGCTTCGCGTTCAAGTTCAAGGATGCCGCTGCGGTCCTTGGACTCGATGGTCTGGAGGAGGTCGATGACGGTAATATCTTCAAGTGAGCCAGTGATTTGTTCATCATCCTGAGCGTCGTGGAGCTTTGATTTGTTGAGCTCCTGGAGCTGGAGTTTGACGCGTGAGGTGACATCCTTGATGAAGATGGGCTTCTGGAGGTATTCGGCGGCACCAAGTTCAAAGGCCTTCATCTTACGAGAGAGCTCTACATCTTCGGTGAGGAAGATAAAGGGGATGGTGGCAAACTTGGGGTTAAGTTTGAGCTGCTGGCAGAGGGTGAAGCCATCGCCATCGGGGAGCGCAGAGTCGCAGATGATCAGGTCGGGGTTTTCGGTACCGATGGTCTTGATCGCGTCTTTCATGGACTCGGTGAGCAGGACTTGATAGCCCTCTTTTTTGAAGCTCACTTCAAGCAACTTTTGACTTTTTTCATCCGCGTCGACAACGAGGATTTTTTCCTGCGCCACGTCTACTCCTACTTCTGGTAAAATCTAGCTATACATTTAAGGGGGCGGCAAGCGAGTGCAAGAAGTAAAGAAGAAGGCCGTACCCTTAAAGTTTATACGTTGATGTGCATGCACATAAATGGAAATCATTTTGGGGTGGTTTGAGTGTCAGATGATTGCACACACTCAGAACGCACCGCGGAGAGCTTAGAACTTTTGATACAGAATCACAAGTCCGTAGAGGTGGTCTACAATTAGATAGTGGTTTATGCGTCTGGAGTTGCTGTGTTTTTTTGTTGTGGAAAGTGCCTCTGAATGGTAGTTTGACGGCTGTTACTAGAGTGTCAGGTGTCAAGAGATTGACTCTCAGGTCATGATTGAGGGTGATACAGGAGGAATGAAGGCGATGGTCAGGCATAGTCAGGTTCATACGTTAATAGGGGTGAGCGCCTTACTCGTTTTGATGGGGTCATCCTGCATGGATGGCAGTATGGGAGCCAGGGTCTTGGACGGCGAGTCTTCGGATCAGATGGTGCCTGGAACAGGATCAGGAGGCGGCACGGGTACACCCGGCGAGCCTGGTGGTCCTGGCGAACCTGGCGAACCTGGGCAGCCAGGAGAACCAGGTGGTGAGGTTGAACCAGGTGGTGTTGTGTCTGGTCGTGTGACGATTCGCCGTTTGAACCGTGCGGAGTACAACAACACAGTCAAGGATTTGCTCTTTACAGACGCGACGCCTGCCGATGCGTTCCCTGCGGATGATTTTGGTTATGGATTCAACAATATCGGTGACACGCTGACAATCTCTCCATTGCATGTCGAGCTTTATGAGCAAGCTGCCGACGAGCTTGTGGAGGAAGCGCTCAAGCCAGCGATCGATCCCTTCAAGGATTTCCATGAGGGTGAGTCTCTGACAGGTTCCGTGGGAGCGGCTAACAGCACCAGCTGGAACCTCTGGAGCAACGGTGAGTTGTTGGTAAGTAAGGATCTTCCCGCCGATGGCAAATATATCATCCGTGCCAGGGCGTGGGCCTCGCAGTCGGGTGATGATCTTGCCCGTATGGGCTTTATGGTAAACTCCAATCAGGTGCATGAGGTTGAGGTCGCAGCGACCAGTGGCTCCCCCGAGGTCTATGAGTTCACAGCGACTGTCACTGCGGGCACCAAGTATCTTGGTGTATCCTTCCTGAACGATTATCTGGACTCAGCAGCAGGTACAGACAGGAACCTGTATGTGGACTGGATCGAGATCGAGGGGCCCATTGATGCGTCTCCCGATCAGAGCGCTGCGCGCGAGCGTATCATGGTATGTACCGAAGAGAGTCAGGCATGTGCACGCGACATCTTTGAGACGTTTGCAAAGCGCGCATGGCGTCGCCCTGTGACCACCGAGGAGGTCGATCGTTTGACCCAGTTCCTCGGTGTTGCAGCAGCGCAGGAGCTGACCTTTGAGGATGGTATCCGTCTTGGTATCAAGGCGATCCTGCTCTCACCACACTTTATCTTCAAGCCCGAACTTGATCAGGCCGCAGTCGGCCAGACACATCTCGTGTCTGCGCACGAGCTTGCCACTCGCCTCTCCTACTTCCTCTGGAGTTCCACGCCAGACGACACCTTGCTGGAGCTTGCTGATTCAGGCGAGATCCTCAAGGATGATGTCTTGAGGCAACAGGTGGTGCGCATGCTTGAGGATGAGAAAGCACAGGCGTTGTTGGATAACTTTGTGACACAGTGGCTCTACACAGACGCTGTACTTGAGGCCCAGCCTGATTATGTGCTGTTCCCCGAATACAACGAGGAACTTGCTGTTGCCATGCGTCAGGAAGCTCGCATGTTTGCTTCGGACTTCATCCTTGATGATAGAGATTTCAGAGAGTTGCTGACCGCAGATTACTCCTACATCAACGGTACGCTCGCCGCACATTACGAGATCCCTGGTGTGACAGGCGATGACTTCGTCAAGCACACCTTTGATGGTGATGAGCGTGGCGGTATTCTCTCACAGGGTGGTCTGTTGACCGCGCGCTCTTACCCCAACAGGACTTCTCCCGTGTTGCGTGGAGTGTGGGTCCTTGAGGAGCTTCTGTGCAGCGCGCCACCCCCCCCTCCCGCGAACGTCGAGAGCATTGATGATCAGATGGCCACCGAGGGCCTCACCTTACGTGAGCGCCTTGAGCTTCACCGCGATTCAGGTGCGAGCTGCTACTCCTGTCACAAGATCATGGACCCGATCGGTTTTGCCATGGAGCACTACGACCCAACAGGAAAGTGGCGTGATATGGATAATGGAAAACCTGTGGATGCGCTCGGAGAACTTCCCGATGGGAGGACCTTCCTTGGCGCGCGTGAGCTCGCTGATACGCTCGCTGGTGATCCTCTCTACTCGGAGTGTCTTGCTGAGAAAATGCTCACCTATGCAACAGGCCGTGGGTTTGACGTACGCACGCCTGGAGCCACAGTGAACAACGGTGTGGATGCTCCCCAGGTCGAGCTTGTGGCTGATGCCCTGGTTCAAAATGACTATTCAAGTCGTGAGCTTATCATGCAGGTTGTCTTGAGCGATGCTTTCCGTAAGCGCACGCCAGAGCCTCGTTAATCACGCACTTGAACCACCATCAGAACTTCTGGATTTAATCACTCTTTCACAGGTCTTGAAATTATGAGTACATATCGTCGTAAACCACTGGGGCGTCGTACCTTTTTGAGAGGGGCAGGAGCCACCTTGGCACTCCCGTTTTTGGAGGCGATGCTTCCTTCGCGTGTCGCTTTTGCACAGGGCATGGATGTTCCCCGCAGAATGGCTGTCTTCTATGTGCCCAACGGTATCCATATGCAGGAGTGGAAGCCTGAGGCGACAGGTCGCAACTGGGCTGCCAAGCAAATCCTTGCTCCGCTTGAGAGCTTACGCGAACACTTCCTTGTTCTCTCTGGTCTTGAGAATAGTTCAGGGTGGTCAGGCGGTGATGGTCCTGGTGATCACGCGCGTGGTACAGGAACCTTTATCACCGCGCGTCGTATTCGTAAGACGGATGGCTCTGATATTCAGAACGGCGTCTCCATGGATCAGGTCGCCGCAGATGCCCTCAAAGACAAGACCCGTTATCCCTCACTTCAGTTTGGTATGGATGGTGGTGGGTCCACAGGAAACTGTGATTCAGGCTACAGCTGTGCGTACTCACGTAATATCTCTTGGGCCAACGAGACCACGCCTCTTCCCAAGATCACCGATGTGCGTCAGGCGTTTGATTACACCTTTGCGTCATTTGATTCCACACAGTCTGCCGAGGCGATCGCGCGTCGTCGTGCGTTGCGAAAGAGCGTGCTTGATTATGTGAAGGAAGATACCACCAAGCTCCAGCAGCAACTTGGGCAAAAAGACAAGATCAAGCTTGAACAATACATGGATGGTGTGCGTGAGCTTGAGCGTCGTGTGGAAATGGATCTTAATGGTCCTGTGTGTACGCCTCCATCAGAGCCAGGTGCAGCGACCTCATTTGCTGACAAGGCAAGGATGATGGCTGATATCATGGCTGCAAACTTTGAGTGTGATATGACTCGTGTCATTACATTCATGCTCAGCAATGCGGGCAGTGGTCGTAACTACCAGAGCGAGCCAGGCGTCGAGGTATCAGGAAACCACCACCAGATCTCTCACCACGAGAGCAAGGCGGAGAACTATGCCAAGCTTGTCCAGATCGCGAAATGGGAGGTCACTCAGTTTGCATACTTCTTGAACGCGTTGAACAGCAAGACGGATGTGGATGGTAATACGCTCCTTCACAACTCTCTGGTGTTCTTCTCCTCCGAAATCTCGGACGGAAACGCTCACAACCACGATAACCTTCCTGTGCTGTTGGCAGGTCGTGGTGGTGGCCAAATCAAGTCTGGCGAGCATATCCAGCTTCCGAATAAAACGCCTGTCGCAAACCTGTTCCTTACCATGCTTCAAAATGTGGGCGTGAGCTCATCAAGTTTTGGTGCAGACTCCACAGGCGTGCTGTCCGAGATTCTGGTTTAGAGCCTCATGAACGCATTCACATGAAGATCGCTATTGCGTGTTGATCATGCTTTGCACTATATCGTGATAATTCAGAGCCAGGAGGATGATTTAAGTCATCCTCCTGGCTTTCATTTTGCTTCATTTAACTTGTGTTGGAGACCTCGAATGTCTGATTCCAAACTTGATCCGATCGCCGTTGTTGCTGAAATTTTTGAACAAGAAGAGCTGGACTGTGTGGTCCTTGATGAGGGTGTCGCTGTGAAGACAGGGATGAGCATTGATGATGACCTCTCCTGGGAGTGCGTTGTTGAGGCTGCTCCGTTGAGTGAGGATGTCAACGCGCTCTTGATGTTTAGCCGTCCACCCGAAGCGTTGCCTAATGAGGGTCATCTTCTTGAGACGCTTCAACTTCTCAACCGCATCAACTCACAGCTTCTGACGGTGGGAGGCTTTGAGATCGATCTTGATCACGAGCTTACCATGCGCACGGGTCTGATCTACGAGGATACTTCAGAGCTTTCTGTCGAAGTGATCGCTCATACCCTGTTTATTAACTGGGCCGAGATGGGACGTTACCTTCCTGTGATCATGGATGTCGCTTATGGACGCCGCACGCTTGAGGAGTGCTGGACCGAGCTTTACGACGCTGAGTAAGAAACACAAGTAGTCAGTCAAGATAAGGGGTGTGGCAACTTTAGTTGCCACACCCCTTATCTTGACTGACTACTACAGTTGCCACATCTTGCGTGGCAATATTTTGAGTGTTTGTAGTGTGTGCTGCCCAACATGCTGTATTTGCTGTTGTTTTTGTGCGTTAAGTTAATCTTGTTATTTTCATAGGAACTCTGGTATAGATCGTGCTCAGAGAAACCCTTGTGTGACATAAGTAAAGCTCACGTTCACGTGTTGTGATAATTATAAGAAAGGAAGAAATCGAAGATGATGCAAAAAGAACTGAAGTACGGTCTCTGGTGTGTGTGTGCACTTTTTACTCTGATGGCAGCCTGTACACCTGAAGAAGGTGATGAAGGTAGCAACACAGATACAGAAAACTCTGTGATTGAGGATGATACAAACTTCCCTCTGGAAGACCTTGATGTGCTCGTGGGCGATCACCCTGTGTCACAGGGTAAAGAGCTTGCTCGCTTTGACAGCAAGTACGACCTTGAATTGCCTGCATCCTTCAACGTGGTTGAGACACTCAGCCCCGTGAGAAACCAGCGTAGCCGTGGTGTCTGTTCAATCTTCTCCACCGTGGGTTTGATGGAGCACCTTTACATCAAGGCTGGCATGCAAGATCCTGACTTCTCCGAGCAGTACTTGCAGTGGTCCACCAAGGTTCAGGGCGGTTACTTCCCCCACACTGGTGGTTCTTCGGGCAACGCAAACATCTCCACAATCAACCGTTACGGTATCCCAGAGGAGTCCGCATGGCCCTACGAGGGTAGCAAGTGGAGCGCTTCTGATGATCCCGAGTGTGGCAAAATGGGCGATGACTATGAAGTCCCCACCAAGTGTTTCACAAACGGCGATCCTGACCAGATGACACGCGACGCCAAGAAGTACTTCTTGCCTCGCCGCGAGTATGTCTCCAGCTACACCAACTCCTTGAAGACCTACATGTTCAAGAACAAGCGCGCTGTGGTGTCTGGTATGGACTTCTACTACCAGTCCTGGAGCCACGGTGGTTCTTCCCTCGGCCTGAACTCTGGTAACAAGTCCGCAGGTGCTGTGGTTTACCCCGGTCCCGAAGCGATCAAGGAAGGTAAAGAGAAGCCAGCAGGTCACTCCATCCTCCTTGTGGGTTGGGACGACGAGAAAACATTCCCTCGTCTTGGTACAGATGGTAAGCCACTGCTTGATGACAACGGCGAAGTTGTGTACGACAAGGGCTTCTTCCTGTTCAAGAACAGCTGGGGTACAGGCGGTTCCTGGGGCTCCAAGAACGAATTCGGTCCTGGTTTCGGTTGGCTCTCTTACAAGTACGTTCAGGAATTCGGTCGCAGCGTCAGCGCTGCCGAGCCCGAGCTTGAAGAGCCAGTGGTCGAAATCTGTGGCGATGGCCTGGACAACGACTCCAACGGTCTCATCGACTGTGAAGACTCTGCATGTTCTGCAAACATGACATGTTCTGCCATGGCTCAGACTGCTACATTCAGCAGCATGACTGGTGAAGTTGCTATCCCTGACAACGACCCCATGGGCGTTCAGGACAAGATCTCTGTGGAGCTTGATGAGCGTATTGCACTCGTGAAAGTGACACTTGATGTGGAACACTCCTGGATCGGCGACCTTGATATCCTTGTGATCTCTCCTGAAGGCGACGTCGCTGTGATCTCCGAGAACGACGGCTCCGCTGGTAAGAGCATCAAGGACACCTTCGTGCTCGAAGACTTCAACGGTGAAAACGCCAAGGGTGACTGGGTCATCGACATCGCTGACAACTCTCGTCAGGATGATGGTAAGCTTCTTGGTTGGAGCATCGAGATTACATACTAGATCGCTCATCTCATGAATGATAAAAGAGGGGCGCGGTTGCGGATGCAACCGCGCCCCTCTTTTATCTTCTTTATTTTACAGGTCTTTTTATCATGGCTGAGCCGTTTGTTTTTCATTTTAGACCTGATAGCTCAGGTCACCCGGAGCAGATGTATATCCACGATGTGCTCTGTGGTTGTGGTGTGTGCGGACACCCTCAAATACAACGCTTTTATCACTCCACGAGCTTTCATTCCTTTGATCTTTACTCCTTACTTCGTATCGCCAGCACAGCCCATGAGGTCGCCGATTATGTGTGTGAGAACTGCGGCGAACAGGTAGGCGCGAAGGATGTGCAGCGTGCGGTAGTGCGCTTTGCTTTTGCCGATGATGCTGGTGAGATCGTGTTGTTTATGCGCGATTTTGGTGTGATTGATGGGCCTGTCATCTGTGCTCAATTGTTCGAACAGCGACGACTTGATCCACAAGTTCAGCCCGTGTTTGAACCCGATCAGGCAGTAAAGGTTTTGGAAGAGCAGGACCTTACTGATGATCTTGTAGTTGAGCGGCTTGGTCGCTATTTCTCGCTCAAGCAGGCGCTTTATGAGCTGTATTGCGATTGGGAAGATATGGACGACCCTGAGGATGCGTTCTTTGTTGAAAAGCTCGCTGAGGGGATGTGGGTTGTTCTTGGGGATGACTATGAGAATGTGCTGTCTGATGCTCTGAATGAACGTGAGCTTGAGGAGGCTCGTAAAGAGGATGTGGTGTGGTTGGAGTTGTTGAAAACACCCGCTCCCGAGCTTCCTTTTTATGAGGATACAGCGCACAAATTACCTGGCCAGTGGCGGCGTTGGATGCCTGTGTCGACGCGGGAGACGCTTGAACAGGGTGAATGTGCCATCTGGTTTGGTGTGTCTCTGAGCATAATCAGGGAGTCTTTTGAGCGCGCGCTTGAGGTGGCCAGATTGCAACCTGTCGTGGATGAGGACGCCTCGGTCGACTTAAAAAGCCTTGTGTATGAAGATATTATGACTCCTCGCGATGAACCCATGGGACAGCAATTATCACTGCTTGATGTGGCGTATCGTGCTGTGTGGACGGGGATTTCTCCTGGTGATGCTGCTCAATTGAGCGCAGAAGAGCTTGTCGGAATGTTGCTCAAGGTGTGGCACGCATGATGCCCATGGGTAGTATGAACGCATGTCGCGTTTATGTTAGTCTGGGTGTGTTCGTGATGATGTCTTGATGTCACAAGAAAAGGTAGAGTTCATGCAAATCTATGTACGACCAAGAAGGCTTGGGGAGTTTCCTCTTGGAGCGGTGCTCATGCTGCCATTGTTTGGCCTTCCGTTAGGAGGCTGGATGCTTGAGCATGGCCACACCTCGTTTAGTCAGTGCGCGATGAAAAGTCAGTTTGGCGTGCCCTGTTTGAGCTGCGGTGCGACACGTGGCACGCTGCGGCTATTTCATGGCGATCTTTTTGGCGCGCTCGCGTTCCAACCCATGATGATGATGATTTACCTGCTGCTGCTTGTGTGGGGTGCAGCGAGCCTCTGGGGGCTTGTGACACGTCAACGACTGGTGCTTCACCTCGCAGATTGGGAGGATACTTTGATCAAGGTCTTGGTGGTCTTGATTCCTGTCTTGAACTGGGTTTACCTGTACAAGATGGGGATTTGAAGGAGGTCATTGTTGAGGTTGAGCGTCAAACAACTGGGTGTGATTGCCCTGAGCATCATGTGTATGTGTGGTGTGTCGTTGCCTGTATCTGCTCAGGAGTATTCAGATGTTCCTGCTGAGTACAAGATTACACCTGAGCGACGATTGGAGCTTTATGAGCAAGCTCGTCTGGAGCCAGGCGATGCGATCAAGCGCAGCCTCATGTTTCCTGGGCTGGGTAATATCTATGCGGATCGCGTGTTCAAGGGCATGTTATTTATGAGCGGCGCAGGGATGGGCCTTGCTCTTGGGCTTGGTGGTGTGGTGCGAAAAGACACCACCTTTATTGTCATTGGAGGGGGGGCTTTTGCATCGATTTACACAGCCGCCGCCATCACCAGTTATTATGATGCGTTGGCTTATAACGATGCGTTGCGCTTGCGTTACAAGGTGAACTTGCAGCTTGTGCCTGTGGTGCGCCCTGGTATGACGGGCGCGATGGTAAGCCTTGAATGGTGAGCCTAGTTCATGGTGGTGAACCAGCGAGGGACAGCTTCGACTGCGGCGGGAATCCACTCATGTCCAGCCGTGTCGTCCACGATTTGTTCTGTGGCGACGTTCAGGAGCTGTAGCTCATCAAAGTAGTATTCCATGGTGTAGAGGGGAACGGTGCTGTCAAGTGAGCCATGGAGGAAGAGCGTTGGAGGGTGATCCTGTGGCAGATCTTCTGCATCGGGTACGCTGCAATAATATCCTCCGCAGGTGGCGTAGGATGCACTTGCAATGGCAAGCGCGGTGAATTTGCCAGGATATGCCACGGCCATGCGGCTAGTCATGTAGCCTCCGCTGGAGATGCCCATGGCAAACCAACGATCAGTGTTGAGTTGACCAAATGTGCCTTCTTCGGCAGCGTCAAAGATGGCCAGCATCAGATCATGATCGTTGGAGCTTTCCCAACTGTAATTATAGGGCCAGATGTTTGTGTCCCAGTACGTGGAGCCTCCGTAGCTTGCTTCTGGAGCCAGGACTGCGAAGCCGCGATCAAGGAGTTCTTTGATTGTGCGTGTGAGCTGGTAGGCTCCATAGAGGCTTCCCTCGGTGTTATCCCAGGCAAGCTCGGATGAATAAAGCGAACCCTGAAAGAATACAACAATGGGCCAGCCCGAAAGAGGAGGCTCGCCTGCTGGAACCTGCCAGTGCACATCGCGTGTGAGCCCATCAGCGTCTACCTCGGTTGTATTGTACTCACACGCAAGTTCGCGTGCTTGTTCTACACACGGAGATGAGGGAAGGAACGGGCTTAGATCTTTATCGGCAGTCATGTCGGGGACATCAACCAGATCGGGAGTGTCGAGATCGGCAGGTTGATCCTCGGGTTGTGTGGATGCATCAGGCATGTCTTGTGTCGCGTCGATCCTGTCTTTATCTGCATCGCGTGATGCATCTGTGCTCATGTCCAGTGTCATATCGTCGCTGAGAGTGCTCTGATCCTGGTCTGTTTGCGCTTGATTGGGGAGGTCATCGCCCGTGCAGGCAATAAGTGAGAGAATCAGCGCAATGCAACACAATGTGGTGGGCAGATGGTTTTTCAGACTCATGATACAATACTCGTAAAAACAACAGGGAGGCACAGGGATAGACGGTGCAAACTTCAGTGAAAGCGAGGCGTTATTACTTATAACAGTTCAATACTGGAAATGCACATCAAGCGGGCGTTTTTATGGGGCGGCTGCTGATATATCAGCAGCCGCCCCATAAAAACGCCCGCTTGATTGAATAAATGTACGAATGATGCGCCTAAGTAAGTGTTGAATGGAGGAAAAACTCGGTAGTTACACACACAATCAATGCGGTGTTGCCGTATCAGAGAACAGGTGCGTTAGATGATGAAGAAAATTGTAGGAATGTTTTTACTTATCAGTGCCTTGGCAGCCATCCCGTCGATGGCGTTTGCTCAAGGGCTCTCGGATTACAAGGGGCAGAAACACAAAAAACAAGCGCCAAAGGTCACCAAACAGACCTGTGAGCAGGAGTACATCAACCGTTGTGAACAGCAATGTACCGCGAGCGCGGTGTCTTGTTCGCAACAGTGTAAGGCTGAGGCTCCAACGTTTTGTAAGGCACGTACAAAACGTCGACGTCGTAAGCAGGCAGGCGTGGTTGCCAAGGGTGCCTCTGTGGTCGCTGGTGGAGCTGTGGTGATGCTTGCCAAGCGTGCTGAAAAGAACCTCCCCAAAGGTGCTGCAAAACCTGATGAGTATACGATTTACTGGAAGGCTCCAAGCGCCATCGCCGAGGTTGGTGTGGGTTACGTGTTTGATAACGTGGCCCAGTTTACAGGGACCACCAAGCTTCGCTACAACTGGTTTGGCGCCAGCGCTCAGGTGAGCCATTTGCGTGACTCCGAAACAGATCTCACCGAGACAGATCTTGGCCCCACCTTTTACATGTCATCGCTGGGGTTTGGTTTGACCTTTGGTCTGCAACCATCCTTGTTGATCTCTTCTGCGTCTGACGTGGATACGCTGTATGGTGTGGGCGTGAGAAGTTACACAGACCTTCACTTGAGACGCCTTGTGTTATCGTTTGAGCCCATGCTTGGTTATATCAACCGACAGTGGAACTATCATATGCGTTTGGGTGGCGCGTACAGGATTACACCACGTATTTTTGTGAAGGCTGTCTATGACTACAGAGATATTGTGGATCTTAATGATCTTGATATCTCTCAGGCGAGGTTGCAGGGCATTACAGGAATGCTCGGATTCAGGTTCAACTAGATCGCCAAGAAAAGAGAAAGGGGGGCGAGGTTTGCGCAGCAAACCTCGCCCCCCTTTCTCTTTTCTTGGCGATTACAAAATCAACGTCTCTTCCTGAACGAGTTCTTCCATGAGTTGCTTGATATAGGGTGCTCGTGGAATGTGGCACTCACTGTAAGCGAGCGCAATGTGTGGAAGTGATTCATCCAGAGTGAGCTCGGTGAGCTCATTGAGAGCCCAGAGTGCAGCGACACCTTCACGCGCAGCGAGTTTTGCCAGGAGTGTTTGTGCCCCGGGGACATCGACACCAGCAATGGCGGCATCAAGGAAGCTCTCGGGTTCGGGTGCGAGCAGGGCGTTGTAATGTTCTTGTTGTGCGAGTGTACGCTTTGCGCTCATCGCGATGGCACGCTGTGAGTGTGTGGTGAGCGGTTCAAGCAAAGCGAGAAGTTCGGAGGTGTGGTTTTGAATGGTGGGGTTTTCATCGGCCAGGAGGTTGCGTAGATCGCAGATGGTGCGTACCAGGACGCAGAGTGTCTCATCGTCGGGTTTGATGAGGTCCTGAGCCTCTTTAAGGAGTTGTTTTGCTTGCTCAATATCGAGCGCTTCGTCAAGCGTGGCGCTCAGTGGGAGCCCCATGACACCAGGTGAGGTGATATGAGCCTGTACGAGGCGTTCGTGAATGGCAATTTCTACGAGCAATGGGGTGAGATCCTCATCGGCGACAGCGAGTGGGAATTCAAGGTTGAGCGAGGTTGCCAGGGGTTCCCATGTCTTTTGTGCACGCAAAAGATCAAGAAGTTCAGCATGTTGCTCGGCTTTTTCTGGGTTGTCGTTCAGAGCAAGTACGCTGTGTGCGGTCGCTGCACAAATGGCGAGGATGGAGGCAAAACCAAACGCTTGACGTGCGTTGGAGAGCTCCAAAATGGCGAGCGTCTCAAGCCATGACGTCTCGTGATGGAGGGTCAACACATCGGCGACCCATTCAGAGCGTTCTGTCCAGTTGAGCTCAAACTCGCCTTCCAGGGCGCCGCGCGCAAAGAGGAGCGGGTCATGTGCTGCGAGCAGGGATTGAAGCCGTGAGAGCGAGCTGTTTGGTTTGTTGCCATCACTCTCCTGTCGAAGGGCATCAATGACATCCACCAGTAGCTCGGTGTCAAGCTCATCAAAGTGCATCAGCGCGAGCAGGGCGTTGATCACGTCGGACTCCTCGCGAGGTCCATTGAAGCTCCACTGGAGGAGACGTTCCGGGTCTGCCATGGCAAGCACCGCGCAGGTAGACAGTTGTGTCTCCTTGTTGGCGATGCTTTTTTTGAAGAGCTTGTGTTCCCATGGCGTGAGGCTACGTGCGAGCGCATCGAGTGCTTGTGTGGAGGTTGTATTTTTTGAGAGCGCTTGATCAAGGGCATCTTCATGGGATGGATGTTGGCTTGATGCCATGATCAGAGCGTGGAGTGGGTGAGCCTGATCGAGTGTTTTCCATGAGAGTTTTTGATGGGTGTAGTAGGCGGCAATCCAGTCGGGATGCTCGGCGCAAAGGATAAGAGGCGCGACAAGGTCAGGGGCTTCATCCATGGCCTGAGCAATGGCCTGCTCGGGTTGCTTGGGTGTTTTGGATGAGAGGATGCGTTGTCGCAATGATTCCAGAGCGTTCATGGTAAGTTCCAGTGTAATGTGAGGGGTGGGGGGATGACACAGAGTTGGTCATGAACTCAGTAGACAGGGACAGCGAGCTTGATGGGGTGAGGCGTAATGGACCACTCCACTTCGCGCTCAACGCCAGCGGCATCTCCCGAGAGCTGGTAGGGTACGGGCTCGCCGTCGACTTCAACACGTACATGTTGCACGAGGAAGTCGTGCATGACTTCATCACGAAGTTTTCCTCGCCAAAAGTCTCGCAGGTTGATCAGAACCTCGGGTACGTTGCCCGAGTAGCAACGTACCTGAAAGAGGTTAGGGTAGCTATCCGCATGTGGGAACATGCGTACCTGGAATCCCCAGAAGGGGACCGATGCGGCTGCACAGATGCGGGCCTTGTTATCATAGAGCACATCACCAGGAGCGAACTCCTTGAGGATGTCGCCTTGATAGTTCACTGCGAGCGCGCGTTCACCAAGGTTGGTGATGCGTACATGGAGAGGCTTTTGTTTGATGACACGGGGGATGGTGCGAAGCGCGATAGCCGCAGCATAACCACCAAGGCCCGTGACATAATTCTCAACCGAGGTGTCACGACACATATCCTTGACGAACTCGTAATCGTTGAGGATATCCGCGTCCCAACCCATGCCAGCAAATGGAAAAAGCTCGCGTGAGTTTTCGATCATGTTCACATCGTACACGGTGAGCTGAGCGCCCGAGCGCAACGCGCGAAGATCGCGAATGATGTTGTCCGAGCCGAGGTAGGTCGCCAGCGCGTTGCCTGTGCCAAGGCGGAGCACACCGATAGGAGGTGCGTCCTGACGGTTAAGTGTGCCGTTGCGAATGCGCTTTTCAACCTCATTGATCAAATAGACAATGGTGCCATCGCCGCCACCCGTGAAGATCGCGTCGTAATCCGAGGAGAGCAACTTGTCGACCGTGCGTTGAGCCTGGTGAAAGTTGTCCGTCAGATAGAGGTCTTCACGTGATACATAACGCAGAACGGACTCGTGCACCGAGCCCGTCCAGCCCTTTGCGCGAGCATTAAGAAGGACTGCGTAGCGTGAAGGAGTTTTGACAATTTTGTGTGTCAAGCCAAGCTCACGAGGTTAGAAGGGGCATTGATCGAGGCAAAGAGCTGTTTGCCCAAAGAAGTCACAGCATGCCTGGTTGTTGAGGCAGTCGTTATCTGTGGCACAGCTTCCACCAGTCTGGCACTGGGAAGAAGGTACGCACATGGCAGCGCCCTGGAAACTTGGACAACACACTTCATCTGCACCAGTGCATTCGGTGTTGTTGGTGCAGCCAGTGTTTCCGCCACCACCGCCGCCCATGCCACGACAACGATCACGACAGATGTTGTTAGGCAGACCAAGGTCGCTCAGATCGCAGCATTCTTGTTGATCAGGGCAGTCCTCGGAGATCTCACAGATGCCACCTGTAAAGCAGCGACGCTCTGTGGTGCACTCGTACTGTCCGCTGCGTGATGCGCAGCACAGGAGTCCATCGCCACATTCATTGGTGTTACCACAGCCATCGCCTTCCATCAGGCCGCCCGACATATCTTCAGGCGTAAACATGTCCACATCTGCGGGCATGTCGGGCGTGGGGTCCACACCAAAGTCAATGAGAGTAGCAGGCATGTCCTCTTCGGGCACAGGAGCCATGTCGATCGGTTCTGGACCAAGGTCGATAAGTAAGGCCATGTCGTTTGGGGCAGGAGTCATATCTGCACGTGAAGATGACATGTCGAGCGCGTCTTCCGTGCCTTGATCCTGAGCACCTTGATCAAAGGTCTCGCCATCAATGCTCCACCCAGAGCCTTCAGATGCGGGGTCTTGACTTGCTGCCTGATTGTCAGCGCAGGCTCCTGCGCTGATGGAGAGTGTCAAGGCGAGCACTGTATTTTGAAGAGAAGAACGAGAGAGCATGGCGTTTACTTATCCGTGTTGAAGAGAGATGGCTCGTCCACGCTTGGCTGCCTCATGGTAAGCCAGCGTGAGTACAAGAAGTTGCTGCGCCTCGGCACCACGAAGAAGTGGCTCTTCCTTGCCAAGGCATGCGCTGATGAAGTTCTTGGTCGCGCGAATGAAGCTGTCTTCAAAGGTGGTGCGTTGACCGTAGTTGACGCGCCTGTTGCTGCGACGCAATTCCACGGGTGCATCTGGACGACCTGCGTCGGGGCTGCGGATGATACGAATCTCACCACGTGTGCCGCTGACCAGAATGTCCAACTCAATGGGGAAGCTGTTGCCTGAACGCATCACACGATCAGGTGCGTAGGTAAGGTGCAATGTGCCGTAGCTTTCTTGCTCAAAGTGCTTCCACATCGCCACGGTCGGTGCATCGATGACGCGACCATTCTTGAGCGTGGAGGATGAGCTCCATGCGCTGACCTTCTCGATGGAGCCCACAAGAAACAGGCCAATGCAGAACGCCTGGTAACCGACCTCATAAAGCATCGGTGTGCCGCCTGCTTTGGCTGGATCAAAGCGCCATGCCTGATCATTGCTGGTAAAGTCCCACTTGCCTTGCTCGCTCTGACCCACCACGGCGTCCACGCGCAATCCTGTGACCTCGCCAACTTCTCCTGCGTCGATCAAACTGCGTGCGTCAAGAAGAGGCTTGTAATACAGACTGGGCTCATACACCTGGAGCACTCTGCGAGATGCAGCCGCAGCTTGTTGTACACGTCGTGCATCTTCAATGCTAATGGCGATGGGGCGCTCAACACAGACATGCTTTCCTGCCTGAAGTGCCTTGATCGCTTGCTCCGCGTGGAGGTGGTTTGGTGTGAGGATCTCAACCGCATCAATCTTTGGATCAGCTAACATCTGATCAAAGTTTGTGTAGTACGCGCGAGCACCCCAATCCAACGCCCTCTTGATCGCGAGGTCTTCATCTGGATCACAGATCGCGACGATCTCAGCGCGGTCATCATGTTCGTATCCGAGTGCGTGAAGCTCTGCGATGCTCCCTGCTCCAACGATCCCAACTTTGAGCTTGGACATAATATTCTTTCTCACCTTGGATGATATGTGTGATGTTTGGTTGTGTCTGTCCTTCATCTGGCCCAGGCGCTCTGTTATGCACTGCGTTGTGTCGTACAGGGTGACGACCTGCGCTCTTGCCAGATGTTTTTGACTGATTGCGACCTGATCCAAACCTCAAAACAACTGTCTGTCTCGTTTATAGCCCTCATACTGTCAGCTTGTCAAAATACAAACGAAATAACCCTGCTATCACAGAAATTCACATCAGCTCCTTTCCTCGCCTGTGATCGATATCATACCATTTCGACACTTTGACTTCTGTTCCAAGTAAAGTAGAGTCTCATCTCTTGTGAACCCTGTTTTCCTGAATACCTGCTATTTTGGGCGTCGAATTTATTTGAGTTAGGATCCCCATGTCCACCACACACAATGTTTTCTGTCCCCAGTGTGGACACGCCAATTCGTCTGATTCTGTGTCTTGCACACGGTGTCAGGCACGCTTGCCTCGTGTTGCCCCTCAAAACACTCGCCCCGAGCTGCATTACAACGCTGAAACTCACCAGGAAAAACAGGTTCGTGAACTTGGTGACCAAAGCACAGATGCGGAAGTGTCTGAAAATACATCGGAAAAGGACATTGGCTCGCTCCTGCCGTCCGCACCAACTGTCGAGTCTATCCCCCTTGATGCCCGAAAACTCAGCATCGGTTACAACTCTGACAACGACCTCGTCATCCCTCGCCCAAACATCTCGAGCTATCACGCTCAAATGGCGTTCTCTCCCTCCACGCGAAAAGTCTACATCAAGGATCTGAACTCCACCAATGGCACCACGGTCAACCATCAAGAGGTCTCCTGCGCCATCGTTCGACAGGGCGATCTTATTGGGCTTGGAAGCTACTCCTTCACGCTAGATGAGGACCTCCTTCAAAAGCTGGTCAAGACAAGCGCCAAGGACCCCGCTGCGACACAGGCGATCTCGGCGGTAAGCGCTGTCATGAAACCCATCGTGATTGGGCGTGATGTCGAATGTGATATTGTCCTTGATGCACCTCAAATCTCTCGCAGACACGTCAAACTCAATCGTCTCCCTGATGGAAGCTGGCTTGTGGAAGACCTCGCCAGCGCAAACGGCACCTTCCTCAATGATCGCAGCTCCTCTCCTCTGAGTGGTCCGATTGAAGCCTCCTCCAATGACATCCTTTATATGGGGAGCTATCGCTTCCCGTTAAGTCGTATCGCCGACTTCATGGGACTTGATGATGCGCGTGATCCTCTCTCTGGTAGCTCGCTTGCGATGCAGCTCAACAAGAAGATCATCACCATCGGGCGTGGTGAGGACAACGATATTGTGCTTGATGCGCCGCAAATCTCTCGCCATCACGCGCGTTTGATTCGTAAGGACAAGAAAATCTTTATTGAGGACCTCGCCAGTGCCAATGGCACCTTCCTCAATGGTAAGCGCGTTGGTCGCTCCGAAATATCTGCTGATGATACCCTGAGTTTTGGCACCTATGCCGTGAAGCTCGACCTCGCCAGAGGTGCGATTGAGAAGAGCTATCAAGGCGATATCATCCTCCAAGCCGAGAATATCCGTGTGGATGTCAAGGGCGAGTCTGGTGGGATGAAGCGCTTGCTTGATGATATCTCTTTTACGGCGTATCCTACTGAGTTTATTGGTCTTATGGGGCCGAGTGGCGCAGGTAAGACCACGCTCCTGATGTCCTTGATTGGCTACATTAAACCGTCTACAGGCCGCACGCTGCTCAACGGCGACGAGCTGAACGCGCACTATGATCGTTACCGTGGCACGATTGGATACGTGCCACAGGAAGATATCATTCACGACGAGCTGACCGTGTACGAGGCGCTTTATTACACCGCCAAGCTCAGGCTCCCTGCGGACACCTCGAATGAGGAGATTGACCAGCGTATTGCTAATGTTTTGGCGAGCTTGGAGATTGCAAAGACAGCGCACGTACAGATTGGTTCGCCTACAAAGAAGGGGATTTCTGGGGGGCAGCGCAAGCGTGTCAACCTGGCGATGGAGCTGTTGACCGAGCCAAGTTTGCTCTGTCTGGATGAGCCCACAAGTGGTCTTGCCAGTGAGGATGCCGCCAATGTGATGCGCCTGCTGCGACGACTCTCTGATGAGGGACGCACCATCCTTTTGACCATTCACCAGCCCTCACTTCAGGTCTACAGGTTGCTTGATAATGTGATTTATCTGGCTGATGGAGAGCAGGTTTATTATGGGCCAACCTATCCAGACTCCATCCTGTACTTCTTTCCTCGTGTGAAGCCTGGCACACCACAAGCCGAAGAAATTCTTGCTGATCCTGGCTCCTGTTTGAAGCCGATGGTGGAGGCGCAGCGTGCGGGCGAACCGATGGAGACCTTCGCGGCCCGTTACAGGCAGAGCTCATATCACCGTGAGTATGTGGAGGAGCGCAGGAAGAATCAGGCTGATGTGAACCTCACACCCGTGGCTCCCAAGAAGGCTGTGCGTTTTCGCTTTCATCAGCTTTTTGTGCTCTCCAGGCGTTATCTGAACATCAAGTTCAAGGACAGGCTTGGCACGACGATCTTGTTGTTGCAGGCACCAATTATCGCGATTTTTGTGGCGCTGGTCTTTATGGGACAGGAGCATGGCGCGCTTAATCGTATGGAATACATGCCTTTCGCGCTGTTTCTTCTCGTGATTTCGGCCATCTGGTTTGGATGTTCAAACGCAGCGCGTGAGATTGTGTCCGAGCAGGCGATTTATCAGCGTGAGCGTATGGTGAACCTCTCGATCCCAGCTTATGTGGGCTCCAAGTTCATTGTGCTCGCAGGTCTTGCGCTTGCGCAATGCATGGCTCTGTTGGGGATTACATACGTTGGGCTTGATATGGTGGGAAATCCTCTGTTGCATCTTGCTGTGTTGTGGGGTTGTACGCTCGCTGCGACGGGCATGGGGCTGACGCTCTCTGCTGCGGTGAGAACGCCTGCTGCGTCGCTTGCGCTTGTTCCCATGTTGTTGATTCCGCAGGTGATTCTTGGTGGTGCGATCATGCCGATTGACCGTATGGAAGATCCAAGCTGGACGATTGCGCAAACCACTGTCAGTCGCTGGGGTTTTGAAGGGGCCTTGCAAATTGAGCACCTTTCAGACGGCTATGAGTTATCTGCCAGTGAACTTCCAAAACCCTTTGCGCCAGGGTTGCCAGCGCCGCCGCCGCCACCCAATCCGCTGGACCGTTTCTTCGGAGATGCCGAGACATCATTGCCCGTGAACATGCTGGTAATACTTGCTTTTATGACGTTTACGTTGGTGACAACCTCTGCGTCGCTGAGGCTTCGCGAGCGGTAGTTCATATGCTAAACTCGGTGGGCAAATTGAGGATCAAGAACGTGTTTCACAAGGAGTTCGTGACATGAACGCTATTCCAGCAAAAAAACGTATGTCTGTGCTATCCCTGGGGTTTGCTCTGTGTGGGCTGTTGCTCTCTGTCATTGTGTTATGGGCCTGTGGTGGTCTTGATGACTACGATGATGATGGCAGTGGCAAACGTTATGAGTGCTGTAACAAGGGGCGTTATTACAGCTGTCCTGATAAATCTGCGGCGCTCGTGTGTGATGACTCAAGTGACCCCGAGATTCTATGTCGCTTCGAATCATCCAAAAATGATCGATGCAAGTGATATTTATAGCCAAACAAGAAGAGGCCCCTCATGAGGGGCCTCTTCTTGTTTAGTTATCGCATGCTACCAATCCAGAGCTTTGAGGCGTTGTGGTAGAGGAGGTTATCGCCTTTATCGGCGGTGTTAATCACGAAGCGTCCATCGGGCAGGATGTCGCTCACGTAGCGGTTTTTGGGCACCCTGAAGCGTGTGTAGTTTTCAAGGTCGATGACTTCAGACCACTGCTGGATGTATTCAAACTTGCCCTTGTTGGGGTTTGTCACACAGTGGACTTCGGTGATGCCAGCGTTTCGATGAGAGGAGACAAGTTGACCAGGACAGTCGGTGTAGGTGTGGATTAATGTCTCTGTGCCGCGATCAAGGTCCACTTTGAAGAGCTTGATTCTCTTGCCTTTTTGGATCTCTTCTCGTTTGTGCTCCTTGTCTGCTGCAAGGAACACACGTGGGCTGCGGCCAGGAGAGATGCTGAGCTCATACTGTGCATCTCCATGCCAGAGGACGCCGCGATCAATATCAAAATACTTGTGATTGTACTCCCATCGTTTGGGGTCCCATGTGGATTCCGAAATGACAACAATTGGCACGGGACCATCTGCGAACTCCCAGTTTTGGGCAGGTCTTGGGCTTTGGAACGAGTTGCCAGAGGCATTGAGTGTATATGTTTGTTCGGGGGTCCAGTACACGAGTTGATACTGTGTGGTGTCTTCGGAGGTTCTGCATGTGAACAGTGCAGCTGTGGTAGTACGTGACACATCTGCAAGTTTGAGTTTGCTGCGTGGATCACAGTCCTCCGAGGAGATTTGGATCTCTGTATTATCAGGGTAGAGGATGCGCTGTGAGTTGTACTCCGAGATGGCAATATAGCCGCCCTTGATCAGGCTGACTTCGGTGTTTGCAGAGCCCTCATGAATACGCGTGATATCATCACCTACATTATAAGCGTGGCGATGAATTTGCGTGTTGCTGTAGGTTCGGGGGTTATCGCTGAAGGCATCTGTGACTTGTGATGTGTGTACGGTAAATCCCGCCATGTCAATGGTATCATTGTTAAATTGAGCAGAGATTACACCATCAAAAGGAAGCTCTGTGAAGTCCATGTGCCCATCATCAGGGGACCACAGTGAGAAGTAGAATTTTTTGTCCTTGGACACGGCGCGCACAAGGAAGTGTGTGGCTTGTGATCCATCCTCGGGCATAATGGGTGTGGGATCATCCATGTGGCTGAGTGTGTCATTGTTGGGCAGTGAGAACGATGGAATGTGAATGCTCTGGTCTTCAAAGGAGAAGACTGCGGGCGCTCCATCGTAGCGTCGTATGAGCATACGGTCATCCTGGCAGATGATGTCCTCGGATGGCGCAAAAAATGTTTCAGAGCGAGAGTTGTCCTTGAGGTTAAGGACATAGCCTTTGATCTTTTTGGTGTGAGGATGGAGGTTGAGCGCCTTGCGATGTGCGTACTCCACGACCAGAAGGTAATCGTGGCATGTGGTGCGCGCGGCGATGTAACGATGACCCTTGGCGGGGCGCAAGAACTCCGAGGTCTTGACATTGATCGTGCGAAGCGATGTGCGCTGAGATGCCAGCTTGATGGTCTGACCAGGCTCAATGTCTTCCATGGAGTGTCCCTGCTCCTGGATGCGTTGTGTCGTGACATGGCGTGGGGATTGTGTAGCTCGCAAGGTGTCAAGAGCGCCCTGTGCCATGGCAATAGATGGGGTCAGGATGGTGAGCGCAGCGAGTAAGGAGAGTGTATGGCGTGGGGTCTTCATGATGTAGTTTCCTGCTAAACTGTTGAAGTTTTTAATACACTACATCGACGAGCAACATGTGAGAGGTATTCAATAAAAATGAAGCTTTTCAGCTTGTTATTGTACCCTTATTTGGAGGATGTGTGGTGGTGGGCCGTGTGAATTATTTAATTTTAGGCCCTTGGAGTTAATCTTGAGCACAGGATTAACTGTCGATGAGCACAAGGGAGGACGGTGTGTCTGGTTATTGTGCACTGTGCCTGGTGAAGAGTGGTTAAGTGGCTGGTTTGACGGATTAAATGGTTTTTTGAGAGGTTGTTTTTCTTCGGGGTGATTCATAGGTTGTCGAGTGTCGAAACCTGATGGAGGTTTTGTTAAAACAGAAACGTCATATTGAATAACACAAGAGGTACTAATCATGGATCAACCCACAAAGAAACTGATAGCAGAAGGCCCAATGATCGCATCCATGGGTTTGTTTGGAGACTCAAGTAATCCACTGGAGTGGGGAGATGAGTTTGTCACGTTTTTGCAGACCAAGAGGGCGTTGTTGGAGTCAGCGCCTTACAAGGGCAAGCCTCTCTTTGCGTTGATTGATGAGCAGCCAGACAGCAAGGAAAAGATCGTAGTGGATGCGGACAAGGACTTTCAGACCTATACTGCGAGTATGCTCTCCACAGTGCATGCGGCGGTGACCGAGCATTTTGGTGAGGAGGATGTACGTCTGTATGGTGAGTTTATCGTCTCGTGTTTGACGGCTGTTGCTGAGAGCGCAGGAGGAGGTTTGCTTGGAACAGGAGAGGATGTGAGCGAGCAAGAGACGCGCTACATTAATGAGGTGAAGAGTTTATTTAAGTAATTGTCATCAAAGAGAAAACCCCAGGGGTGTCGCCCCTGGGGTTTTCTCTTTGATGACAATTGCTTACGATCCATGGTGGTGAATCGTAGACCCATGGTATTACGACCACAGGAGCTCATGATGAGCCTCCTTTTTTGCGTTTGTGAGACACGATAGATCACCAAGGGATGATGTTGCCTTCCCATCCGTAGAAGTTACCACTTTGTTCAAGGGTGGCATTGTCGATGGTGTTGAGCAGTCCGCTGACGCTTTGCTCAACGGTGATCAGGGCATTGGGTCCGCCCATATCAGTCATGACCCAGCCTGGGTGCATGACAAGGCTAGTGACGCCTTTGGACTTTGTATCAATGGCGAAGCTTTTGAAGCCAATGTTCAGAGCAGCTTTGCTCATACGATACGCGTAGGCGCCGCCGCTGGTGTTGTCCTCGACGCTGCCCATTTTGGAGGTGAGGTTGATGATCTTTTTGGCTCCAGTGAGTCGTGGCAGGAGCGCTTCGGCCAGGCGGAGGGGAGCGATGCTATTCACCTCAAAACCTTTCAAGAATACATCGTAATCAAGTTCCCCAAGCTGCCCTGCTTGAGGGTTGATGCCTGCGTTGTTAATGAGGACGTCAAATGTGAGGTCTTCTTTTTTGACATAACTCAGGAGGTTATCGATGCTCTCTGTGTCGGCAACATCAAGCTTGATGATGGTCAGCAGATCCTTGTGTGTGTTGGCCAAGGTGTTAAGCTCTTCGGCCTGTTTTGGAGAGCGGCATGTGGCAAGGACAGTTTCTCCACGAGATGTAAGTTGTTTGACGAATTCAAGGCCAATGCCCCTGTTTGCGCCTGTAATGAGATAATTCATAAGATTCTCCAAAAGGAAATATAAGAAAACGGATAATGTAACCTGACCGACGAGAGTCGATCATGTGCACGAACAGTGGTGAGGCAAAGAAAAATTGATTTTTTACAGTCTGTTGAGGTTGGTTTTTTGTGAACGCATGAGCTATGGGAGAGGGGCGTAGTAAGTCTGATGTGCGTTGAGCACAGGTTATGGGTTCTTGTTAGGGTTTTAAATGTCTGATTCTATTGATAAAGTTGATGTTTCTGAGTCATCCAATGAGGTTCAGGACGATACAGTAAGAAAGACAGGGCGAGGGTTCCTGGTGATCACGGCAGCCAAGTTGTGGTTTATGGTCACGGGTGCGTTAACGCAGCTTGGACTCCCGTTGTTCTTTGGTTCTGCGGAGCTGTTTGGCCAGTTCAAGATCGTCACCGAGGCGATTGGCTTGCTGAACATGGTGATGATTACAGGCACACTTCAAGCTGTGGCCAAGGTGATCAGTGAGCAGCCAGCACGAGCCAAGGAGCTTGTGAATCAGGCGCTCAAACTTCAGCTCTTGCTTGGCGTCCCTGTCGCTGTGGGTTATGCGCTAGCAAGTCCCTGGATTGCAGGTGAGATCTTTCATGACGCGTCGTTGTCAGGCATGATGCGGTTCTCGAGTTTGATCATTGCGTTTTATGCATTTTATGCGTTGTTTGTGGGGTACTTGAACGGCATCAAGAGCTTTGTGCGTCAGGCTGCGCTCGATATCGCATTCCAGACGATGAAGACCATTGGCATGTTGGGCCTTGTTTGGATCGGCTTTGGCGTGGGTGGCGCTGTGGCGGGTTTTGTGGGTGCAGCGGGCGCGATCGCGTTAATTTCGGGCGTCATGGTGTGGAGAATGCTTAAACAGGGTGCGCACTTACAGGCTGTGCAGCAGGGCGCTGGTGCGACCTCCTCGCAGGAGGTTGGTGGCAGCTCCTTGTTGAAGTTCTTGCTCCTTGTCATGGCATATACCTTTGCTCTCAACGGATTGCTTCGCGCAGACCTGTTTATGTTGAAGTCGATGACGAGTGTGCCGCCCGAGTCGTTGGCGATGTTTGGCGATCAGTTCAGCACAGTGAGTGATAAATTTGCTGGGTTTTATGGTGCTGCTCTCAACATCTCAAGGTTGCCTTATCAGGGCGTGATTGCGATCACCTTTGTGGTGTTTCCTCTCATCAGTGAAGCGACCTTCAAGGAGGATAAGGAGCGTACAAAAGGTTATATCGAAACCACATTCAGGTACTGTTTGTTGTTGATTGCTGCCGTGGCGTTGCCATTGATTTTCAACTCGGACTCTCTGATTGGTGCGTTGTATTCCTCTGATTACACGGCAGTTGCAGGTGCGCTTTCGGTGATGACCGTGGCGATCATCTTTTTCTCACTCTTTTTTGTGGGCGCGACCATCATCACGGGGGCAGGCCGCCCAGGTGTGACCGCGTGGTTGATGGCGATAAGTCTTGGCGTGAGTGCCACGTTGAACTGGTGGTTCCTGAGTATGCGACGTGAGGAGGTCTGGCAGAGCATTCTTCAACAGGAGCATGCAGTGCAGCTGCCTTCCATGGCAGGCGAGGCGATGAGCCAGGTTCATCAGGCAGTGGCATACTCTGGTGGTGCGACTGATTTTGCCGCAGCATATTTGAAGTTTGCACCTGACTTTATGTTGAGCGCTGCGACTGCGACCGCGATCGCGATGGGTGTTGGCTGTGTGCTTTCACTTGGCTTTATCTGGAAGCGCTACGGCGCGCTCCCTCCCTGGAAGACCGTGTTGAGAGTGCTGGCAGGAGCGCTGGTGTTATTTGGTTTGGATCTGGTGATTCCCGAGCCTGCGTTGTGGTTTGCAGGTGCAGGTTTGACAGGAGGTCTGGCAAAAGTTGTGACACTTGGAGCGGTTGCAGGTAAGATGGCCATTCTCGGGGTGGCGTTCCTGGTTGTGTTGGCCGTGACTGGCGAGCTATCAGCAGAGGATCGTCAACGTGTGGCGAGCGTTCTTCTGAGGAAAAAGAAGAAATAATAGAATGACTTGATAAAGGTTTTTGAACTCATGGATGAGAAGGCAAATGATATGAAAAGAGGTCTCTTCAGGCATCTCGTAAGGCTATGTGTGTGCGTGACGCTGATAGGTGGAGCGTTGGCGCTGATGGGAAACACAGGGTGTCAAACCATGAACCGTCCACCAAGTATTGAGGATGGTACAGAGCTTGAGTCCGCGTTACGCGGATTTCACAAGAACCTTCGCTGGGCCAGGTATGAGAAGGCTGCTTACTTTGTCGCCGAGGACTTCAAGCAGAGCTTCCTTGGGCGTTATGAGGAGCATGGAGAGGATTTCCACATCACGTTGCTGGAGATCAAGGACCTTGAGATGAAGTCCGCCGATCGTGAAAAAGAAGAGCCTGTGCATGCCATCGTGGATGTGGAGCAGCACTGGTACAAGGAGCCCAACATGACGGTGCAGAAGGAGCGCTTTATTGAGCGTTGGGATCGTCAGCAGTCAGGCTGGCGTCTTGTCAGCAGGATGGAAAAAGATGAGTGGAGGGAGCTTCAGAAAGAGAAGAAAGAAGCCGAGTCCAAGACCGATGAAGAAGGATCGGAAGAGAAGTCCTGAGCTAAAATGTTTTATATATAAGAAGAGGGGCGGAAAAAAAAATTCGATTTTTT
>CATLTV010000018.1 GCA_950059285.1 uncultured Pseudomonadota bacterium | reverse complement strand
TAGCGAAGCTCGCCCCCTCCTTATCCTTCTGGCGCGTCTGCCTGTGTTTCATGATGCAATGTAATGCAAGATCTTCTACACTCTTCCTATTCCCATACACACATCCTGGCTCCCCCCTCTTCTCTCACGGAAAATCATGCATTCTGGCCCAATCACATATCACCACCACATATGCATGCTCGCCCTTGGCTCGCTGTTTCTTGTGGCTCTCCCCTCGGCGACGCAGGCACAAACGCCGCCGCCATTACCCACACAATCACAGGAGCAACCAAAGGAAGAGACGTCCATACCGCCGCTCCCCAAAGAAGGAGAAACGCCTCCTCGCACTTCGCCCGAGAAGACCACGCCACCTCCACCCACACAAACACCACAACCACAGGATGATGAGATCTCCTTTGGCAAAAAAATCCTCGGGCGCATCTACCACTCCTTCCGCTCGGTGGCATGGCTAGAGACCACGGGTTACACCATTGGCACCACCATGCAACGCGGATCAAGCCACCACTCCACAGCGAGCGTTGCAGGTGGGCCACAGGTCATGGGCTACACCATTCAGGAACGCAATGGCATCATCTCTGGTCTGGTGCTCGCTGTTCTTGGAAAGAGCTGTGCTCTGCTTGGTGCAGGCGCCATCGGAATGAGCGCCTATCAGGTCACAGGCGTATCAACCTCACGCTCCTATCATTCTGATGGCACCGTATGGGAAACCAAGACGACCTACTATGGACTCACCGCAGACGCCGACGAGAAGTTTGAAACATCACAAAATATGATCGATGCCAGCGAAGGCATGGGCACGGAAATCGCGTCTTACAGAGGAGGTCAGAACTTTGAATTCACCTACTATACTGATGACTGGATGGGACGAGGTCTTGGCCAAACACAGGGCCTGAGAGCAAACTTTTTGCTGGGATTTCCAGCAGGAAAACATCTCATCTTTGAAGCAGGCTATGGATGGGGACGATCCACCAGCACCTATGAAAACACACGCGTTGAATCGCGCTTCAATGGCATCCCTCTCCGCCTTGTTAAACCTCTTGGCCCACTCGCGCTTCAAGCTGGCTGGGACCTCAACTTTGCCACGCTCACCAAATACTTTGCCGACTCCTCCACGCCAGATACCGTCACCGCCTGGCCCGTCTCTCTCACCGCACACGCATTTTTGTGGCGCTTCCACCTCACCGCTGGAGTTGAGCTCACTCGCCTGCTCAAACTCGATACCGCTTATACTCTGGGCGCTGGGATGAGGTTCTAAACACAATGAGCAACACACTGAAAAAATTAGCATTTATCACATCCACACTCATTCTATCATGCATGCACCACAGCGAGGCATTTGCACAAAGCTCTGTCGAAGAGCTCCTTGATATGGACGAGTATGAAGTTCATGGCGGCTATGGACACCAACATTATCTTGGTGTCAGCCTCACACATGCACGACACAGCAACTTCAAGGACATTGACACAGATGACAATGACACCACGCCACAACACAACTACGGCGTGCTCGCTGAGGCTGGAGCTCTCCCCTTTCGCACGCTCTTTGGCTCGGAAGGTGGTGTTGAAGCAAGCCTCGGGCTTGGTTACCCCTTTCTTGGCTCATTCTTCGGTGGCATTCGTGCAAGCCTTGGACTCATGATTGTACCTGTCCCACTTGGTCCTCTCCGCATCAGCGTCTCGGCAGGAGCCGCCATCGGAGGACACCGACGCCTGTATGTCAAACCGCAGGCTGCGCTCAAACTTGGCCCGATTGAACTTGCCGGGAGCTACACCTGGAACCCTCACAAGGCTAGCCGCGTCTGGGATAATGGCGGTCCTCCTGGCACATATGGCATCAAGGAAGAGACCATGCGACTTCAGCTCTGGTTTATCACCGATGAAGATCCTGACGATGGCGAGCCTGGAATGGAGGCGATCCACCTCTATCTTGAGAAGACCACGCTCTCTACACCCACCCCCGAGATCCTTGAACAAAAACATATCCGTCAGGGCTCTTATTTTAGCGGTGGCGCAGGTTTATCTTTTTGATAAAGCACGCGTTTTACTAAGAGATAGGGCGATTTATCTTTCAGATAAATCGCCCTATCTCTTAGTAAAACAAAAAATTATAACCCTTTAAATTCAGCACGATATGAAAACTAAAGAATTACAAAATCACAAAATCACATCTTCACGCGCTTCGGCCCTGCGGTGAAGCATTCTCAGCGCGGCTCCTGCAAGAATATGTGCGCCATGACCAATCGCCTCCTCATCGACATTAAACCTGTCTGAATGCAGCAAATGCACAGGAGCACCTTCACGTCGTACGCCCAGCCTGAACATCGCACCTGGTGCATGAGACAGATAACACGAGAAGTCCTCACTCCCCATGCTTGGCAACTTCAACCACGTGATGCTCTTGCTCTCTGGCCCAAGCCTCTCCACGACGACATCTCTGAGCACATTGATCACCTCATCATCGTTGATGATCGCAGGTGCACCACGGTACAGATCCAGCTCATAGCTCGCGCCATACATGGCACACACACCCTCTGCCATACGGTTGAGCATATCTTCCACGCGCGCTCTTGACTCATTCGACACCGTACGCACAGAACCACTTAAATGCGCTGTCTCGGGGATCACGTTGGGTGCATGCCCTGCCCTGAACTCTCCCAGACTTAATACCACGGGCTCACGCGCATCAAAGGTTCGTCCCGTGACCTGATACAATGCCTGACATAACTGCACGCCGACAAAGACAGGATCAACACAGTGATGTGGCCTCGCACCGTGTCCGCCCACGCCCTTGATTGTATAAATAAACCTGTCAAATGAAGCACATAGAGGCCCCTTCTTGAGACCAATCGTGCCCACGGGAAGCTCGGGATCACAGTGCAATGCCACGATCGCCTCGACATCCTCCATCGCACCAAATGCAATCATCTCGGGCGCTCCCGATGGTGCAACCTCCTCGGCGTGCTGATAAATAATACGAATACGCCCTGGCAGCTCGTCTTTCATCGCAGCCAACGCACTCAACGCGCCAAACGTACATGTGATATGCACATCGTGACCACACGCATGCATCACGCCGTTCTCTCGTGAGCAATAATCAACCGTGTTGGCCTCCTGAATTGGAAGCGCATCCATATCCGCTCGAATCGCCACGGTGGGATGTACCATGACATCAAAATCAGCGGGTACAAGATCGGCGATCAAACCCACGCCCTCTGGCCTGACGCGCACTTCAAAGCCAAGCTCTCTCAAACGCTCCGACAACAACGCCGTCGTCTTGAACTCGTGCCGTGATAACTCTGGGTGCTGATGAAAATGCCGACGCATCTTCACCAAATCATCCATATTTTCAGACACATGAACACCAATCTTACCCAACTGCTCTGAAAACTTTACTGTCATACAATCCTCACCTATCAATCTATAACCTGCCAAAACGACGACCTGTCTAACGGTCTAACACACTCCCCATCACATCGTCACGCACAGCACTCACCACTTGCTCTCAATCTTTCTCTCCGCCACAATCACACTCCGTCATTGCCACCTGTTTTCTTGATGAGCACAACCCCATGAACGTTGCAGAAGCAAAACTTTTCCTTGAACACAATGTCAAAGCCAAACGCGTCCCTACATGGCTTACATCCACATTTGGTGCGCATACGCTCCTGTGGCAAACACAAGAAGCTCTCACTGAAAAAGAGCACAAACAAATTCTGATGCTGCTCACAACAGAAGGCCCTGAACACTTTGTGCCCGAACACTGGCAGATTCTTGCGCTCCTTTCAGAAAAGGAACGCACTGCACTCTCCACCGATATTGAGGCCGCATGGCTCACACATGGCGCAAAGCCCACACACAAATGGGCAATCTTTCAACTCGCTGCCATGCAAGCCGCCCAGCGCCTCATCGAGATTGCACCTTCACTCGTCGAGCTCGCAAGCCAGGGCAATCACAAGCGCGCCATCTGGTACGTTGAAACGCTCGCTCGCTTGGACCACCCCACAACCAAAAGCTGGCTCTATGATATCGCAACCTTTGGTCCCTACCAGAGCACGCTCTACAACGAGGCCAACGTATGGCATCAGCATCTCATTGCAATCAGTGGACTTTCACCTGAAGACTATCTTCACACCATTGACCTGCATATCCGCGAAAAACATCAGGAAGAATCAATCGACGTGATTGATTTCATCCCTGAAAAAACATCGCTATCACTCAGTGAACCCGATGACCATGTCATCACGTTTCAACCTGGCAGTCACGACCTTGCACTACGCAATAAACACACACGCAAGCTCTTCACTACATTCCCCGAAGAATCTCTGATTCATGATCCCACATCCTGGCGAGAATCCCTCGAAACCTTTGAAACCCTCCAGGATAAGCTCGCGCCATTTTTGAAGAAATGGCAGCGGGTCTTTGAGTTTGCCATGCTCTCCAATCGCCCTTTTGAACACGAGTATATTCAGGAGCGATTCCTCTCCAATGCCTTGATGAGCAACTTGCTTGAGACGATCATCTGGCGCACCGAATCGGGCCACACGTTACGCTTTATTGAAGGTTCTTGTTTTGACAGTGAGGAGGATGAAGTCCCCCTCACACCAGATGAAAAGCTCTACCTGATTCACCCCATGGAGCTCACCACAAAAGAGCATCAACAATGGGGAGAGTCCTTTGCAGATAACGAGATCATGCCGTTATTTGAACAGCTTACACGAGAGACGTTCACACCCGAACAGCACCCCCTTGATGCGCTCTACTTCCGTCAAAGATATGACCTCAAACTCAACCTGCTGGAGACGCTCAGGGAGCAAGGTTGGCGGCACGGCGAGGTCTCTTATGGTAGGTTCTCTCGCTCGTACCACCTGTTGCCAGGGCGTAACCTGAGGATCTGGCTTTACCATGGTGAGATCGCATTTCAGGAGGCGCTATACGCCACCTATGATCTGGGCATCAAACGGGTCGCATTTGAAGCGCTCAATGGCATGTCATTAAAACCATCCTCACTGGAGCCACTGCTCTACAGCGAGACCTACCTCATGATTCAACGCTTACATGCCACGCTCACGCGTCAGGATTCCTGAGGCTCTTCTTCCTGACCTTCTGTCAGCGCTGCGAGCGCTTCATCTTGCTTGAGCATCGTCAAGACATCGACCATAAAGCCTTGTAAATCTTCAAGATGCATGAGTGGATGATACAGAATCAACTCAATACTTTGCCCGCCTACGTTGAGGTTTAACACCCCCTGACCAGACTGCGTTGAGAACTGTTCAAACCCCATGCTCTTGACGTCGAGCAGCTCCCAGGCAACTCGCCAGGCGCGCTTGCGATCGCCGATAAACAGGTGTTCTTCATCAAGCGCCACAAAGCTTGAACCTGCCTGTTTATGCCATTTGACCACAAACCAGCCAAGAGACAGACACGCCACAGCGCACAACACCACGGCGATTCTCCAGGGGAGAATGACAGCGCCAGTAAAGAAGACAATGCCTGCGGCTGCGGCAAGCAAAATACCTGCAAATACAAGCAGAATACGCTCGCCAGCAACGTTTCGCACGTAGTGATACGCCTTGCCATCGAAGTCCACCAGCGCGCGGCGTACATCGCCCTCATGGAGCAGCAATACCTTGGCATCGGGCTGGGATTTCAGCAGCGCGATCCTCTCATCCTTGGAGAGGTCCGCAGGTGACATGTCTTGGTTTTTGGATTCTCCCATGACGAAGTTTCCCTCAAAAAAACACCACCAACCCGCGCGTGATAATGAGCCTGTTTGCAGGCTCATTATCACGCGCGGGTTGGTGTGATAAATAATTGATTTTAAAAACAAATCAACACACCCAAGAGGAGCACGCAAAATTGTCATTTTGCGTGCTCCTCTTGGGTGTGTTGATGGAGCTTACACGTCGAGGTTACGCACAGAGAGCGCTTTGCGCTCAAGGAAGTCACGACGACCTTCGACATCATCACCCATGAGTTGAGTGAACAGGAGGTTGGCGTGTTCCTGATCCTCGACACGAACCTGAAGCATGGAGCGGTTTTCGCTGTCCATGGTGGTCTCCCAGAGCTGATCAGGGTTCATCTCACCCAGACCCTTGTAGCGCTGGATGCTCTGACCTTTTCGGCCAGCGAGCAGGATCGCATTCAAGAGCTCATTGATATCATCATGCACCTCCAACTCCTTGGCGGTCCTGGGGTTCTCCATAGTGAGAGGCAATCCAGGGGCCTTGAAGGCATCAAAGGCGCTCACAAGAGACTTGTAGAGACGACCACCAAGGAGCTTGCGATCAAGCAAGGACTCAAAGCTCATTCCCATCACGCGAGAGTTCCAACGCACCTGGAAGAGGTCATCAAGGTCTTCATCGGGCTCAATATCGGGCGCAATCCAGCGAACTGTATCAAAGCGCTCGCCGAGGTCTTCAAGGATGGTGTTAATACGATCCTGAAGGAGGTCCTCATCGTTGAGATCTTCCTCTGCAAGCCCTGCCTTGATGGCAGCTTCAATGATGCGTGTATCTGCACGACGCCCCATTCTGTTCATCGCATCACGCCATGAGAGCAAAGTACCGATGTAGCTCTCAAAGTCGTCACCCTCGACCACATCACCTGATGGAGCCTTGAGGCGCACAGAGCTGACAGCGTTCTGAATCAGGAACTCGTTGAGGGCCTTTTCATCCTTGAGGTAACGCATGCCCTTGCCTTTTTTCACGCCATACAGCGGAGGCTGAGCGATGTAGAGGTAACCCTGCTCAATGAGTTCGGGCATCTGACGGTAGAAGAAGGTCAACAGCAGCGTACGAATGTGGCTACCATCGACGTCAGCATCGGTCATGATCGCGATTTTCTTGTACCTGAGCTTTTCAATGTCGAAGTGGTCAGAACCAATGCCGCAACCAAGCGCAGAGATCAGCGCAGTGATCTCGTTTGATGCAAGCATACGGTCAAATCGGGCACGCTCGACGTTAAGGATCTTACCGCGCAAGGGGAGGATTGCCTGGTAGTGACGATCACGGCCCTGCTTGGCGGAACCACCAGCGGAGTCACCCTCCACGATGAACAATTCGCACTCATCAGGGTCTTTGGACTGACAATCAGCGAGCTTACCTGGGAGGCTGCTCAATCCATCCATGGCCGATTTACGCGCGATTTCACGCGCCTTTCTGGCTGCCGCACGTGCGCGCTGCGCGCCCACGGCCTTGTTCACGATCTGGCGAGCAGTCGAGGGGTTCTCTTCAAAGAAAATGGCGAGTTGCTCGTTGACCGAGCTCTCCACATAACCCTTGATATAATCCGAGACGAGCTTGTCCTTGGTCTGGCTGGAGAACTTGGGCTCGGGCATCTTGACCGACAACACCGCTGTCAAACCTTCACGCACATCATCGCCCGAGAGGTTGGTCTTTGTCAGTTTGTGCTCGGCGGCATATGCGTTCAAAGAACGGGTCAACGCACCCCTCAAACCTGACAGGTGTGTGCCACCATCGCGGTTATGAATGTTGTTGGTATAACAAAGAATTTCTTCCCTGTAGGAGTCGGTCCACTGAAGGCTTGCCTCCACGGTCACGCCCGAGTCTTCAACCTCCTTGACGAAGTGAATGGGCTCCTCGTGAAGAGGCTGTTGCTTGCTGCTCAAACCCTGCACAAAGCTCTTGATACCACCCTCAAACTTGAAGTCGTTGCGGCGATCATCACGCTCGTCGATGATCGTGATCGCCACGCCCGAGTTCAGGTAGCTCAACTCCCTGAGACGCTGAGACAATGTACCAAAGCTGAACCTCTGGTTGGGGAAGATCACCTCATCGGCCTGGAATGTAATCTTGGTGCCTGTGGTCTTGGCTGTCCCCACCACATCAATCGGTGCATCAGGATGCCCTGTGGTGTAATTCTGACGCCACAACTTGCCCTCACGGCGAATATCAATGGTCAACTTGCTCGACAGGAAGTTCACCACACTCACACCCACGCCGTGCAATCCGCCCGACACCTTGTAGGAGTTCTGGTCAAACTTTCCGCCTGCGTGCAACACAGTCAGGATAACCTCCGCTGCACTCACACCTTTTTGTGGATGCAAACCCGTCGGAATACCCCTCCCGTTATCCTCCACGCTCACCGTCATATCATCCTCGATCACCACCGTGATCGTGTCGCAATGACCTGCCAACGCCTCGTCGATCGAGTTGTCCACAACCTCATACACCATGTGGTGAAGCCCTGAACCATCATCCGTGTTACCAATGTACATCCCTGGACGCTTTCGCACCGCGTCAACACCTTCCAACGCCTGGATACTGTTCTCATCGTACCCCGCATTGCCGCCCTTGACCTCTGCTGCTACTTCCGCTTCACCGTTGACTTCACTCATAATATCTTTCTTCTTTGTTTGGTTCTGATCAAACTTGTCGTTGTCCTCATGAGGCTGTTCACCACCTTGTGAACCCCATGGCGCCTCCTTGCCAAGAAGGGGCGCTGTCGCGTGCGTACGCGCGCGCGTGATTATAGTGTATTTGGGCGCACAAGTCACGCCCATCCTGAAGGTTTCTGGTGGTTTCTTACACCCCTTTCATCACCTCCAGTATACACCCCTCAACCCCACCTTTAAACTACACCAATCATCGCAACACGATCAAAACTAGAGCGTAATGGAGAAGGAGCTAATCGAAGAAGAGCGAAGTTATTACGCTCTAGGACACCGTATTCTCCAGCTTACCTAACCCCTCGATCTCCACCTCCACGCGATCACCATGTTCCAATTTACCCACCCCTGAAGGGGTCCCCGTCAATATCACGTCGCCAGGCAACAACGTCATAATTTCGCTGATAAAGCTCACCAATTTACCCACGCTGTGAATCATGTCTCCTAACCCGCTGGATTGCCTCTGCTCCCCATTTACGCGCGTCACCAACCGCTGATCTTCGACCTCCCATGTGCTCGCCAAGGTCAACGCAGGCCCCATCGGACAAAACGTGTCGTAACCCTTCCCCCTCGTATACCTCATCTCCCTCTTCTGAATATCCCTCGCGGTCACATCGTTGGCACAGCTGTAACCAAGAATCCCCGCCAGCGCCTCCTCCTCACTCGCACCTTTCAACACCGTCCCGATCACCACCGCCAACTCACCCTCGTAATGCACCTCCTTTGAGGCTTTCGGCAATACAATCTCCCCACCCGATACCAACAACGCGGTCACAGGCTTCATAAACAACAACGGCTCCTCGGGCACTGCCTTCCCCATCTCCTCGGCGTGCTGGTGATAGTTCAACCCTACACACACGATCTTGCTCGCCTGCGTCGGCACAACAACTGTCCCTGGCAACTCACGAACACCCTTCTTTAACACCAACTTGTCAACGCCCTTCTCACCCTTGAGCAACCCCTTACAGAACTTCTCAAAGTTCCTGCTGCTCCTCCTCCTGATGACCTCAAAGTCACCTCCCTCCTCGCGTTGCAGTGCCCACCTTAAACAACCATCCTTCTCGCTCACAAATTGCCATAACTTCATTGTGCTCTCCCTCATGCTATACCACAAAAAAGCGGCGCATATTACCCAGCCATCTTTGCCTGAACAACATGCGCCGCGCGCCTTATCTTACGTGTCTTTGTAGAACCTACTAGTTCCCCTGAATCGCCTTGATGTCCTCAGGTGTAAGCTCTCCCTTGGCCATTTTCTCCTGCGCTTCCTTGACCTTCGCATTGAACTCCTCAACGCGCTTCTTCTCGTCTTCCCTGCGCTTGATGTAGGCCTTCAAACCATTGAAGTCCACCGTCTTGGTGTAGGTGTAGTCACACTCGTGCTGAATCGTGTGATCCTTGGGCAACTTCTTGATCGCGCCCTCATCCTTCTTGTTACAGGTCCACATCTGACGCTCAAGCTGGGTGCCGTACTTTGGCATATCTGCCTGGCCTTCAAAGGAAAGCTCGATCTTGTGGCCCACATCAATGGTGGTGTCCACGCGCACAGGAACCTCTTCAAGCTTGCCCTTGTCATCCTTGACGTACGCACTTGTGAACGTCGCAGGTGTCTTCAATGCGTTGCCATCCTTGTCCAACAACGGCTTGTTGTTAAACATCACGGACGCGCCCTCGGGCACACTGTTCAAGGTCACAGCACCATAGAACTCATTCTCGGTGTCAGAACCCATGCGTGCGTCAAACTCAAGCTTGGACCACTCGCTAGATGGCAACAATGTCGCCACATAGTTAAAGCTCTTTGGCCCTTTGCCTCCCTGCCACTTGCCCTCGGTCAATTCAAAGGTCGCAGGCTCAAATCCAGGCGCTGTCACCTCGATGATCTGCTTCTCCTTGGCTGGCAAGTTGCTGAAGTTTGAGATTCCTGGCTTCAACAACAATTCACGGAACACGCCGCTTGAAGTCTGACCATACTGCACCTCTCCATTGAGCTTGATCGTCGCATACAATGGACTACCTGTGATGGTCAGGTTACCAAACTGTGGCTTGGCCTCTTCCTGAGCCTTCTTGAAGTCCTCCTCGATCTTGGCAATCTGGGCATCCTTCTGCGCGCGGTACTCACCCTTGAACACCAACATCAAATCACTGCCCATCGGAGTCACAAACAACACCACGCCGACAAGCGCGACGACCAACGCCACGATCACACCGATCAACGCTGTGTTTGCTCCACCCTTGGGGTTCAGGTCGCCAAGGTCATCCTCGTCCAGGTAACTTGAGGCGCTGTCATCCACATAATCGCTGGAGCTTGACTTGCCTGTCGCAAACACACCTTCCACTGCTGCGGCTTTCTTCTTCTTGCCCACAGTCTCACTCTTTTCAGTGGTGCTTGATGCCTTCTTGGTTGATGTGCTCTTCTTCTTGGCCGCTTTCTTCTTGGGCTTCTCTTCAGGCTCTTCCTCAACTTCAGAGTCTTCTTCAACCTCAGACTCTTCCTCGGCAACCTCGTCTTCCTCAACCTCGGAGTCCTCTTCAACTTCAGACTCTTCAACCTCGGGCTCGGGCTTGGGCTCAACCTTCTTCTTTTTCTTCTTCTTTGAACTCACGCCAAAAATGCCACCAAGATCGTTGGCCAGATCCTCGGGAGCCTTCTCGCCCTTGACGCCCATCTCTTCTGCCATACTGTCCACGATCTCTTCTGCGCTCTTCTTCTTTTTATCTGACATCTCTTCTTCCAATCATATCTACGGCGGCCTTACTGCGCTCATACTTTTGCAGCAAAACCATTGCGTCGTCTTTACTTCGAAGCTTGTGCAAGGGTGCCAGGCTTAAAACGTATAAAACCACGCCGCACACACCAGTCATATCGCACATCGCTTCGCCTCTTTGGCCTCTTTGGCAATTATACAACGCACAAAACCTTCACAGTTCTGAGAAGGTTGTATAATCAGCGAGCCGCACCTTACTTGTTACACCCCACTTTGTGCAAGGAAGTTATGGCGTTTGCTGCTGTGCGTCCCCCAATCTGTTTGCGTCCAAATAATTGGCCAAAGATCCCCCTAACCGTTGGCGACCTTCTTGTACCTCCTGTACAGCGTACGAATATACTCTCGAGAGTGAGCATACCCCTCGTTCTTTGGTGCAAGCTCAAGCGCAGTATCAATCGCCCTCATTGCACGTCTTGGCGCATAATCTCCCCTCGCATACAACAACGCCAATTGATGGTAAAACTCTCCCTCCGCAGGAGACCCCTCGATCGCGCGCTGTAAGGTCTCAATGGCTGCCTCATCATTGTGCGTCCTCTTAAAAAACGCAACCAACTCAAGCACATGCTCAACTTGCTCCTGGTTATACATGTAATAACCACCCGAGGTTCTTAACGCGTTCGACTCTCCCGTCACTGTCAACCCAGACACGCGCAAAGACTCCTCCACACCACTCATGGAGGACAGCTCGTGCTCCTCGATCTCCATCGACAAAAACTCCTGTGACATGCTCGCTTCCGATGTATAAATATCACTCAACATGTCATGGTTGACCTGCACAAAACCTCTGTGCACAAGCCCCAACAACACCTCGTCGAGCTCAAAGGATAACCCCGAAAATAACCGCCTCAGATCACGCACGTTCATGGGCTCGGACAACCTCGAGATCAAAAATGCCTCTCCTGTTGATAACCAGTCCGACGGCTCCATCGCACGTTTGAGCTTCACAATGCTCTGCTCCAACAGCTCTCCGCTCAACTCTCGAATCAATGCGTTGGCCAACGACTTTAACCGATCCTGGCTCTCAGGAAGAAACCTCACCACAGCACCATGACGCACAAGCCGTGTGATCGGCTCCTGCTCATACTCTTCACTTGCGCTCCTCTTCTCGGGCTCGCATTCATACACGCTCAAGACCTCTCCCTTGAGCACCATCACCAACCCTTCCTCCTCCACAACCACACGCACATCAATCGCTTCGCCCATGCCATACAGCCTTGGTGTACGCAGATCCACACGCCCCAACTTCAAACCATCAGCCCTGGACCACTCCCTTAAGAATCGCTCGTTGGTCCTGAACGTCATCGAGACAAGCGCCCTCCCCTGCAATGAGCTGGTAAGACGCTCCCTGTAATCCAGACGCCCCTCCTGCATTGAACTCAAACCATCACTGTCATGCGCACAGGAATCCTGCTCCAGAAGCGTCACAAATGAAGGCACATCACCAAGCCCTTGCTCCTCATCATCATTCTCAGATGCACCCACACCTCCTGAACTCCCCAGACACCACGCCTCGGATGACACCCCTGTCGCCATCGACAGAGCATAGGCAAACTCCTTCATGTCCTCCCAACGATCCTCGGGGTCAAGCTCCAACGCTCGCGACAACACCGCATCCAGTTCACGCGTTAACATCGGATGATTTCGACGCTCACTCACAGGCTGAAACTGCACTCCCTCCCTCGCTTTGTACGATGCATCCGACCACTTCTTGATCTTCCATGGGCGCTCGCCCACAAACATCTGATACAAAATTGTCGCCAACGCAAACTGATCTGAACGACCATCCTCGGTCATACGGCGCGTCTGCTCAGGTCCCATGTATGCTGGCGTACCATAAAGCTTCCTTGTCTCACTCACTTCAAACACGGTGCTTGAAATACCAAAATCAAGCAGCTTGATGAAATCCTCCCCATCCTTCTGACACACCATGATATTGCTTGGCTTCAGGTCACGGTGAACCACCCCCACCTCATGCATCGCGCTTAGCGCATCACACGCTTGCAACACGATCTTGATCGCACGCTCGGGGTCCATAAGCTGTGATCGATGCTTGATAAGCGATGATAATGTCACCCCATCAAGATACTCCATCACAAAGAAATACCCCACGTTTGGTGCACAATCAAAGTCCGTCACAAACACAATATGATCATGACCCAACGCACTCGTCTGTCGGGCCTCCTCGCGAAACCTGTCCACCCACTGCGCATCTCCTGCCACGCGTGGGTGCATCACCTTCATCGCGAATAACTGCCCCAACCACACGTGGCGTACCAAAAACACCCACCCAAATTGCCCCTTACCTATGACCTCCTCGATCATATAACGGTCCTTGATTACATCACCAATGCTCGGTAAATACTCATAATCATGAGCAACCGCACGTTGACCACGCTTGGTCCGCAGTGACGTCCTGTCTCGCGCTTTAAATACTGGCTGTTCATCAAATGAATCTGACATAATTAGACCTAATTAGAATCAAATAATCACCTACTATCAATCCTTTACAGCTATCATTGGCAAATCCTTACAACGCTGCGTGATCTAAAACGTCTCACTAAATCAAAGTTTTTATTTATCAGATAACACCCTTAAAAAAAGGATCCCTCACATGTCTTCACTCCCTTACTCCTTTGATGAATCCTCTATCCGTGACATCCTCACACACTGGCTTGAGATCAACTCCGTCACCCCCAATGAAAAGGATTACCTCGAACACCTTGAGCTCTGCTTCACACAACTTGGCTACCAAACAGCTCGCCAAAATGTCTCCGAAAACCGTTGGAACCTCCTGGCCACGCGCAACAATCCCAACCCAAAACTCCTCTACTCCACACACGTGGACACGGTCCCTCCATTCCTCCCTGTCAGATTTGAAGACAACACCCTCTATGGCCGCGGCGCATGCGACACCAAAGGCGGTCTGCTCGCCATGATGCTCGCAGCAGAACGCATTCAAAGCGATGACATCGGATTCCTGCTCGTGGTCGGCGAGGAGGTCGATCATATCGGTGCCAAAACAAGTGAGGACCTCGATATTAAACCTGAGCAAATCATCCTCTGTGAACCCACTGTCAATCGCGTCGTCAACGCTCAAAAAGGCATGATTAAACTCATCTGCTCAGCACAGGGAGTCGCCGCACACTCCGCCTACCCCGCACGTGGAGACAGCGCCGTGCACCACCTCGTGGACATGCTTCATGACCTCCTCCACGAACCATCCTGGCCCACAAACGACACGCTCGGACCAACCACAATCAATGTCGGACTCCTTGAAGGTGGTGTCGCAGCCAACGTATTTGCACCAAGCGCTGAAGCAACCTTGCTGTTTCGCACCGTCGCCCCCACCAAGGATTACGAGCCCATCATCGAACGCATCGCCCAGAAACATGGCGTAAATGCACATATCTATGTGGAAAATGACCCCGTCTTCTTCTCAACACCCGAACTTGAAGACATCAACCTCTGCACCGTGGCCTTTAACACCGACGCCACATACCTCTCCACCATCGCTCCCATCTGGCTTGTCGGCCCTGGTGATATTGAGGTCGCACACACCGACCACGAACACATCAACCTTGATGAACTTCAACAAGGCATCGACCTCTACGAAAAACTCGGCAAGCACGCGCTGGAAAAATAAGATAAACAAGAAGAAGGGGCGACGTGTGGTGTTGTAGATGATCTACAACACCACACGCCGCCCCTTCTCCTTGTGATGCACACACGCTTACTCCTGAACCACATCCCACTTTGGACGCGTGCAACTGACAGCAAACTCTTCAGGCGAGCTGACCACAGCGCCCTTGATACGCTCCTTACCGTCAAGAAAGTAAACAAAGTCGAGCTGACGATCCTTCTCGGGCTTCGCAAGCTCCATCGCAAAGTATCGCACGTACTCATTGGCAGGTAAGGTCTTGCGTCCCATGATCTCCACAAGTGGAATATCAAGACCCTCATGCGTCTTACTCTTCTCCCACGCCTTGTACACTAACTCCGTACACACGATGGAAGAATCCGTCAAAAAGTCGAAGTTAAAGTCGTATGGACGCCCCCAGTATTTAAACGACTTGATGATCGCCTGAGCCTGTTCAACCTTGCCTCGGCGAGCGCGCAATACACCGACATAGTCAGCACCAGCAGCACGTTCAAGAGACGAAAACACCACGCCCTCACTCATCGACTCGATCACCTCGTGTTGCTCACCATGATGATCGGGCCTGGCCACATACGCAGCCCATGCCTCGGGATATGTGGCGGACAAATAGTCCGACAGGGTCTTGTTCTTGAGCTGTGGTATCGACTTCTCCAGATCAGCATCCGCGAAATACAGATCCAACTGACCAGGCGCGCCAAGATAAAGCTCCGCATGTGGCCAGAAACCAGGCAAGCCAATGTTGGATAAATACCAGTTCTTGCGCGCAACAATGATGTCGCCAGGTTTCATCTTGGCGCGCATCTCCACGATCTGCTCATCTGTAATCAGGTGATTATGCAACCTCTTGACCTTGGTGTCGCCCATCCACTCGGCCACACCAGATTGCAGCGGAAACCAGGTCTCAAACGCCATGTCACGTACAATATCATAAGCATTGTAACTGAACTGAATCGCCGCACGCTCCTTCAACTGCCCTTTTGCAAAGTCATGATACGCCGCAATCTTCTCGCGGGCCCACTTACAACGTGGACTCTCATCACATTGCGCCCCATCAAGCGCCGCTTGCTGTGTCTTGAAGTACTGGTGTGATCCCAAAAAACGCGTCACCGACTTCACCTGCACGATCTGCAACTTCATCTGAGCAAACGACTTCTCAGGAATACCAAACTCCAATGACGCCTCATCAAGAAAGGTCTCAAATGGCATATTGGGAATGATCGCATCAATGAACATCAACCCATATCGATACTGAATCAACCACGCTGTATAACTGAGCAAAAATGCCCTGGAGTGGCGTTCCTTGTGCGTCAGAGGATTGATCTTTCCAAAACTTTGCCACGACTGTTTCACACCATCGAGCGCTCTCATATAATCAAGAAACGTCGCGTAATACTCACGTATGGCCTTGCGTTGACCAGGTTTTAATGCCTTGAAATCCTTACTCTTATCACCGTTAGGGAAAAGCTCTCCTTGCGCACTTACATCCGCAAGCAAACGTGCAAGTGCGTCGTCATAACGTTGCATTTCATGGAGATGATCCTCTGTAAGCTGCTCAAACTCCTCGTCATTCAAGGACAAAAGTTGCTTGGCTTGCCTGTCCCTGATGAGCTTGTCGGGTAACTCCCTTGCGTGCTCCTTGAGCTTGGACACTCCCTGCTTGACGTTGGCAACCTTCTCCTTTGCTTTATCCACGCCAGCCTTGACTTTTTCCTTCTGCTCATCCTTACATTGCAACAGAGAACATGTGCTCAAAATCAAGAGCGCATAAATCATATACTTTGAGTACTTCACTCGACCTCCATACAGTTCCAAGCTCACGATGACTGACATTGAATCGTTCTTATAAGTCAAAGGCACATCATGCATAAAGAGGAAAACACCCCCACGTCCAATCGTTCCAAAATTGTTGTTGTGATCATGCTCCTCACCATCATCGTGGGGAGCCTGTCATGGAACGCATGGGATTACTTCGGCACCGAGGGTCTTAACCCCAAAAAAGTCAAAGCCATGGCAAATGAGTATGAACAGGAATGTTACAAGCTCGCCAATGACATCAAGCTCTGCAAACGTCACATGGGTCTTCGACACAGAGAATGCCTCAAACAGGGCATCAAACGCGACACGCCCAAGTCCGCGCCACAATACAGTCAAGAGGACTACAACACCTGCATGCGCACCCACCGTGATGAGGATCTCAAAAATCTCAAGCGCTAGCCTTTCTTTTTGGGCGCACTCTTGTCAAAATCCCTGACGTATTTGCCCACATTGTCCTCACGAGTTGTTTATGCGCTTACGCCTCATCAAGACCATGCTCATCCTGATTACCCTCTCCACACTTGGTTCAGGATGTGCTCAGAAAATCTACATCAAGAGCGACCCCCATGGGGCCATGGCAACCCTTGATGATGGCCGACAACTTGCCACAACTCCGCTCACCCTCAAACTTGATGCCTGGGCATGGAGCAATCATACGATCACGCTCACCAAGGAAGGCTACAAACCAACAACCTTTGAGCTTGATGCTCAACCCAACGCTGCAAACATCGCAATCTGCGCCATCGGCGCTTGCATGTTGTGGATGAGTTGGCCTATCTGCGTGGCTGGAAAGTATCGTAACCAGAACTTCTCCTTTACACTCAAGGAAGATAACTCTCTGGCAACACAACACTATCAATCCCCATCACCGCCTCCAACACTCACCTCATCCATCTCATTTACACCTGAGCAAAGAAGATCCCCCCAATGACTCAACCTCACTGCCCTCATCATCCAACCTGCCCTGGATGCCCCCTGCTCGACTCTCCATACGCACAAACAATCGAGCAGAAAACAAACTCAATACAATCACTTACACACAAGACACTCGCGCTCCCTACCCCCGATGTGCAACCTCTGCCTGCTGACAAAATCTCGGGCTGGCGCAGCCGCGCACGTTATGTCGTCAACACCAGCGCATCCACTCCAGATGAGCTTGTGGGCTTCTATGCCAGGGGCTCTCGCGACATCATCCCCATCACACACTGTCAGGCACACCGACCCATCGTCGAGGATGCGGTCCAACGCCTCAAACCTGCTCTCTTTGAAAGCCCACTGCTCCCCTACGCCTCCTTTATTGAAGCACGTAGCCTTGATAACCAGACCGTGCATCTCATCCTCTGTCTTCGTGGCGACATCTCCAGAGAAGATGCCCTCTCTCACCTGAGCGCGCTTCCCATGGAAGAGCCCAACATCAAGCTCGCAGTGCGCCTTGGTGGAAAGGGAGCATCCATTGGATCAGGCGAAACTATCCATCGCGATGCTCTCGCGTCTGGTGATGAGCAGGTCACGCTGCCAACAACAGGACGCGTACTGAGTGTGCCAACGGGAAGCTTCTATCAACAACATCCAGAACAGCTCACCAAAGCACATGAGCAAATGCTCTCCTGGCTTGATCAACAACACCCCGCTCGTCTTGTCGATCTCTATTGTGGTGTAGGCGCTCATGGCCTCGCGCTCGTCGCGCCTGAAGGCACGCTGATTGCCACGGATGTGGATGAGGTTGCGATTAACGCAATCAACGAAAACTCAAATCAAAACAAAAACTTAAATATCATCGCAAAAGCGGCATCCGATCAAAACGTCGCGCAGTGGCTCTCGGAACACCATCAGGATGGCGATGTTGTGGTCATCAACCCCGCACGCGCAGGCGTGCACACCGATCTGTTGACATGGCTGATTCAAAACCCTCCATCAAAGCTCATCTACATGTCATGCAATGAGCATACATTGACACGTGATCTTGTTCGGCTGGAGCGTTATGGCCTCAAACTCTCCGCCATCAACATGATCGACATGATGCCGTTCACACAGCAAATCGAGGCGCTCGCCATGGTCGAGCCTGACGTGACGCACACGCTTGTAAAAGACCCCATCACACAGGACGCATTCTTTGAAACCACCTCGCACAATACACCGCGAGTCTGGAGTGAAGGCGTCTCGGGTATAGCCAAAGCAGGAGGCATCACCACATGGCATGCAGTTGTTGTGGGTAAGACTCCCAAACATGGCCAGTTGCCACAGCCTCCCGAAGCCCAAGATCCTGCCACGATCACATGCTCAAGAATACACTCCGATGGCCATACCAGCGCGATTTCCATTGAGGCCCACAACCTCACCTCGGACGCTGACCTTCGCCAGCGCCTACGCGCATGGGGACACCCCATCATCGGAGACCTCAAATTTGGCATCAAAAAGTTCAATCGCCACAATCAGTTGCGCCACTACCTTGATCGCTTGCTCCTCCACTGTCACACCTATCAGTCAGAGGATGATGCCACACAGCTTTATACTGAAGTGGTGCCTGGCGATTGGCCAGATATCTACAAAGTGATGTTTGATTAACAGAGCAAAAGAGGCGAGGAGGGGGCGAGTTTTGCTGCGCAAAACTCGCCCCCTCCTCGCCTCTTTTGCTCTGTCAAAACAAGAGGGGCGGCCAGTTACGGAGTAACTGGCCGCCCCTCTTGTTTTGACCACACAATACTGTGATTACTTGAAGTCTTGAGATGTCGCCCAGGCTTCAAGCTCATTACGGGATTTTACAAGTTCACCCTGAAGTTCATGCACGGCTTCAAGATGTTTATTGACGTGTGCAAGCAAGGTTTCGCGGTCCACATCATCGCCCGAGGTCTCGTCTTGAACTTGCTGGAGCGCCTCTTCAATCTGGCGATAAAGCCTATCACCAGCCATCTCGACGAACTCCTTGAGACGATCACCATAACCGTGAATGACGCGCAGCAGCTCTTCTTCAAGCTTGGCGCTGGCGGTTTCAATCGCCTTGACACCCTGCTCACGCGCACGCTCCTTGATACGCACCTCGATCTTCTCCTTGAAGAAGTAGGCGAGCACGGGAGTGGCGAGGGTCAGGAGACTACCCACAAGAATGTTGGCAAAGAGGAAGATCGAGACACCAAAGGCGCCAAGAGCAAAGACGCTGACATCGTAAGCGACCGTGTCCACACTGAGGTCAAGTTCATCTGTAAGACCAAACTCATCCTGGTAGCTTTGCACTGTTTTCTGGAGTGATTCGTTCGTAATTTGAATCACTTCCTCGGCAAGCTCCTCAAGACTTCTTGCCAACGCGCTGCCTTCTTTCTCCAGCCATTCCTTGAAGGTCTCCTGAATCCAGACGGGGAGGAATCGCTTCACGTCGCTGGCATCGGCACGCTCAATTTGCATGGGAAGTTGTTCGGAGAACTGCTCTGTAAAGATGCGCAAGTTATGCTTTGCGGTGGCTGCAATGCCCTGCACGCGGCTATCAATCAGCTCGGTGTTCTCGGCAATCAGACGACGAGACTCCTTGAGACGAGCACGCACAGCGGCGATACGCTGCTCAAGATCCTCTCGCTCAAGCTGATAACCCTGACGTTTAATGGCGAGGTTTTGCTCCATCAGAGAAGAGACGCGGACGCCGCCAGAGAGTGCGGAGTCAAGGATGATGTAGGCGCGCTGTTCCTGAACAAAACGCTGCAAATAATCCTTGAACCCGACAAAATCAGCGGGCAGTTCCTCGCCTTTTTTCTGCGCATCAAGCGCCTTGCGACCCGAGAATGTAAAGAGCTCAACAGGCCCAAGAATTGCGGTGAGGCGCTCTTTTGCATACTCGACAACCTCTTCCACATCATCAGGAGAGAGCGCGTCGATCTTGTTAAGCACAAAGATGATGCGCTCGCCGCTTGAACGAAGGAGACGATCGCGAATGAACGTCACCTCTGATTTTTTAAGCACCTGTGTGGCGTCAAGCACATAGACAATGACATCTGCGCGAGGAAGATAACCATATGTAATCTCTACCTTTTGACGCGAGATATCATTCACACCAGGAGTATCCACGAGCACAAGTGAGTTCTTAAGGACTTCATTGGGATAACCAATCTCCACGTATTCTGGCTCTTCACCCTCCTCACCACTCTCCTTGACGGTCTTCTCCATCTCTTCATACGCGATGCTGTAAGGCTCGCCGTGATGAGGAGGCTGGATTGTGACCACTGGCTTTTCTGCGTGCACGAGGTGTGTAATCACAGCGGTGGTTGGCGTGATTCCCATCGGGAGCACCTGATCACCAAGCAGCGCATTGATCACAGTAGACTTGCCATGGTTGAACTCACCAAGCACAACGAGCGTGATCCTCCCACCTTCAAGGGTTGGGAGCCGCTCTTGATAAATCTCCTTGGAGAGCGAGTGCATGTTGCATGTCTTGGCGAGCTGACCCACGCGAGAGAGGATGCCATGCACATCACTTTCAGAGACGGGCAAACCATCGGTATCAAGAGGAGTTGCGGGTGATGTAGATTTACCAAGAGCTACAGCAGGTGTGGGGACAAATTCATCGTCCTCATTCTTTTCTACTGTTTCAACTTTTTCAGCGGTGTCGGCCTCTTCCTCTTGAACGTCTTGAACCTCTTCAGGTTCCTTGACCTCTTCAACAGGTTCCACAGGAGCGGGCGCCGGGACTTCTTCTGCTTGCTCTTCTTGCTCATCATCAACAGGTTCGGAATCACCAATTGATTCAAACACATCCGAGTTACTTTCAAGCGCATCCTCGGCATCATCCTGCTCAATTTCTTCCACAGGCTCTTCTTCTTTCACAGGCTCCTCCTCCATGAGTTCGGCAGGTTCTTCTTCGACCCTGGGCTCGTCTTCGCTCACATCTTCTTCGTCCACAGGCTGCACCTGTTCTTCAGAAGGCACTTCAACGACTTCACTGTCACCATCTTCGCCGTGTTCGTAAGAATCTACAGTGTCATCTGGTGATGGGATTTCTTCGTGGTGAATTTCCTCGACATCCACTTGCTCTGCGTCTTCCTTTTCAGGAGCTGGCGTTTCAGGCACATGGAATGAGGGGAGGTCATCATTGGGGAAAATTTCTTCAAGGAAGGTGCTTACATCTTCTTCCTGCGCATCTTCCTGTGCGTCGATATCTTCATCATGCGTGACGGGCACAGGTTCTGGCTCTTCTTCCTGGGGGGTGGGGATGACAGGAGCATCCTCCGTGGATGAGTCCTCCTCCGAGGTGCCTTGCACCGTTTCACCCTGCTCAAGGACGATGCCTCGCTGTGGAGTGTCCGAGGGGGTTTGCTCGCCGAGTTTTTTCACAGGAGAGGTAGCATCCGAGGGAGATACGGGAGAGGGCGTGGTGGACTTTTTGGACGCAAGATCGGAAGGATCGGCGGCCACATCACGGGCAATTACGGGTGAAGGGCGTCGAGTCTCTTCAGACTCCTCAATGTCGGTCTTGTTGTCGTCGTTGCTCATGATCCTCTCTTGGTTAAAAAGATAAACGCCTGTTTACAGAAACATATAACAAGTTGAAATTAAAGGGGAAGCCACGCTTCAACACGAGCACTGCACGCCCTCTGGCCTTGCACATTGCAAGGTGACCAGTGGAGCATCAGCGGGTCGTTCCTGTAGCCGCTCTGGACAAGGATCTCTGAACCCACTCCAGCAAAGTCTCAATGTAGTGATGCCCTGTAATACAGAGCACACACCTACGTTTTGAGACTGCCTGGCGCGGCGTTGCAATGAGCTCCTTCTGAAGCAGCGTCAGTGGAACAGACCTCCAACGCTCAACACTGCATGGTCACCTTCAATGACAGTGAGCCAGCAAGCTCAGGCTCAAAAGCGCGACTTCTCCTTTAACATCAACCTGTAATCATCCTATCACATCACCTGAATCAAGTCTTCGACCTCGCGGTCGATCTCATCAAGTGGGCGGCCCCCACGCTGCCCTGTGAGCGCGGCAAAATAGTTGCTTTGAGCAAAGAGGCGTAGCGCCGCCACACGCTTGGGCAAATAGGGGTGTGTGGCCAGAAGCTCCGAGAAGCGGCCCACTCCTTCCTTCAAACCATCGAGCTGGTTGAGATAATCCTCAACATCGACGCGATTGGCCAACTCTTTGCTTCCTGTAGCAAGTTTAAGCATCGCCTGTGTGGCGGCAACCTCGTCTTCGCAACATACCATTCCTGCGCGATCACAGGTAATTTCTGCGCGGCGGCTCCACCCATTGAGCGCAACAGAGGCAGGAATCACGGCCCACTTCACATACACGCCGACGCCCTGAGACAGGAACGATACGGCGGTGCGGTAGACGACATGGTTGTTTTGCAAATGCCCACACTCGTGACCAATCACAAAGGTGAGTTCGGCAGGATCAAGCAACTGGAGCAACGCGGAGCCAATGACAATAAACGCCTCTTCATCCGTGCCATATGTCCCTGCGTTCAAGCGATACCCACTGGAGATATATACATTTGGAATGGAGATTCCGAGTTTATGCGAGCAATCAACAACCGCCTGATACACTTCAGGAAACTGCTTATGACTGACCTTCACACCCTGACCAAGAAGCTCGTTCTTCTGCACGGTCTTCCAGAAGCGCACGGAGGCCTCGGCGATGACTTTGACGGGCTTGGCACGATCAAGTTTTCGCAACACACGCACATCACCACTGAAGGCGTAGTCACCAAATTCATCGCTCTCCGTGGGAGTGCCTAACCTGCTTTTCTGTTTATCGACGTAGCGTTGAAAGTCAAAGTCGTAAGACGCCATAAAAGTGTCACCTTTATTTGCTGATAATCTCTGTCAGATCTGCTGTATTTCCATCAAGATCCGCGGCCCAAAAACGCAACACAATCTCGCCCTGGCAGGCGATTGGAGCTTCATCAGTGGGTGCGGTCCACACATAACGTAAGTCAGCATCATCATCTGTCAATGAAGCGATCGGCAATCCGTTGATCTCACCATGCACGGAGTCGTCCAACAAATCGCGCTGTGGATCATCGATCTCCACGGACACGGTCTGCACCACGTCAAGGTCATAACCCTCGTAAGCTGCTGCAATTTGTGCCTCTGTTGGCTTGCCACATGTCACCTCTGCACCAGAGAGCACAGGAGGATCAGATGGGGGCGGAGGCTCCTCTTCTTCACATGCAGAAAAGCCAAGAGACATGACCATCAACAGCGCCATGGCTATACGACAAGTATTTCGATCTTCGTTCAAACTAGTCACACACGTTCCTTTTTTCTATTTTCACAGGAGAGCTTCATCGCTCCATTTCGTTTTATTCACAAGGAGATACACGTACAATCAGCCCCCAAGAATAGTCTTCACATTCTCGAGCGTCTGGCGAGGATTGGTGTCGCGCAATGCTGACTGCAAACGGATACGATCCACGGTCCCTAATGGGCCAAGATCGGTACGGGCAATGGCATCCACGACGCGGTCCAAGGCATCAAGCATCTGGAGCGCTTCCTGCACATTGGCCGCCTGCTTCTTGCCCGACACAATCGCCTGACTCTCTTCGCGCAAGGCAGGCACATCAATGGTCGCCTGAGAGCTGACATCATCAAGATGTTGCTCCATACGATTGAGCCTGTCACGCAACGACTGGTTGTGTTGTCGCAGCTGATCCACCTCGGCGATATCAATCACGGGCATACTTGATTGCTGCTCCATGCTTGCCTCAAGCTTGAGCTGAAGCTGCTGGATTTGCTCTGACAACGTCTGATTTTGATGCAACGCCTCATCAAGTTGAAGCTGCGTTTTCTCAACTTCACCTCGGGCATTTTCTACATCGCCCTTGGCACTCGTGAGCTCACTCTGCGTGCTTGCAAGCTCGCCTTGAGCGTTAGCAAGCTCACTCTGCACGGCTGTTAACTCATCTTGCACGCTCGCCAGCTGCTCGGCCTTGGAGTTGTCCTGACGCGAACGCTTCTTCTCCATGCGCAGACGCTGCTTCAAGCCCTCGATCTCGCTTCTGAGCGCCTTCATCTCGGGCTCGACAGCATCAAGCTTGTCCTGAAGTCCATCGCGCTGTGCAACAAGCTCATCGCGCTGATTGGTGAGCTTGGCGATCGCCACGGCGCTATCTCGTGAAGAGACATCAAGCCGCTGACCAAGATCTTCAATTTCACGAGATGAGTTCACCTTGAGCGCATCAAGCTCCTGCGTGAGCTGGTTTGAGAGCACTTCAAAGCGCTCCGCCTTGTGCATCGCCTCATCAAGCGCCTGGCGTGTTTTCTTGAGCTCCTGATTGAACTTGGAGCTGTCCGTGGAGAGTTCACCAAGACGCTTCTCATGATTATTCGCAAGTGTGCGCAAGCTATTGGCTTCACTCGTCTTTTCCTGAAGCATCTGCTCAAGTTCTTTGCTCAATGTCTCAAGCTCGTTGAACTCTGCGGTCAGATCGCGATTGCGGCGCTCGATCTCATCAAGCAAGCGCTTGTGACGATCAAGTTCCTTCTTGAGATCCATCCCTTCCTGAGCTGCGCGCTCGGCGGTCTGCAAGCTTGCGCGTGCACGCTCGGCGCTCTCACGCGACTTGCGCGCCTCATCACGTGCAAGCCTTGCTTCCTCACGTTGACGATCAAGCTCCTGGTGCAGCTGTTCAATATCCTTCTCACGATCGCGCAGGTCATCACGCAAACGACTTGCGCGTGTGGCCTCCTCTTCGGCCTGAGTGATACGACGGCGATAACCCTCGATGCGCTCATCGCGCTCGACGATTTGCTTTTGCATATCTGCAATTTGTGCCTTGAGCGCCTCATCTGCGTTTGCGCTCTGTTGTGCAGCAGCGAGCGCACTCTTGAGCTGGGACACCTCAGCAGCAAGCGCCGCTGATTGGTCCTGACTTCTTGCATGATCAAGCTGTTGTTCCAGCTCACCTTGCTGTTGCTTGCTTTGATCAAGAGCGAGCTTTAACTCCTGAACTTCCTGCTGAAGCGCACGCATCTCCTCGGCGGATGGACCACTTGCGACAGGCGCCGCGTGCCCGTGCATATCATGCATGGGTGGCCTTGGTACGGCCTCATTGTGCGTGTCTCCATGATCTTGCTGCCACGCAGGTTCCTGTGGTGCAGAGGGCTCCTGATACACGGGAGCTGGCTCCTGGTAATACTCGGGCTGGGGTGGCGGTGAGGCTGGCGCAGGAGTGGTGGGATAAAGCGCCTGTCCTGGATTGTCCTGAGGCTCGTAATAGTCGACGGGCTCAGGAGCATAGGGCTTCGCGCCAAAACTCCCCGAGGATGTAAACTGTGAAGGCTCGGGCGGAGGTGGCGGTGAGGTCGGGAAAGGAGCCGCGCCAGGATTGGAGGCGTTCCAGTTCTGGGGAGGTGGCTCATAGACCTGCTGCTGATCATATGCAGGTTGTTGCTCATAGCCTTGATCATAACCCTGATCATACATCGGAGGGTTTTGATACCCGCCGCTGTCATCATAACGCACAGCAGGGATTGGGCTATGATCGCCGTATGTCGGGTCAGAGTCTGCTTCACCATCGTACGGAAGAGGCTCATAGTAATCGACCTCATCCTCTTCAAAATAAAGGATAAAGTCGCCACACCACACCTCATCGCTGTGGTTGAGCGTCAAGCTCCCCTCAATGCGCTGGCGATTCTCATTGATGATCAAATACGTACCGTTTGCGCTCCCCAAGTCAACAACCTCGTATTGACCCTGGTGATAACGAAACTCGGCGTGATGCCTCGATACGGACCTTCGGTTGGAGCGAATCACGCAATCGGTTGCGCGTCCAATAGTGACCACGGGCTGCTCGGGGCCAAACGGCACCACGACCTCGCGGTTGGAGTTATCCATGTAAATGAGCCTTCCCAACGTGCGCTCCCAAAAAGATTCCTGTTCAACAACTCGTTAACCTCCCCCTCGACGACAGGACGTTCGCAGACCCTTGCTGGATTCTTGTCCGCCAAATATGATCTGCTCTGTCCAGCGCTAGTTTACGAGCGCATAGCGGTCAGCGTCAACCAAACAGGCGCACACGAGGCGAATTCTTACAGGAGCGCCTCCCCCAAACACACACATAACACTTAAAACACAGATACTTACAGCCCAAAAGTCATCGTCCACGCACTGCGCGTGCGACCCAGCGTATCAGGAAGATCAAGTCCACCAACATAAACGCCGCAAAAACACCGCTCAGAATCACGTACCAGAGGTGATCGCCTGGCTTTTTGCCCTCCTGGATAAGCCACGCATCCACGCACACGGGGTTCTCCGTGATCAGCTCCTGCAACTTCTCCTGTGAAGGCTCGGGCGTCATCTTCGCCTTCTCCTCCTCGGGTGCCTCCTCATAGGTCTTCTTCCAGACCTTCAACGCAAGCTCCTTACGCTGCTCCTCAAGCTGTGCGATCTCTCGTGGCTCATAATCCGCACAAAAACGGATCGCGTACCTCGTCTGGTAATACTGCCTCAACGACGCATAACGCTTGGGCATCGCCGAAAAAGACAACGCCCTGCCTGCTCCCTCAAAATAGCTGCGATCGGTGTCGCCCTTGGGCTCGCCCTGCTGAATGCGCTCCATCTCTGACAGGTTCGCGTCATCACGCGGGGCTTCAATATAAATCTCCCCACCAATCAACTTGAAGTACTTGTACTGCTTGCTCAGCGAGCGACGAATTGGAATCCCCGTCAACGACACATAACGGTTGTGAGGAATCTCTGGACGCCAGTCAGGATCACTGGCCGCCTTGTCAGGAAAGTCGCTCACCTGACCAAGCTCAATGGGCTCCGATGAGCTGAAGTAATACGCAAGCTCCTCCTGCCAATCCTTGATGATAAAGACGCCCAACACCAGGACCATCAACATCAGAATAGGTCGCAGGACCGAATCGCGCGGAGCTGCTGCGGCAAGCTCCAACAACTCGGGGTCAAGCTCTTCCTGGATATGCTTTGTGTGATTTTGTGATTGTTGGCTCAAAGGACTGTCCTCGCTTCTTCATGAACCTGTCTGGCTCACTTCACGTCTTTTATCTTACAACACATCAGACACGACGTTCGTTCCCAATGCTCAACTCTCCTACCATAACTCAAAAAATCCTCCCAAGAGTAAAGAGGACTTTTCCCCAAGAAGGTTCCATCAAAACCTCAAAAACCACTCAGGGACTCATCATATCCTTTAACAAATCTTCCATGACCTGCTCCACAGGAACCTCTTCATACTCAGGTGCATACACACCGTCTTCCCACTTCAAGGTCTGACGCTGAGCGGCTTCAACCTCGGCCTCGGTCATGATCTCATACTTCACCATGCGCTTAAATACCGTACCAAAGCGCTTGATAAACCAGCTCTTTTCGCCTGGCAATTGCCCTCGCTTACGCAAATGCTCACCATACGATGGCGATGGCTTGATCGTCGCCAAAAACAACGACTCCATGGGTGTCAGGTCCTTGGCTTCCTTGTTGAAATAGTGCTTTGCCGCTGGACCAATACCGTACAAATCAGGACCAAACTCAATACAGTTCAGATACAGCTCAAGAATACGATCCTTGCTCACAACCTCATCCATCCTCAAACTGATCAACGCCTCCTGAAGCTTACGTGACAACGTCTTGTCACGCGTCAAAAACAGGTTCTTCACAAGCTGCTGCGTCACGGTCGAGCCACCATACACAAATCGACCTCGTTCAAGGTTGATCCTGACAGCCTTGCGCACAAGGCCAAAGCTCACACCCTTGTTCTCAGGAAACAGGATCTCTTCACTGAGATACATCGCCCCACCCACATAAGGTGGCAGCGAAGACAGCGGCACATAGGTCTCAAGACCTGGTCCCACATAAATCTCGGCATCATCACTCACACCCTCGGTGACACGTTTTACAAACGGCCAGTTCAACCAGTACACATCCGACTGTGAACGACGATTGTACCATGACGGAGGTCGCTTCTTGGCCTTGGCCTGCCCCAAGGAACCAGGCGCGTCGCGAAACTCCACCTCGGGCCAGACCTCGCGCGAGGATGATAACTTCGTAATCTTGCAATGGTATGTCTTGTCCGAAGGGACCATCTCGTCTTCACCACGTCGTCGTCGACGCAACCTCACCGTGGGCGTGTCTTCTTCGGCCAAACCATCCAGTTCAACCGAGAGATGCTCGGGGTGATTCAAGGGCCACTTGAGCCAGAGGCTTGGCGCTGCCTTTCCATCAATGGTCACATTGCTGTACCCGCCAAGCATTGCTCGTGGCAGCGCATCCACCATCTGTTGGCATGGCGTCTCGGGCATATTCGCCACAAACCTAAGCTCAGGCTCCAGAGGCCACCCCTTCAAGGACGCCTCCATCGTGGCCTCAAGTCCATTGTACTTCACCTTGGAATCCTCAAAGGTAAACTCACCTCGTTTGGGGTTCCATTTGAACGCGCCATCCACATCAAGCTCAAGACCTGTCAGCGGCTCATCGGCCACGCCATGAATGTCCAACATGCCATCATGCCAGCTCAATGCGCCGCGTAACATGACCTCATCAAACAAACCACCATCGCTGATCTGAACCCCTGTCACAGGCGTCAACATATGCATGGAAAAATCCACCACGCCACCAAGTCGACCGCGAATACCACGGTTTGGCAACGTCCTCCCCTGCTCCATACCTGGCAACTTCGCAAGATCTACACCGCTGGCCACGATCGTCGCTGAATGGGGCAACGCCTGACCTGGCAAAAAGATCGCATCCGCCAGAAAATTCCCCGACGCGCTGTTGCCTGTCATCATCAAATGCCCCTTGTCCAACGAGACATCCAGGTCATCAATCAACCTCAGAGAACGCAATCCTTTTAGCCCTCCAGGCACAGGTTTGGCATCCTTTGACAACGGCACATGCATCACCAACGCGCTCTGCTCAAGATCCACGTTCACCGCGCCAAGCACCCTGTTGACGCGCTCGCCCCACTCAAGAAAACGCCCAAGTTGCGCGAGCGCCTCTGTGTCTTGACCCGCATCATCCGCGCCATCCACGACCACAGAGCTCTTTTGCTGCAACTTTCCAAGTGCGCCACCAAGCGGCTTGAAACGATCGCGCAAGTTATTCAATTCCTTGAACTTTGATGGCGTGAACTCAAACACCGCAGAACGCCCAAGAATATGCGGTGTATGGCCCTCATCCAGAGAAAACTTCAGGGACTCTGCCGTAAGCTGCGCGATCAAGTCCTCGGACTTACGACCTCCAAGCTTGAGGAAAAAATCCCTGGCCTCCACCATCGGAACCTTGCTCCTTGAGGCATCCAACTCCACCACCAGTCGATCCAACTTGGCACGCGCAATCCTTGGGAGCTCAAGATCAATCAACGCCTCGCCTTCATCCCCCGAACCCACATCGAGCAACGCATGTTTCTTCTCCATGTCGTACTCAAAGACAGCGTCCCAGCTGTGGCGCTGACGTAATAGCTTCGGGATCTTCTCATACTGTGTTGTGAAATAACCCTGGCTCTCCACGCGCAAGGGCTCATCACCGCCACCCTTGAGCACGCCTCGCGTAAGCTCAAACTCAACCACAGGCTTATCATCAAGAGATGCCTGAACACGCGCACGCTCAATCACAACTTCGGGAGGGTTGGCAAGAATACCCTTGAGTCGAGCAGACAATTTGCCGCCTGCCTTGTCCTCATTCCTGGGCTCATCCGAGGTGCTGTCCTCTGCTTTCTTTCCTGCAAAACGATCAACCCATGTACGCCCCTCAAGTTGCACAAGCGTACCTTCCACGCGAATTGCATCGATCTCGGGCTGATCCTCAAAGATACTGCTCAGGCTGGGCTTGATGTACACACGCTCCACATCAAGTTCAACGCCTTGCTCCTTGTCCTCCAGGTGGAACCCCTTTAACTCAAGCTCACCAGAGTAATTCACCTCCAGCGCATTCCAACTGGCGGTCATGTTCTCCTGCTTTGCAAAAGCAGTCTCGATCTTTTGCTCCAGCCCACGCGATGCAAGCGTGGGCAACGCCACGACCAACAACGCGGCGACGAGCACCACGACCACAACAAGACCTATCAAGATTCGGCGAGTTCTGCGTTTCAAACTCTACACTCCATGAATACAGATACCTTTCAGGTGTGTCTGTCATCTCTTCAGATGCGCACACACTAACCTATCCAACGTCACAACACCTTCACGTGCTTACAGCATGGCACATACATCCACTGTACAAAAGAATTCTTCATCCTCTTGCGCCCTGTCTTTACTCTCTCTTAACATACTTGACCATGGCAAATCATCCCACAAGGGTTATCCACAACCTCACAACCTCAAGATAAACACCTATGACAAAACATCTTTTCAACACTACACTCTGCACTCTCCTGATGCTTGGAGCAGGGTGCTCTCCAGATGAGAACATAAAGACCCCTCCTGTCACACCAGTGCCCGATGTGGAGTCGTGCGCCATGTTCCTGACCGAGAAAGAGTGCTTTGATTATGGCTGCCATGCGTTCTCCAATGCTGCACAACTCACATTTGAAGACAACACCTGCTCGCGTGGACAGGGGCGTGGCACATGTCTTTATGCGCCCGATATTGATGATGCACCCGACACACTCACCTTCTACCAACGCACACAGGATGATGGCACCGTGGAAGTCCTCCAACTCAATGTAGACACCCCACTTGAAGGATGGCAGCGCTGCGGTCATCTCGATGCTCCCCCTGACTGTGATTGTGATGGTGTCCGTGACCCGTCAGATTTTTGACTCTCCTTGAATCTACCCCTCAAATATCTGACAAATGGAAGGTCGACTTGCCACCCAAGTGGCAAGTCGACCTTCCATTTATCGTCCAACAGATCCTCGAAAATGCACACTAATTTATACTTTGCGACCAAGAAGTCGTAAATTGTTGCACTTTGTTACCATTGGCAACCATCTTGCAGCTATACCTCAACGCTAAATAAAACCATGTGCGATTTTTTCAAGTCACACACATACCATTCAACAATTTATTCAATGAGGGTCTCAAGATGAGAACTTTTTTAACAGACAAACTCCCCTACTTCCTCTCTGCTGGCGCAATCGTCGCCTCTCTCCTCGCCTGTGGTGGCGAAACTGGTCCCGACGAGCCCTCTGATCCACCCGTCGTGGAAGAAGAGATGTGTGGCGGCATCGCTGGCTTCATGTGCTCCAACGCCGCTGATGTCTGCATTCACCCCGTCGGTACATGTGGCCTCGCTGATGGCGCTGGTACATGCACCACAGCTCCTCAGTTCTGCACCGAACAGTACGATCCTGTCTGTGGCTGTGATGGCATCACATACTCCAACGAGTGCCACGCCACATCTGCTGGCATGAGCGTCGATCACGCAGGTGAGTGTGATACCCCTGATGGCGGAAGCGGCCAAGTGTGTGGAACTCGTGGCGCAGCACTCTGCCCCACTGGCGAGACATGCATCTATCCTGAAGGCGCAATGTGCGGTCAGACCGATCTTCCTGGTAGCTGCCAAATCCTCCCCACCATCTGCACCGAACAATACGATCCTGTCTGCGGCTGTGACGGCCAGACATACTCCAACGAGTGTACCGCTCACGCCAATGGCGCATCTGTGGAGTACACAGGTGAGTGTCAGGACAACAGCCAGCCCACACAGTGTGGTGGATGGTTGGGCGATACCTGCGCTGCCGATGAGTTCTGCGCATTCGACCTCAACGACACATGTGGCTGGGCCGATGCCTCCGCAACCTGCCAGACTCGTCCTCAGTACTGCACACAACAGTACGATCCTGTCTGTGGCTGCGACGGTCAAACATACTCCAACGCTTGCCACGCTAACGCTGCTGGCACAGCAATCGTGTCCGTGGGTCCTTGCAGCGGCACAAGCAAATAAGACGTGTAATGTTCTAAAGGCATAGCACGTAAAACAGGCGAGGCTCCCATCTTCATGGGAGCCTCGCCTGTTTTATGCACCAAAAAAAACAATCAAATTAGCAACTTACACAATCAAACCATAACTAACAATCTCTGACCTATCATGATCTAATCATACGTCGCAAAAATCACAACTCGACTTGAGACACAGCTCTCATTGCCATCATCGTCATACACGCTGAGTTCAACCTCGTACTGCCCCGCAAGATCAAGAAATAGTCGTGGATTTATAGACGTATTGCGTGGCAAAAGACGTGAAGTCGATCCCGCAGGACTGCTGATAATACTCCACTGGTAGCTCTGTATGGAGCTATCACTAGCACTGCTCCCTGAACCATCCAGCTCAACTGTGCTCAGAGGTGTGGTGGTGATACTCTGTTGAGGTGGATTGCCAGAGTTCAGAACAACGCCTGTGGCAAGTGCAACAGGACACACATCTACACCTGATCTTCCCAAACCAATCAACTTGATGTTTGCACTGGACCAGGTTGGATCATTGGTAGCAATTGACAATCGACCTGTAGATACAGCTGCTGAGTCAGGGGTGTAACTGATCTTGAGTTCCTTTTGATCTGAAGGACCAATCACGGCCGTGGCAGAACCTGCCGCCCACTCGGTAATGACAAATTCACCATTTGAGTCCTCAGCAAGTGAGACTCCAGACACCGTAAGGTCTTCGCTCTCGGAACAGTTCTCGATTGTTATCGTACGCTCAAGAGGCACGCCTACCACAGCACGGCCAAAGTCCAACTCAAAATCCGTGGTCGCTGCTGGAGCAGATTGCACTCCAATCAGACGAACACATGCCGAGTCCGCATTACCTATAAGCTTGATCTCAGCGTTTGGTGTATCAGGATCATCGCTTCGCACAAAAAGGCTCGAATGCACAGGCTGCAACGTTTGTGACATAAACGCGACCCTGATATGAAGTTGATCACCCGCAGCAATCGTGGTGGGGATCGCCTCTGTATCAAGCGACTCATCGTCAAGATCCTGAGGATCTGGAATGCTGATATTGAAGGGTGAGCCTTGCGTGAGGCTGAGCACAATCTCCTGAATATTGAGCGGGGCATCACCATTGTTTTTGAGCACCACAAGTTGCGTCACACGCGCTCCAAACTCTACAGACTCAAACCTCACACTCTCGGGATATTCCAGCTCTGGACCAACCATCACAGGGTTCATATCCACAGACTGATCTATATCAGGATCAACCTTCATATCCTCAGTGGAATCCATGCCATCACGATCCAATAGCCACCCATCAGGACCTGAATCATAAGAATTCTCGCTATCGTCTCCTGAGCACCCCACACATGACATGAATCCCACGAGTGTAAGACAGAGAAGTTTATATTCCAATTGATGCATTGCATTCCCCATGGTTAAAAAATGATGAATCGTCTGCGTTTACACCACGCTCAAGAGCGTGATGGAGAAGGAGCTGTTGGAAGAAGAGCGAAGGAGAAAGGATTGAAGTTCAAGGAGTGAAAACCAAGAAATTTAGCTGTGTTACCTTCTGTTTTTACGGCACTGACATTCAACCTTTATACAAGACTTTCCCGACAGGTCCTTCGTTATTACGCTCTAACTTATCACTTGTACGAAACTCACAGCCTTGTTGGTGAAAAATTATTCAACAAAAAGAGGGGGTCACTCCGAATTTTACAAAATTCGGAGTGACCCCTCTTTGTATGACATATTGGATCATCCTAACCCTGGTTGAACACTCAGAGAGAGGACACATGCATGCCTTATTCTGACAGAATAGGACCATCAGAATCGTAGCTTGGCTTGCGCTCAAAATCATGACGCGCTTCAATTGTTCTGACAGTACCGCTGACAGAACGCATCACCAGAGAGTGTGTCACGCAACCACCACGCGTAAACCTCACGCCACGCAGCATATCTCCGCTTGTCACGCCTGTAGCAGCAAACAACACGTTGCCCTTTGCAAGATCGTCAAGCTTGAGCACGCGGTGAATATCGTCCTCCTGCATCAATCGACGTGCGCGCGCTTCTTGTTCCTGATGTTTGAACAACAAACGCCCCTGAATATCACCACCCATGCAAAGCATGGCGGCAGCAGCGAGCACACCTTCAGGTGCACCACCAATACCAAGCAAGATATCAATGCCTGTATCTTCCTCACAGGTTGAGATTGCGGCCTGCACATCACCATCGGTAATCAGGCGAACACGTGCACCCACGCTGCGGATCTCCTTGATCAGAGCATCATGGCGAGGACGGTCGAGCACGATTGCGGTGAGATCCTTGACGGGCACGCGCTTGGCTTCAGCAAGTCGGTGCAAGTTCTCTGTCGCGGAGAGTTCAAGGTCAATCACGCCTTTACCTGCTGGTCCCACAGCAACCTTGTCCATGTAGATATCAGGAGCGTGAAGGAAACCACCCTCGGGAGCCATCGCGATCACGGAGAGCGCGCCAGGGCGACCGTATGCGCAGAGGCTAGTACCTTCGAGAGGATCAAGCGCAAGATCCATCTTGGGGTCATCCTCATCACGACGTCCGACCTCTTCCCCAATGTACAGCATGGGGGCCTCATCGCGCTCGCCCTCACCAATACGCACAGTACCGTAGATCTCCATGGCATCAAATGCGGTGCGCATCGCGGCCACAGCCTGCTGATCGCTCAAGTGCGAGTTTCCCTGTCCCATGGTGCGAGCGGATGCAATCGCAGCGGCTTCAGTGACGCGGACCAATTCCAGCGCAAGGTTACGATCTCTCATAGTATTCACTTCTTTGTTGTGATGAGCATCAGCGCTCGTTGATGTGAAAGACACAAGTCCGGTTTTCCTAACGAGGATAGGATAAAAGGTCAACCCAAGAAAACGAGAAGGGGGCGGCTTGATAAATCAAGCCGCCCCCTTCTCGTTTTCTTGGGCAAACGAACGCACATGGTTTACTTGTTAATGATTCGCTTGGATTCACCCGCTTTGAGATCCACATAGTAGGTCTTACGCAGGTTGAACTCCTCGTTTACAAGCTCGATTTTGTGCTTTGATGCCGAGATTTTGTAGTCACGAAGAGGAGTGTACTTGCCAGTATCCTTGCCATCGATGAAGACGCGCGCCGCAGGACGAGAGCCGATGGTGAGTGTGGCGACACCTGTGGGCTTGGGAGGATCTTTCTTGGGCGGATCCTTCTTCACGACGGGGTCTTTTTTGACCACAGGATCTTTTTTAACAACGGGGTCTTTCTTCACGACAGGGTCTTTCTTGACCACAGGATCTTTCCTGGGTGGATCTTTCTTCGCGACGCTGGCGACCTTGGTTGGCTCTTCTTTCTCCTCATCTTTGAGGGTTGCAGCGATCTTGCGTTCTTCATCACTGGAAGGCTCAAGAATTTGCTCGAAGTCTTGTTTATCCTTGGACTTGATCACGAGGCGGTAGGTCTTGGAGCCATCAAGGTCCTTGACGTTCTCGGGGGTCTTGCCCTTGGTGACCAGCGCGTTGGTGTCCTTGTCGTAGAGCTCAAAGCTTGCACGAGAAGGATCGCTGGAGATGTTTGCCACGAATTTGACGGGCACAAGGGAGAGGTCGAGCTTTGCGCCATCCTCAGCAAGTTCAACATCCTGCGTAAGTGGTTTGTAGCCAGGCTTTGTGAGCTTGATGGCGTACTTACCCGCTTTGAAGTCCTTGATTTCCTTTGGCGATGGTTGGTTAAAGGACTTTCCTTCAATCTCAAGGATCGCATCAGGAGGAGTGGTGGTGACGGTGAGCACAGGATTATTTGCCGTGGCGTCGACTTTCTTGAGCGTGGGCTCAACGTTGTATGTCACGCGAGACTGGAACTCCTGCTTGACCGTGTAGGGCTGATACCCCTCGCTGGTGATTTCGACAGCGTGAATACCAGGTTTGATTTTGTAGGTATGAGGAGAGCTTCCCTCGAAGACCTGCACGCCATCCACCGTGATGCTGACATTGGCAGGAGTAGGCTTGAAGTTCACCTGAGCATCCCATGGCCAGAGGGCAAAGATGAGGCCACCACCAAGCGCGATGACCACGAAGGCAACACCGAGGATCACGGGCGTAGAGCTCTTCTCTTCTTTCTGAGGGATTGCCGCATTGGGCATCGTCATGGATGATTCACGGCGAGGCTCCACGGAGGGGAGCTGCGCAGTAGGCATTGGCTGACGAGGTTTGTGTGAGGGAGGAGGCACATCATCAAAGGAGAACTCCTCAAGACTCTTGCTCAACGCGTCTCGATTGAACTCGACGGTGGGCGGGTCATGGTGTTCGCCTTCACTCTCATCATCAAGACCTTCAAGATCTTCAGAGAAGATGATGTCCGCATCGATCAAACTCTCAACGATGGATTCATCAGGAGAGTGTGTCTCACGGTTGTAAATTTGTGTGTCTTTTTCGTCATCGCCCCAGCTTAGTCCCATCATGGGAGCAGGTGAGTGAGACCCTGTGCGAGAGGGAGCCATGGGCTGCGCAGCAGGCTGATTCACAGGGGCCTGAAGGTTGAGGCTACGGTAGTATTCGATCTTCTTGTTTTCGAACTCGATGTCTGCGCTAAAGGACTCCTTCATGTAGGAGCCAAGGTCTTTGTTGGTGAAGTAGTAACCTTGATTACGCATGAAGCGCTGGAGCGCATCATCAAACTCGGAGGCGCTCTGGTAGCGATCCTCGGGGCTCTTGGCGAGCGCCTTGAGGACGATATCTTCGAGCTCCTTGGGGATGTGTGGGTTGTACAATGAGGGTGGGCTCATCTCAACTTTGCGGATCTTCTCAAGGGTGTCAAAGTCGCTCTCACCAAGGAAGAGGCGCTCAAGTGTGAGCATTTCGTACAGGACGATACCAAGCGAGAAGATGTCAGAGCGGTGGTCGATATGAAGGCCGCGTACCTGCTCGGGGCTCATGTAGCTGAACTTGCCCTTGAGGATACCCACCTGAGTCTGACTGGTCTTACCCTGCGCCTTGGCGATGCCAAAGTCGATGATCTTCACCTCACCCTCGTAGGAGAGGAGGATATTCTGAGGGCTGACATCACGGTGCACAATATGAAGGTCCACACCCTGCGCATCTTTTTTGGTGTGCGCGTGCTCAAGACCTTCACAGATCTTCATCAGGATGTAGCAAATACGGGGAATGCTGACCTTCTCGCCGAGACGGCGAGCGCGCTCAAAGATCGTCTTGAGGTCCTTGCCGCTGATATATTCCAGGGCGATAAAGTAGGACTCATCGACCTTACCGAGGTCGAAGATCTGCGCGATGTTGGGGTGGTTGAGCTGACCCGCGATCTTGGCCTCATCAATGAACATGTTGATGAAGGCTTCATCTTCAGCAATGCTCGCCAGAATCTTCTTGACCGCAAGAAGACGCTCAAAACCCTCCACACCAAAGGCTTTGGCCTTGAAAATCTCAGCCATCCCCCCAATGTTGACTCGCTCAAGGAGATAATATTTTCCAAAGGGAATTGGATTAGGAAGAATGCCCAGCTCGCTCATTACACTTAACCGACCGTGACGTGTTCAACTGCGTGCCCAGAAGTCTCATCACCAAGACCGACACCGCGACACACATGAGATGATGTAAATCGCCTGATCTTCATCAAGCATTTGCTACTACACACAATACAACAGCTGGCGCGCTGACTTCTCTTGCTCATCCACTCAAAGCGTTTGAACAAGCGACTGCGCCATTATCGTCATATCGTGAACCCTCTTAGCCATGTTCACCCCTCTATGCAACCCATTATTACATAGACGAGCCTTTTTCATACCCTGTCTTGACCACGTTGAGACTCCAGCAGAGTCACCACGCACTACATCGAAACATCACGCTTGTAGAGTCCTCGCCCCCTGCTCTTTTAAACCCTCCAAGCGCACGCCTCCCACACGACACCATGGCAGGTTGCCATCCTATGTTGTCCCATGGAGGCTTGTCAACCTTGACGACGCTCCCTTCCCGCGCTCAACCTCGCTCAGGTCAACAACTTCTTCCCCTCCAATTCACGCGCTGCACACAACAGCAACTCACGCCTGTTTTTCCTCACCCACCAGTGGTAGCCCCACATCACCAACTTGTGGAAGTTCACCTGTGTAAGACGATAGAATAACCGCCCCCACCAACGCCCCCTCTTGCCCATTAAACGGGGCACATAATCGCGCACCTCCGTCTCAAACACTTCCTGCTCCGTGACCACGTCCCAGAACCACCTCATAATCAGGCGCCCTCGCACCTCACGCTCCGCATAACGCGCCGCCAAAAAACCACTCTCTACACCACAGGAGACCTCCCCACACGCCTCTTCCTCAGGCAAGGAGTCAAATTCACTAAAACCCATAATCTTCAAGAGCTTGACCCCAAATGGCGCGAGGTAAATCGTGTTCGCATGACGCGCAGACTTCGCTGGACCAATCAGCCCCAGAGTCATCTTACCAATACGCTCCACATACTTGCTCGCGGCAACTCTTGCAGCCTGCCCAAGCAACCTCTCCACATCGCCTGTTGCCATGCACGCCTGCCAGTTGACATCACAAAATACCGTGCGCTCAAGATGATACCCCAACCCCTTCTCGCTCAGACTCGCGTCAGCCACATAATGATGCCTGACTGGCATCGCGATCAGATCAGACGCCCTCGTTAATCCACCTCCCTGTGTTGCAACCTCTTCCATAACTCCTCTTATCTATCCTTGAAAATCAGCAACCATCCACCCTCGCCACATTATAATCCCGCCCACAGCCAAAGCTAGCCTCTCTCCATGTATGCATCAGGTTGTGGGAATGATCACACAACCACAAGTTGTTCTCTTTCCAGCGTCTCTGACGCGTGAGACATCACCCCGGCATCCGCTTTTGAGGTGCATTGCTGACAGGAGTAAAAAACTCCCTTTGACTTCACCTCAAAAACACCAGATGCTTGTGATTAAACCAGCGTCGATGCTCAACGTCACACTCCATTTGAACATGTGCTCACCCCAGTCGCCGTTGTATCTGTAAAACTTCGTTCACTTATTTGTTCACACCATAAGCATCTCGGAGCAAGAACCTCATGGAAGATATCTGGGAGCTCGGGCGCCAACTGCTCGAAAAAATCCAACACGCTGAAGATGAAGATAGCTATCGCCAGATCCGCGACCAGCTCTATGGACTTGGACCTGAGATCATCCCCCTGCTTCGTGAGGAGCTGACCAGTCTTCACGCCCGACGACGCATGGCCGCCGCCACAAACCTCGGCCGCCTCGGTGATGCACAGAGCGTCCCTGCGCTCATTCAACGCCTTAACGATCCTCAGTCAGGCGTACGCGAGATGGCCCTCTTTGGACTCGGCATCCTCGGCGACTCAAGCGCCACCGAAGCGATCCTCGCCACACTCCATGACTACGATGCTGATGTCCGCTACCGCGCCCTCGTGGCGCTCAGTGATCTTGGCTACGGACAGATGGAAGATGTCCTCATCCGCGCCATGAGTGATGAAGCCTATGGCGTGCGCGAACAGGCGTTGAGCCAGCTAAAAAATGTGGGCACTCCACGCTGCATCGTCGTTGTGCTCAAGGCCCTCCTTGAACGCGAAGCCGATATGCAACACATGGCTGAAGAGGCCATGGACCGCCTCGTGCCCAAGCTCACACGTGAACACTACAAGCGCATCCTTGAACAACTCACGCCCAGACAGCGTAGACTGATCCTCAACTACCTTGAGAGTCGTAACCTCCAGGAGGTCTACGTCGCGCTCTGGCAACGACTCCAACTCGTCAATCGCACACAACCCACCAAGCGTGGACTCGATAAGTATGGCCGCCTCTTGAACTCCTCGGATGAACGCGAGTTCCTGAAGCGCGCATTCCTTCGCGAAGACACCGTCAACCTCCTGCTTGAACACTTCACTGACCCCGACTCCCGACGCTCCATCCTGCTCGTCGGCGAAGCAGGCACAGGCAAAACCGCAGTCATCCACCAGTTTGCTCGCGAGCTCATGGAGATCGATGGACAGTCCTGGCAAATCCTTGAAACCAACACCAGCGAGCTTATCAGCGGCACCCGTTATCTTGGTGACTGGGAAACCAAGCTCAAAGAAATGGCCGAGGCAATCCTCAAGCATGACAACGTCCTGCTCTACATCACCAACCCCGATGACCTCCTTGGCGCTGGCGCACACTCCAAGAGCGATGAAAACTTCGCTGACTTCTTCAAACCTTACCTCCAGCGCGGTCAACTCCGCATGATCGCCGAGTGCACTGAAGAAGACATCAAGGGAGGACTCTCTCGTGATCCTGGCTTCTTGCGCCAGTTCAGACAGGTCAAGATCCAGGAAATGGATGATGCTCAAACCCTTGAAGTTGTAAGTAAATACATTCAACACAGCAGCGCATCTCATCAACGCGAAGTCTCCGCCGAGCCAGGTTGTGCAGAGCGTGTGGTCGACTTTGCCAAGAGCTTCTACACTCGCGCCGCCGCACCTGGTAGAGCATGCGATCTCCTTGATGCACTCATCGATTACTCCAGTCGACACACTGACAAATCCGCCGATGAAGTCGTCCTTCGCATCGATCAAATCCCCGCCTGCCTCTCTGAAACCACAGGTATTAGCCTCGACCTGCTTGATGACACCATCACGCTTGATCTGGACGCAACCACACACTGGTTCTCACAAAAACTCATCAAGCAAAATCATGCCATCGACACCCTCGTTGACCGACTCGCCATGATCAAAGCTGGCCTTGCGAGCAACGAAAAACCACTTGGCGTCTACTTCCTTGTAGGCCCCACAGGGGTGGGTAAGACCTACTTCGCCAAGCTCACCGCGGAGCGACTCTTTGGCGACCCATCACGCATGATTCGCTTCGACTTGAGCGAGTATCGCGGACGCTTTGCTGTCGAAAAACTCATCGGTTCGCCCCATGACAAGGACCGCGAGGGCCTCCTCACCGAGGCGATCAAAAACCAGCCCTTCACCGTGCTCCTCTTTGATGAGTTCGAAAAGGCCGACCCTGAGATTTATAACCTCTTCCTTCAAATCCTCGATGAGGGCCGCCTCACCGATGCGCGTGGACGTACCACCGATTTTCGACAGACCATCATCTTCCTTACCTCCAACCTCGGCGCGTCTCGTACAAGCGTCGCGCCCGTTGGTTTTGGCGATCTGACAGATAGAAGTGAGCGCTTTGGTGGCCATGTCCTGAATAAACTCGATGAGTTCTTCGCACCTGAATTCCTCAACCGCCTTGATGACGTCATTGTCTTTAACCCGCTCTCCCCCGACGCCATGCGACGCCTCGTGGAGATCGAACTCACCATGGCGCTCACGCGTCGTGGATTTGCACGACATCAAGTCCGTGCTCATGCCGATGACAGCGCCATTGAATGGCTCGAGACACACGGCTTCTCGGAACGCTTCGGCGCTCGACAGCTCAAACGTGTCCTTGAACAAAAAGTCCTCACACCAATTAGCCGTCTTATCGTACAAGCCAAGGGCTCACAGAGAGGCAAGACCATTGAAATCAGCACAAAGAACAATGAGCTGACCTTCGATCTTGTCGATCATCGCACCCCCTCTTCTGTGCTCAAGTCGTCTGAACAATCGGCGCTTAAAAAAACGCCCGAAAAACAAAACCAAACCACTGAACACAAAGAAGAAAACGAACTAGACGCATAACTCCTTTTATGCGCCAAAACTCGAATCACACTGGACTTTCTACACAAGAGGGCTAAAGCTCTCTTGTGTTTTCTTTTGTCCTCTTCACCATAACCCCACACACTCCCCTTCATCATGGCATCCTCCGATATATCCACGGAACACACCCTCTCTAGCCTCATCCCTCTGGTTGAGCTCTGTCAACTCCATGACCTCCCCCTCACACAAGAAAAGCTCAAGCAGTTTGAACACTACCTCGAACTCCTGCTGCGCTTTAACCGCTCCATGAACCTCATCGGCCCCATGGACGCGCACGATGTCGTCGAAGAGCTCCTGTGTGACAGCATCATGCCCACCACACAAGCCCCACCCACGGGCACAATCCTCGACATCGGGACAGGCGCAGGTCTACCAGGCATCCCCCTGAAAATCCTCTACCCCGAGTCGGCCATCACTCTTGTGGAACCTCGCAAAAAACGCGCCTCATTCCTGCGCATTGTCGTCTCAAAGCTCTCGCTTGATAACGCCGAGATCCTCAACGCTCGCCTCGAAGACACCGAAAACCTTGGCCATGACTACGTCATCTCAAAGGCATTCCAACCCCCCAAAACCTGGATTGAAACTGCGCTTGGTGTGCTCTCTCCGACTGGCAAGATCGCCTGCATGACACGCGCCTCCGTACAGCCTGAACTTGACGCACACGCCGCATCCCTTGGCCTCCAACAAAGCCACGCCATTCCTGGCTACACCACCACACGCGATGGTGTCGATGATCGCACCACGTACATCTACACGAGAACACCGTGAGCACTCCTCTGAAGGCAAATGATAGCGTCCTGATTATCGGCGCTGGACTCATCGGGCTTGGCATCGCCTGGAAGCTCGCTCAACAAGGAACACACGTCACCATCGTCGACGCTCACCACGCAGGCTATGGCGCGAGCAGCGCTGCGGCAGGCATGCTCGCGGCTACCGCCGAGGTTAACTTTGAAGAAGAAGAACTCCTCAAACTTAACCACCTGAGCGCTCAACACTACCCGGAGTTCATCGATGAACTTCAATCACTTACACAGGTAGACCTCGACTTCAGAACACATGGTTCCCTGGTCATTGGCCTTGATCGCGACGACACTGAAGCGCTCCAACGTCTGCTGCGTTACCAGCAACAACTTGACCTCAATGCGCAAATGCTCTCTGGCGAAGAGGCTCGTGAACTTGAACCAGCACTGGCCCCAAGTGTGCATAGCGCGGTGCTCTGTCCTCAGGACTATCAGGTCAACCCCATCCTCCTTGTTGAAGGCTTTAAAAAAGCGCTCTCCATTGAGGGTGCAACGCTTCGTGAACACACTCCAATCAAGGAACTCATCCTCTCCAAAGATGAGCGCACTGTCCTCGGTGCACGCACCGAATCAGGCGAAGATATTCTTGCTGACCGCACGCTTGTCGCAGCAGGCGCATGGACTCGCCGACTCCTTGGGGTCAAAAAACAACACCTCCCACGCATTCGCCCTGTGCTTGGACAGATGCTCGCGCTTCAAATGGAAGATGAGCCCATCTGTAACCATGTCATCCGCGCGCCTGATGCCTACCTCATCCCTCGCTCCAATGGTGAGCTCATCATCGGCGCATCCATGGAAGAGCGTGGCTTCACCACCACACAACGTGCAGGGAGCATCTTTGAACTTCTGCGTGGTGCCTGGGAAACGATGCCTGGCATCTACGACCTCCCCTTCCTCAGAACCTGGACAGGCTACCGACCCATGTCACTTCACAACGAACCTGTCCTCGGTCCATCCCCTGCTCTAAATCAACTCTGGTTTGCCACTGGACATGGCCGAAATGGAGTCCTCCTTACCGCCATCACCGCACGTGAAATGTCCAGATCCTTGCAGGATGGAAAATTAACAACACCACTTTTACCATTTAAAATCAGATAGTTAAACCCACTCACAGAACAGGCAAATGTACGATCTGCAAAAAAACTTATTGCCTCACCTCTGTTGGGATCCACAATTAAGACTGTTCGAGGCAAGCAAGCATGTGTGAGTCTTTACCTTATTTATTTACACACACCTCACACCTCTGTGCCGCCAAGAACAACAAGGACATAGCCTTTATACCATACGCATATTTATTACACCTGGTGACGGCCTTGTAACTTCATTTAATACTCAATATTTGTCTCGTTTTATATATAAGAAGAGGGGCGGCAAAAAATCGAAGATTTTTTGC
>CATLTV010000017.1 GCA_950059285.1 uncultured Pseudomonadota bacterium | reverse complement strand
TTCCGCAACGGCACGCCCCTTTGTGCATCTCCCATGGAGTCCTCATCACTGGCCAAGCATCTTGGCCAGCTCTCCACGCATATGCAATGCGTTGGCATCACTAAAGCCACCGATGGATTGGCCATCGATAAAGATTTGAGGCACGGTCCTCTGTCCTGTTTCTTTGACCAGGCGCGCGCGCTCATCAGGATCATTGGTGACATCGATCTTCTGGACCGTCACACCAAGAGATGAGAACAACCGCTCGGCCATATCACAGTATGGGCAGTATTTTGTTCGATAGATTTTGACCTCAGCCATGACTTACTCCTTAATAATGTTCAGAACTACAGGTAAAGTTACCTGCGCAAGCGTAATCTATAATGGTTAAATGGATTGAAGCATTAAGTCCTCGGCTCGTAATATGATCACAACGAGGCCAGATGCAAGGTTAACCATTTATCCTCACCCTCTCTCAGGAACACACCATGGACTTTGATCAATTTGGACGCAAGATTCAGGATGCAGCAAAGCAGCTCCTTGATCCTCAAAACTCATCGTCATCAGATCTCCCCCATGTTCGACCCATGAGACGGTCTGATCTCGACGAGGTCTTACGCATTATCAGGCTCCATGACTCCGACGATTATCAGAGCGCCCGACATGCCTTTGCTCCAGAGCGATTCTCAATGCCCGAGGATGTGACCCAGCACTTTGTCCTTGAAGATCCACAGGAACAGCGCGTGGTGGCAGTCTCGGGGTACTTTATTGATGACGATGAAGCGCAAGGTATTTACTGGCTGGGGTGGACGTATGTGAACCCATTTTTTCGCGGGCGAGGATATGGCAAGGTGTTAATGCGCCACGTGGAGGAGAGGTTGCTTTTTATGCGCGCAAGGAAACTGTACCTCTCGACATCAAGCCTTGAGAAGTATCAGGGCGCGGTGGGGTTTTACAACAAGTGCGGCTTTATTGAAGAGGCGAGGTTGCGTGATTACTTCAGACCAGGAGAGCACAAATTAATCCTGGCAAAGACGCTCTCTCAGGCCGCGCTGACACCGTACCCTACAGCTAGCAAAGCACAGCACACACCACAAAAAACAAAGCAAGTTCAACGCACTAGAAACGAACCCACAAAAGGTCCTGAAGATAATGACAAGGTTGTCTTTGAGTTTTAGTTAGCAAGAAAGAAGGATGCGGCCATTGCTTTGGCAATGGCCGCATCCTTCTTTGCAGCAGAAAAAGAGAAGGGGCGCGCTGGCTAGCCAGCGCGCCCCTTCTCTTTTTCATATCAAGGACTCAAGCTTACTCAAGACCACTGAAGATGAATGGGTAGTTAATGATGCAGATACCGCCGTTTGGTGGCTGGAAGCGCATACGCTTGACCACGCGGGTGATGCAGCCTTCGACCTTGGAGTTACCCATGGTGGAGGAAGCGACGGAGGAGTCCATCACAGAACCATCGAGGCCGACTTTCCACTGAGCGATAATCTTACCAGAGAGCTTGGGGTTAGCCTGAAGTTCTTTCTCGAAGCAGTACTTGATGGCGTTGCTCTTTGCACCGACGACGCGACGGATGTTGTTCTTGTCGCAGAAGTCACCGATTTTAGGAGCGCCTTTGGCCATCTTGACCTTGACCTTCTTCTTCTTACCTTTGCCGATCTTACCGCTGGCACCTTTACCGCCACCAGTGTCGACTTTACCGAGGCCACCGACACGACCGAAGCCTTCGCCGCCACCGCCGCTACCAGTACCGCGCATACCCATACCGCCAGCACCACGACCCACGACAAGTTCTCCGCCTTCACCGCTCATGCCGATGTTTATTTTGGCGTCGAAGCCTTCCTGGTTACCGAAGATGCTCTTGAGAGGACCAGCGCCGAGGAGTTTTGAACCAAGAGCCTTGTTCACACCAAGCTGCTTGACATCAACCTCGTCGACCATCTCACCGTCGACCTTGGGAATTTTGGACTCAGGAATTTCGGAGTCTTCTGCGCCGAACTTACCTTCTTCACCACCAGCTTTCTTACCTGTGGTGTCTTCTTCGGGCTCGTCCATCTCTTCTTCTTCCTCGAGAGGATCGTTGAGATCATCCACAAGGAATTCCACGAAGCGGTCCTCAGCAAGCAGAGGGTTAAGCTCGGCCTGGGGATCATAGGAGAGGAATGCAGCAAGGAGGAACGCACCGTGTGCAACACCGCTGAGGGCGATGAATCCAGCGAGCACTGCGGACAGACCTGTGACGGCAGCAAGCAGGCTACGACGAGGAGCCACGGGGACGTTGTCAAAGAGTTGGAAGAAGACCTGGTTTGTGTCGCTGAGGTGAATGATACCCCAGTCGCCGCTTGCAAGCTCAACCTGATAGACGTTCGCAGAACCTTTTTCTGTAGAAGCAGAGTCAACCTTGGAGGCTTTACCTTCAAGCTCATCAAGCTCGAAGTCCTCATCGCGAATCTCCATGCTACCATTGACTTTATCGGTGTAGCGGACGACGTAGGTGCCATCTTTAAGGCGCTCAAACATGTTGAAGGACTCGGGCAAACCAGGTGCCGGAGCAATAAACATATTTGTTTCTTTTTCACCAAGCGTGACGATAGGATCACTCATGGCGGTGAAGGTGCGCTCTTGAACTACAGTGCCGTTCCATACCAGCGCTATTCGTAAACTTTGATTTATACTCACGTTTTTGCTCCCTTTAACTTCCCTTTTCGTATTGACCCTGATTATGAATAAAAAGCTCACAATGAGGTGATGAAATACGTGGAACTACCTTAATTTATGGTGACTACTTGTATCGACGAGGTGTTCCTTGTGGAAGAGCATTTACTATTCTCTTGAAGTCGTCTTGATGTGTGAATTTTTTGTCAAATCATCAATTGGACAACGCAAGATACTTATCCACTGGGTGCTCGTCAAGCGTTTAGCTAGCTGTTCATGGCACAACATGCATTTATCAGACGATTTTTTCATCATTTCCATGCTGCGCACACCCTGTATAGACAAGCATTGAACCCAAAAGTTCCACTCTGAATAAAAAATTTTATACAATGATGTGTCACGCTCATGACACACCACAAGGGGTGAAATTTTTGTCATCGAATTCCAGATACCATCACATCAGTATGTACAACATGCGGTGTGATGAAACCTACTACCGATCCTCCTACATACATCACACCCATCAACACACAGGGGCTGAACCTCAAAAGGTTCAGCCCCTGTGTGTTGATGGCTCACGCCAACGAGAACCCAAAGAAACTTGCAAGAAGAGGGAAGAGGCGTCATGCTTTGTACATGTGCACAGCACGCATCCATGCCTCCTTTATCTTGTGACCCATGAACCACACACACACCTTATATATAATCTGTACACTACTCTTTGCTGTAAACACGCTTGTTCCATCACACAGTCTCGCTCAACAAGGCGTACGACAGTTTGATCAGCTCAGCATCAAAGAAGTAAAACCTGAAGACCTCGGTGGTGGTGTTGACCTTGAGAACCCTGCCGATCTCCTCAAGGTCAACCCCGAGCAAGCGCGCGTGGAGATCTCCGAGGATGAGCAAGCCGCGCTCACCAAAAAAATGCGCGCTCACGTCGTACAGATCGTAGCGCTCTACATGCCTCCCGAGCCTTACGAACAAACACCCATGATCTATCGAGGCCATGGAGTATGGATCAGAAAAGACGCCAAAAGTGCGCCTGTCCTTGTCTCCACCCTCTCCTGGCTCAAGGACGCCAAGGAGATTTACCTCGCGCCAACCACCACACCATCCAAAAAAACACAGGCTCACTCGGCGCACACATCCACACTGGCCGATCTCTCCACAGGGCGATCCGCACTCAGAGCATTCAACAAAGAAAAGAAGAACCTCATCAAACTCGATGTCCTCACCACCGACCCCATGCGTGGACTGATTGCGCTCTCCTTGCCAAAGAAGACGAAAAAAAACTACACGCCCCCCACGGGCTTGCTCGTCCTCCCCAAAGCACACAAGGGATTTACCTACCTGTTTGGTTACTCCACAGAATATCCCGACGCGCTCACGCCATCAGGCCTGCTCCCTCAAAAAGCAAAGGAAGAGGAGTACACCTTCTTCTTTCAAACCAACTATCAAGGCATTCTTGGCGCACCGCTGATCGATGAAGAGGCTCACGTTGTGGTGCTGAATGCCATTCGTCACCCGCTCACACCAGAGATCTCTCTGGCAATCCCACCAGGCGCCATTCAAAACTTCCTGATGTCCCTCAAAGACACCCCTTCCCCATGAGCGATCTTCACAAGGCCACACACTATCTTGCACATCTGCTTGAAAGCACAACCTCCGAACCAGAGCGTCAGGTCACGTGGCTTGTCGCATTAAGCGGAGGGTGTGACTCGTCTGTGGTTCTGCACCTGTGCACCACACTCGCCTCACACAACCCACACCTTCACATCATCACAGCACATGTGCACCATCATATGAGGGCGAGCGCGGATGAGGACGCGAGCTTTTGCAAAAAGCTCGCGTCCTCATCCGCGCTCATCAAGGCCCACTACACACTCCACCTTGAAGACCTGCCACACAAGAACCAGGAGTCAGCCAGAGAAGCACGCTACAAAAAACTCTGTGCAATCGCAGCGCATCATCACGTGGACGCCATACTCACAGGACACCACCTTGATGACGCCCTTGAAACCATGCTCATGCATGCGGCAAGAGGTTCAGGCGCACATGGGCTCTCTTCGCTCTACAATCACCAGGTCACACCACCCTACACCCCTGATGATTGGCCTCAGACGCGCAAACTTCATCGACCTTTGATTGAACATGAGCGCGCTGAAATCGAAGCGTTTGCCCAAGCACATCACATCACATGGATAGAAGATCCCACCAACGCCACAGATAAATACACGCGCAACACGATACGACATCACGTCATCCCCGATCTCAAGCAGATACATGGCAATGGCGCTCGTGGATGGCAACGCACACTCGACATCTTGCGCCAGGAGGCCACATTTCTGCACGATATACAGCAGAAGCTATGGCACAAGGTGGCCATGATAGACACCCCCATCCAGGGTGCAGTCAGTTTGTGTAAGACCTCACTGAAAGAAAACCACAACTATCTGATAAGAAAAACATTTCTTCATACTCACGCGCGCACTGCCCCACACAGCAAGTCACCATCACTCATGCAACTTGAAGCACTGGAGCTAGCGCTTGAAGATGAGCACGCCACATTCACCACACAGGTTCTACCTGGGTGTCGCGTTGAGTTTGAGCATGAAAGGATTGTTGTACTGCCTACCCCAATACGGGGAGCGCGTGGCTGGTTCGACGAGAGCCCAGAAGAGGTCGAGCTTGCGCTACCACAGGCAGGAGAGACATTACACATGCACTGGTTCACTCACATGATCCACTGGAGGCGCATCAGTGAGTCGGAGTTAAAAAGTACACATCCCGATGCGCACACGTATTATATATGTGTCGATACACATCAGGATGCATCACTTTATATAAGAGGAGCCAGACCTGGCGATCAGGTTCGCACATGCTACCCTGGACAAGAGAAGCCTCACTCAAAACGACTCAAAGAACTGCTACGGGCACACCAGATCCCTCCCTGGAGAAGACATCTGTGGCCATGCATTGTGAAGAGAAAGGACGGTCATGACGAGGAACACATCATAGCCAGCGCGGGGATTGAGCACATTCATGTAAGCAGCCAAAGGTTGCCAACGTCGAACTTGTGGATAGAACTTGTGTTTGACTCCATCTGGAGTCCATCCACACGGAAAGTCCCCACATCGGAACTCTGATGCTCGCTTCTTGTTTTCAGACAAGGTACGTTATAAGAAGCAGTGTATGCCTTGCAACCAAAGGAAATAGCACATCCTTGAGAACTGTTGTTCTCGTATCCGGGCAAGGTCAATGATAGCATTGAAGTACACGTACACGGATACACATCACATCACCACCATTCTTGTGAGGATCATCGGCATGATGAAAGACCTCACTTACATGAGACAAAGGTACAAGTCACGTGTTCAATAAAATACCACCACGCTCCTGGATCTTATGGTTTGGATTCTTGCTCCTGATTGGCGCAATTGTCTACATCATGAGTGATCAAGGAGAGAGCAAGTCCGCGCTCAAATTCAGTGAATTCCGCCAGGCCGTCGAACAGGGCCACGTACAGAGTGTGGATATCAAAGGTCTTGAGATTAAAGGCGAGTTTGAGAAGGACTGGGCGACAAAGAAGTACAAGGGTAACAAGGACTTCAAGACCACAGGACCTGTGGGAGAAGATCTTCAGGACATCCTCCTTGCACAGGACGTGGCGTTTACCTTTGCTCCTGCCGAAGATGACAACTCCATGGGAGGCATGACGATCATGATGATCGTCATGATCATTCTCATTGTACTCTCGGTCATGTTCATGATGCGTCAATTCCAGAACAACTCTGGCAAGGCGATGAGCTTTGGTAAGTCGCGCGCGCGACTGCTCAACGAGAACCAAAACAAGGTCACGTTCAGCGACATCGCAGGCATCGACGAAGCCAAAGAAGAGTTGGAAGAGGTCGTTGAGTTCCTCAAGAACCCCAAAAAGTTCACACGTCTTGGTGGTCGTATTCCCAAGGGCGTGTTGCTGATGGGACCTCCTGGTACAGGTAAGACCTTGCTCGCTCGTGGTGTTGCGGGTGAAGCGGGCGTTCCCTTCTACTCCATCTCTGGCTCTGACTTTGTGGAGATGTTTGTAGGTGTGGGTGCGTCACGTGTACGTGACCTGTTTGAACAGGCCAAAAAGCAAGCCCCCTGTATTATCTTCATTGATGAGATCGACGCAGTGGGTCGTCATCGTGGCGCAGGCATGGGCGGCGGACACGATGAGCGCGAACAAACACTCAACCAGCTCCTCGTGGAGATGGACGGCTTTGAAGCCAACGAAGGCGTGATCCTTGTGGCAGCCACAAACCGTCCCGATGTGCTCGACAAGGCGCTCCTTCGCCCAGGTCGTTTTGACAGGCGAGTGGTTGTGGGCGCACCTGACGTGAGAGGTCGTGAGCAGATCCTCAAGATTCACACACGCAGGACTCCACTTGCAAAGCACGTGGATCTTAGCCAAATCGCACGCGGCACACCTGGATTTTCGGGTGCAGACCTTGAGAACCTCGTCAACGAAGCTGCGCTCCTTGCCGCAAGAAAAGACAAGGACCGCGTTGAGTTAAGCGACTTTGAAGAGGCCAAAGATAAGGTCCTGATGGGAGCCGAGCGCAAGAGCGCGATCATTGGCCCCAAAGAACGCAAACTCACGGCATACCACGAAGCAGGCCACGCGCTGGTTGCCCTCAAGCTTGAAGAAACAGACCCACTTCACAAGGTCACTATCGTACCTCGTGGCCGCGCACTTGGTGTCACACAACAACTTCCAAGTGAAGATCGTTACACCATGACACGACGTTATGCGATCCACAGAATCGCAGTCCTCATGGGTGGTCGCGCCGCAGAAGAACTCACCTTTGGAGAGATCACAAGTGGTGCAGGTAACGACATTCAGGTGGCCACCGAAACCGCTCGTCGCATGGTATGCGAGTGGGGTATGAGCGACACCATTGGACCGCTTCGTTTTGCAGGTGGAGACACCAACCCGTTCCTTGGTGGTGGCTCATCAGGCCAGGGCGCTCCTTACTCCGAAGAGATCGCACGCAAGATCGACTCCGAACTTCACAGGATCGTCTCCGAGCAGTACCAGAACGCCATCGACATCCTGACCGAAAACCAGGACCAGTTGATCTTGCTCTCCGAAGCGTTACTTGAGTTTGAAGTCCTTGATGCAAACGAGATTGAACTACTCTTCAAGTACAACGACATGGGCGCCATCCGCAGACTTCGAGCAAGATCCTCGAGTGATAACGGGCCTGACAACAAAGACAAAGAGGTTGCACCCAAGTCCAAGTTTAGCTCCAAGCTCAAGGATCAACTTGATGACCTCGCCCCAGCCCCTCCTCTGGCAGGAGACCCAACCTAGAACGGTACGTACACATATCTTATGATTCAAAACCTTAATTTCCCTGCAAAGCAGAGAAGCCTCAATGCCCAGGATGCGCCATACATCATGGGCATTGTCAATGTAACACCAGACTCATTCTCGGATGGAGGTAACTACCTCGATCCTCAGCGAGCGATTGCACATGCCCTGACGCTCCTTGATGAAGGCGCTGACATTCTTGATATCGGCGGCGAGTCCACTCGCCCTGGTGCAGAACCAGTTAGCCTCAAGGATGAACTTGCGCGTGTGTTACCTGTCATTGACGGCATTCTCGACGCGCGTCCAGACACGCTCATCTCGATTGATACAACCAAGGCAGAAGTTGCAAGACAGTCACTTGAGCATGGCGCTGACATCATTAATGATGTCAGCGCCATGCTCAAGGATGCGGACATGGTGCACTGCGCAGCAGACACCAGTGCTCCCATTGTACTCATGCATATGCGCGGTACACCAAAGACAATGCAACAGGACACACATTACAGTGATTTAATGGGTGAACAGCTTGACTACTTCAGGGAGCGTATCGATTATGCCGTGGCACATGGCGTGCGACACGAACACATCATACTTGATCCTGGCATTGGATTTGGGAAAAGCACGACTCAAAACTGTGAGCTTATTCAAAGACTTGATGAGTTCAGCATATTTGGTCTAATGCTCTTACTTGGCACCTCACGCAAGTCATTCATCGGCCATATTCTGGGCAAGCCCACAGATGAACGCGCCTGGGGTACAGCGGCGAGCGTGGCGATTGGCGTCATGAACGGTGCACACATTTTGCGCGTTCACGATGTCGCGCAGATGCGAGATGTTGCTCACGTGGCGCGGATGCTTACACATCCAGAACAGGCGTCGCATTTGCCATAAAGATTTTGGGCCAAATCTTTCCCACCTGACTTAATTCATGTTAGGTTGGTCCGCCGTATGATGAGGTAATTTGATTTGATTATTTGTGTGCAGTTTGGATAGCGATTTTGGAGAGCTTGCTTAACATCTTACAAATTGGAAGTTGGCGAGAAGTGCCGCTACTCGTACTCGACGTAGCGATCACGTATTATATTATCTATCGCATCTTGTTACTTGTGAAAGGCACGCGCGCAGCTCAAATGCTGTTAGGACTTTTGCTTGTTCTGCTCTTCTTCTTTATCTCGGGCCAGAGCCTTCTTGATCTTCAGATCACCAACTGGCTGCTGGATAAGTTCATCGCAAACTTCATTCTTATTGTGGTGGTGGTCTTTCAGGATGATATCCGTAGAGTGTTAGCTCAGGCTGGCAGCAGGACATCCTTCTTCTCTCGCCAGCGCTCACTTCAGGAATCCTACGTTCTGGAAGAGGTCATCAAGGCCAGCACCATGTTATCCAAGCGACAGCTCGGGGCATTGATTGTACTGGAGCGCGAAGCAAGTTTGTTGGACTTCATTGAAGAAGGGATTCAACTTGATGCCGAGATCTCCAAGGACTTGCTGTTCAGCGTCTTCTTGCCCGAACACCAGAACCCATTGCACGATGGCGCGGTCATTGTTCAGAAAGGTCGACTCTCTGCTGCTGGCTGTGTGTTACCTCTGACCCAAAATCCCCGCGTGGAAAAAAGCCTTGGCACGCGACACCGCGCAGCCATCGGTTTGTCAGAAGATTATGATGCCGCGATTCTGGTAGTCAGTGAAGAGACAGGCATTGTCTCTGTGGCCTACCATGGAGAACTCTACCGCGACCTTGAAGCCACAGAAGTACGTGAGCTGCTCCAGAATATTTACCTGACCAAGGCCACAGCCGACGAGAGAGCATCCCTCAAAGAGATCTTGAGCAAGCTGTCCTCTCAGGGAAAAAGCTCGAACCTCAAGTATGACACTGAAGATGTCAGTACATCAAAATCGGGAGGTCGTTCCAAATGAACATCTCAAACCTCTTGCACCGCATTTTTGTAGAGAACGCCTATTACAAGTTCTTCTCACTGGCGCTGACTGTGCTTCTGTATATCTGGGTTCTTGGAGACAGGGACTCGGACGTCACGCTCAACACATCGCTCCGACTTGCCATCCCTGAAAACATGGTGCTGGTCAATCAACCCAAAAGCGAAGTTGAACTCACACTCAGTGGACGATGGACAGCGCTCGAACGCCTGACCGCATCCAACAATATTCCTCCCATGCTTGTGGAGTTGGATGGTCGACAGGGCGAAGAGATCTTGAGACTCAACGAGTCCATGATCCAGCTCCCCCCCACTCTACGTGTCAAATCGATCCGACCTTCATTTATTAGCATTAACATGCAACCTCGTCAGGAGAAGCGCGTCTCCATCACACCACGCTTCATTGGAGAGTTGCCACAAGGCTATCAACTTGGTCAGATCAAAATTACGCCGTCCACTACAAGTATCAATGGTCCAAGCGAGGCGATCGCCAAACTGAACACCATTCAAACCGAGGCGATTGATCTCTCTTCGCATCGACAGGACTTCGCCACTCAGGTCAGGTTGCAGCACTCATCTTCACTGGTACGAGATGATCTTCAGGACATGGTCCAGGTTACAGTTGAGGTGAACAGCCTTGAGCAGGAGAAGACATTCAAGAACCTTCCTGTCATGGCTCTTAACACCACACTCAAAACGACGGTTACGCCATCCACGGTAGACATCACGCTCAAGGGGCCAAAGAAGCTCATTGAAAACTTCAACCCATCCGGGTTGCTGATCAGTGTGGACATGAGCAAGGAGGAGAATCAGCCTGATGGACTCTTCAAAAAACCTGTCGTGATCAGTAACCTCCCACGAGACATCAAGCTCGTGAATCATTACCCCACAGACTTTATGGTCAAGACCAGTCGACCTGCCACAGGTTCAGGTCAGTAGCACAAGTCACGGTTAGGGGTTGACAGCGCGAGCACCTTCATTGAGTGTGTCCACTCATCATGAAGCGCGAATTGAGTACGCCTTCCACCACATCCAGCACGAGAGATAGATATGCGTAAACTCTTTGGCACAGACGGAGTAAGGGGTGTTGCAAACCAGTATCCCATCACAGCAGATGTTGCTGTCCGATTGGGACAGGCCGTAGCCCACTACTTTCTCAACACTCAAAAGAGAAGCTACACCAATCAACGACCACGCATCCTGATCGGCAAAGACACTCGTCTGTCCTGCTACATGATCGAGTGTGGACTGGCCGCAGGCATCGCCAGCATGGGTGCAGATGTTCAGCTTGTTGGACCTCTTCCCACGCCAGGTATCTCTTTTATCACTGAAGGTATGCGCGCCGATGCAGGGATTGTCATCTCGGCATCACACAACTCCTTTGAAGATAATGGCATCAAGATCTTTGGCCCCGACGGGTTTAAACTTCCTGATGAAGCCGAGCTCGCCATTGAAGAATTGTTCTTCACAGTCGATCAGCTCGACAAGGTTCATGGCAAAAACATTGGCCGCGTGCGCCGCATTGACGATGCCGCTGGCAGATATATTGTCTTTGTCAAAAACACATTCCCACGAGACCTATCTCTGGATGGTCTTCGCATCGTGCTCGATTGTGCCAACGGCGCAGGTTACAAAGTAGCCCCCGCTGTGCTTCGTGAGCTTGGCGCCGAGGTCTTTACTCTGGGCGTCGATCCCGATGGCACAAACATCAACGCTGAATGTGGTAGCTTGTTCCCTGGAGGAGCCGCACGACGTGTACATGAAACACGCGCAGACATTGGCATCACCCTTGATGGCGACGCGGACCGCGTTGTCCTGATCGATGAGCGTGGTGAAGTCCTCAATGGCGACACCATTATTGGCCTTGTCGCGACCTACCTCAAGCGCAATAACATGCTGCGTAAACCAGCGATCGTGGCGACCGTCATGAGCAACATTGGTCTTGAGATGGCACTTCGTAAAGAAGGCATTGAGCTTGTGCGTGCCAAGGTTGGCGATCGTTACGTGGTGGGAGCCATGCGCGATCACGATATTAACTTTGGCGGCGAGCAGTCTGGACACCTGATCTTCCTTGATCATGCGCTGACAGGCGATGGCCTTATTGCTGCACTTCAGGTCCTGGCGATCATGCAGCGATCCAAGAAGCGACTTAGTGATCTTGCCAAGGAGATCAAGCTTTACCCACAAACGCTGGTGAACATCAAAGTCAAAAGCAAGCCTCCGCTTGAAGAGCTTGAAGAGTTCCAGAAAGAGGTCAAAGCTGCCGAGAAGAAACTCAAGGACAGAGGCAGAATCCTTGTGCGTTACTCGGGCACAGAGCCCAAGGCTCGCGTCATGGTCGAAGGCCCCAACGAGGAGCAGATCCACACCATCGCGGAACACCTCGCTGATGTCCTGCAACGAGAGATCAACAGCTAAACGCACAACCTCAAGGAGCAAGCCATGCGCATCGCAACCCCAGCGCAGATGAGACAGATGGACTCCACGACCATCACCGAGATCGGCATCCCTGGTGAGATCTTGATGGAACGTGCCGCTCTGGGCGCGACCCGAATGTTGCTCGACAAGCTACCTCACGTTCAACATGTAGGTATCTTGTGTGGTGGCGGCAACAATGGTGGCGATGGACTCGCCATGGCCAGGCTCCTTGAGGCGGAAGGCATTCATGTCACAATCGTCCTGCTCAGCAATCCTGAAGGATTTCGTGCAGAAGCTGCGCTGAACTGGAAGATTGTTCAAAACCTTGAGCTCTCCTACCACTTCCTCTTCACCATGACCGAGGAACAGGTCGCCCATCGACTTGAAACACTCCCCCATTGCGACCTCTGGTGTGATGCGCTCTTTGGCACTGGACTCTCCCGTCCTGCTCGAGGACGCTACGCCGTCGCCATCGACTTTCTCAACCGACAACCCTGCGTCCTTGCCGTGGATATCCCCAGTGGGCTGGACTCGTTGACGGGTCAACCGATGGGAAGTTGTGTGCGCGCAAGCTACTGCGCCAGTTTTGGCATGCTCAAAACGGGTCAGGTCCTTCTACCTGGTCGTCACCTCTGCGGTGAAACACAATGCATTGATATTGGCATCCCCGAGAGAGTGATTGATCAATGTGACATCAAGACCATTGCGTTGACCGCATCGTGGGCAAAGTCACAAATCCGCACACGCTCACCCATGACCCACAAAGGCGACGCAGGCAAACTCCTTATTCTGGCCGGCTCAAACACCATGAGCGGTGCTGCGATCCTGTGCGCACGTGGCGCAATTCATGGTGGCGCAGGGCTTGTCACCGTGGGCACATATGACGATGTGGTGCCAAGAATCAGCCTCGGTGTCCCCGAAGCAATGAGCGCCCCACTACTCACACAAGATATATACAAGGATCGACAACGATTACTCCTGCAACAGTATCTTGATCGTGCTCAGATCATCGCCATGGGGCCAGGTATGGGCACACAGGAGAGCTTGCGTGATGTGCTCCAACACATCTTGCTTGATCCTCGACAGGATCTTGTACTTGATGCCGATGCATTATCACTCATTGCTGAACACAGGTTGCTTGATGTCTTGCGACGAGCATCACTCCAGCGCACCATTGTGCTCACACCGCATCCTGGAGAAATGGCAAAGCTTACCAATACATCTATCGATGAGATCTTGAGCGATCCCATCGAGCATGCGCGCACTCTGGCACAGGTTTCTCAGTGTATTGTAGTGCTGAAGATTGCGAGCACTGTCATCGCATCTCCTGATGGACGCGTTGCCATCAACACCTCGGGCAACCCAGGCATGGCAAGTGGCGGCATGGGCGATGTGCTCACAGGTGTACTCGCCGCACAACTTGCCAGTCACCCCGATCACTTTGTCGCCGCATGTATTGCAGTCTGGCTCCATGGTGCTGCGGGCGACCTTTGCTGTGAGGTCCATGGCGAGCTCACCACAAGCGCATCTCTGGTCGTGGACTTCCTTGGGAAAGCCCTCGTCCGTATGGGTTAATTGACTTGCCATGACACCTGCACCTCCCATCGCCCAACACATGAACACAAGAGCATGTACTCTTCTCTTCCTGGTGTTGCTGCTCACAGGTTGCCAACCTGTCTCTGATCCCGTCTATCAAGGAGAGCTCTGCGTGCGTGATGATTCACAAGCACAGAGCATGACCTGTTCATCCTTTGATATTCTTGAGCGTGGTAGCACGCAGGGCAGAAATGCGATTGACTACAGCCTGACCAACGTATCAACCACCACACAACAGGTGATTGTACGCGCAGGTCCAGCGGCGATCTTTGAAGAGATCCAGGGTGAGCTTGAACCCACCGCACTACCGCTGTCATGGGATGAGGAACAGGAAGAAACACTTCAAAGCGCAGACCTCTATGTTCAGCACACCATCTCGCTGCAATCAGGAGAGAACACACTTGATCGTCTCACTGCTGATGAACTTGGTCGTGATGCTCGCATCTGGATATCACTGGAGTGCGCCACAGATGAGTCACCATGTCTTCTTGATGCTGACTACATCCTGCTACTTGATCCTCTGGAGTGCAGTAGCAAGGAAGACTGCCTCTCGGGTTGGCAATGCGACACTGCCCGAGGCAAATGTCTTGAATGCGTTGAAGGTGATGGTTCATGTGCAGAGACACAGACCTGTGAGCTTGGTCGCTGCACTCCACCACAACAATCTTCCTGCACCACAACACCGTCAAAACCCAGCGCACCATTCTTGATGCTGCTCGTGCTCATCACCGCGCTCTTGTGCAAAACCCGCAAGAGAGGGGGCGGCAAAAAGGTGCTCGGGATTATACTGACATCGTGCCTTCTCCTTTTTGCCGCCCCCTCTCTTGCTCTCGCACAACAATCCGTGGTCGCCGAGTTTACCTTTGGCGCAGGCCACAGGAGATGGACAGGCGAGTCAAATCAAACCCTCCAACCAGGGCTGGGCTTTGAGTTAGAGCAAGAGCTTTACTTTGAGAGGCTCAAACCATCGCGATGGTTTGCCAACCCGTACACGCCATCGCTGGGCATGGGAATCACACTGGGGGCGTCCTCATTTGTGGCAAGGCAGGATTCAGAAAACACCACACCACTTAATAAGCTTCATCAAAACTATCCGCTCCGTGTGGGGTTGAGAGTTCGCCAACAGCTCTGGCGTGCAATCTATGGCAAGTTCTCGGTGGATTATGCGAGGATGGGAATTGGTGGAGACGCGCTGTTCAAGCAAACGGGTCTGGATCGCACCTTACATGGTGGCAGCCTCTCACTGAGAGCAGGTTACAACTTTGAACCTCTCATCCTTGAAATTGGGAGTGCTTACACCATGCTACCCACGCTCAACAGCGGCATCTGGGGTATTACATTCAGACTCGGCGTCAGCAACAAGGAGAGCAAAACAAATTAGGCGACCCTTTGCCTGGGCAAAGGGTCGCCTAATTTGTTTTGCTCTGAGAACAGAGTCCATGTATTCGCGCTCTACTTACTGCGCAAGGACTGAAGCTTTCGCGTGAGGTCACGTCGTGAAATCACGCGGGCCTCGATCAGAAGATCTGCGAGAGCCTGAATGACTTCGCGCTGCCGTTGCGCCTCGGACTTCAGCTTGTTGATCTGCTGATGTTGCTTCTCCACTACATCTTGGAGTGTCAGCTCATTTCTACTCTGAACCTCGGAAGGTTCATCAAACAGAGAAAAGGAACCTGATGGTTCTGCATGAGGTTGGGGCTCCTGATGATTCCACCCTGAAGATGGTGGCGGTGAGTTCAACGCAGGATGTCGGCTGACCTGATCCCACATTGAGTTCTGACCTGAGAAGTCACCAAAGCTTGATTCATCATTACGACGAGAGATGCGGGGACGACCAATCACGCTGGCGCGCGGAGACAGGTCTGGACCTTCATCGCGAAGTAACGCTTCAAACTCGTCGAAGTCATCGTTAGGTTCCGTCATGGAACGAGACTGTATTGGGCGAGGAGTTGTACGGGGAGTAGCGGTGCGAGGAGATTGTGACACACGAGATGAAATACGGTGCATGCCACTGACCATGGGCATATCTGAGCCAAAGTCACCTTCTCTGTTGGGGGACTGTGATGCAATCGGAGGAATTCGCCCCGAGCTGCGGGGTCTTTGTGTCCAAGAGTTTTGCACACGACTGTTGTTTTGACTGGCACCAGAAGGAAGCTGTGCACCACCTCTGTCCGAGCCATAATAAAAAGGAATTGCCTTGTCTAACCAGCTCTTGGTCGCGATGCGCACAACAGGAGCCTGTCCTGATGTTGCTTCGACCTTGGCGAGGGCTTCTTTACAACGGTCTGGTTCGTACACCGCGACATAAACACGTGCACTTCCTGGTTCATAACCAAAGGGCAGCGCACCTTGTTGAGTTGCCGTCTCTTGATCTAACATTCCCAATACAGAGTCATCCATAAAGAACGACGAATTATCGAGTGGTTCATAGTGATAGAACGATGCGATATGCTTGGCTAAGGAGTCCTCATCAATCACACCCATGTCCAGAATTTGGGAGACCAAACCAGTCTTGGCCTTGGACGCACGCAAAATCACTCGCTGCATATCTTGACGGGAGAGCAAGTTGGCATTCACAAAGTGCTCTATAAGTCGTCGATCCATTGTAGATATCTCATCTTGAGGAGTTTTTGATCACACACACTATCACTCACCACTCCATAGTGAATGCACACGTGCACTCATACAATAAGCAGCAAATGCCGCCAAAGGATGTCTCCTTAGCACTTTATCGCGCGAGAGAAAAGTTTCTATTTCTGCGCTCTATCGACATCCCAGCATCAACTCTATATCGCGATGATAGCAGCAACAACAACAAAGAGATAGTCACGCTTTTGCACGCGCAAAACTTCGCATATTCATATACATCACGACTTGATTTCTCTGCCCTGACGTGGGTAGACATTGAGTCGATTCCTGGTCAACTTTTGAGATGCGTTCATCACGCCCTCAAAATATACCAGGAAACATCACATATTTCCCACAGTTATATGGGACACAAAACCTCAAACTGAGCAGAACCTCATGAATATTGTCATTGTTGGCATGGGTGAAGTCGGCCGCTACATCTCGGATGTGCTCGTCAAAGAACACCACAATGTTGTCATTATCGACAGTGATATCAACGCCTTGACACATGCAGAGGAAACCCTCGATGCCATGGTACTCAAGGGTCACGGTGCCAACCTCAACACCCTGAAACAAGCCAAGGCTGATGAAGCAGATCTCTTTATCGCCGTCACCAATCACTGCGAAACCAACTTGCTCGCAGCCATACGCGCCAAAGAAATGGGCGCAAAAAAAACCATCGCTCGTGTCAGCGAAGAAGCCTACTTTGAAAACGAACGTGGCATGGTCACAGGCACCTTTGGTATCGATCTGATTATCAACCCCAATGCACTCATCGCGCTGGAGATGCACAAGATCATTCGCTCCGCACACGCTATCGCCGTGGAAGACTTTGCGGATAATCGTATTGAAATGATCCAACTTCACGTGGATAGCTCCACAAGCGTCATCGATCGCATGATCAAAGATGTACGCCTCCCAAGCAACACGCTCATCGCCGCGCTTGTGCGCGACAACACCGTGCTTGTCCCTGGTGGTAATGACATTATCCGCGATGGCGATGAGCTCCTCATCGTCGGACGTATCGAGCAAATCCCCAAGGTCGAAAAGATCTTCAAACGAGAACGACGACGCTACACACGTCGTGTCATCATCGTGGGAGGGAGCGATGTGGCCATCTCTCTTGCGGCTGCGCTCTCACGTGACCACATCGAAGTCATCATCATTGAACGTGACAGAGAACGCTGCCGCGCCATGGCTCGTGAACTCCATCACGTCGCCATCATCAACGCGGATGGCACCAATGCACATGTCCTTGAGGAAGAGAACATCCCTTCTACCAATGCCTTTGTCGCAGCCAGTCAGGAAGATGAAGTCAACCTCATGGCAAGCTTGCTCGCTCGCGATCTCGGCGCACCTCGCGTGCTCGCCCTGGTACACAAACCCGACTACTCTCCGATCTGTGAACGACTTGGTATCGATGCGCCGCTTTCTCCACGTATTGAGGTCGCCAAACAGGTCCTTAAATATGCACGCGCTGGCCAGATCCTCAGCATCGCCCCCATCCTTGAGGGACAGGGTGAGTTCCTTGAGTTCCTGACTCCAGAAAACAGCCCCATTGTTGGTAAACCCATCAAACAGGTTGGCTTCCCCTCCGACGCAAACATCTGTGGTGTGGTTGATGCCTCGGGCGCCTTTGTCCCTCGAGGCGACGATATCATTGAACCCAATGACCGTGTTATTGTCTTCACCACCCCCGAACATCGCCAGAAAGTGGAAGCATTCTTCAAGGCAAAATAAAGTCAACGCATCAAAAACACGTGTCATCACAACCACTTGATGCGACGACAACCCGAGGTTCTACTCACCGTGCATTACGAAAGCATATCAAGACAACTGGGCATCCTGCTCCTGACACTCGCGCTCTGTATCGCATCAAGCCTCTTCTGGGCTGTGCTCTACGATCCCATGAGCACGGTTTACGCGTTCCTGAGCGCTTCTGGCGTCACCGCACTTTGTGGCGGCATCTTCTGGTGGCTTGGACGTCACGCGACAGGACCCATCTTTCGTGCAGATGCCATCTTTCTTGTCGCCGTCAGCTGGCTCTTGCTCGGCGTCTTTGGTGGTCTCCCCTACATGTTTGATGGCGCCTTCACAAACCCCGCTGATGCTTACTTTGAAACCATCTCGGGGTTCACCACCACGGGCTCCACGGTGATGACGGAGATCGCCACGCACTCCTATGCGCTCCACTGGTGGCGAACACTCACACACTGGCTTGGTGGTATGGGCATCATTGTGTTGTTCGTGGCCATCTTTCCTCAACTGGGCGTGGGCGGCAAATTCCTCTTCAAATCTGAGGTGCCAGGCCCTATTACGGAAGGACTCAAGCCCAAGATCAAACAGACTGCTGCTGCGCTCTGGTGGATTTATGTCGCGTTTACTGTGGTCGAAACCATCATCCTCTGGGGACTGGGCATGACCATGCATGAGGCCATTACGCACTCATTTGCGACCATGGCCACAGGTGGCTTCTCCACGCGCAATGGAAGCGTCGGTGAGTTTGACTCGGCGGCCATCGACTTTGTGATCTCCTTCTTTATGATCGCTGCTGGCGTCAACTTTGGCCTCTACTTTGAAGCGATTCGTGGCAACTGGAAGCGCGCTCTCAAGGACAAGGAACTTCACGTCTATCTGCTTGTCGTGTCCATCGTCACCATCATCATCACCTGGAACATCAGGGGACTTGATGCCAAACATGAGAGTGTCTTTGATAGCCTGAGATACTCACTCTTTCAGGTCGCTGGAGTCATCACCACCACAGGGTTTGGCACGGATGACTTCGACATCTGGCCCCCATTCTCAAAGTTGCTCCTGCTGCTCCTGATGTGTTCAGGAGGTATGGCGGGCTCCACCGCAGGTGGCATCAAGGTCATTCGTTTTATGGTCGTCTTCAAGGTCATCTACGCCGAGATCTACAAGGTCTTTCGACCTCAGAGCGTCATGGCCATTCGCATCGGAAGCTCGGTTATTCCCCGCGAAGTACTCTCGGGCATCATGGGATTCTTTGCCCTTGCCATGATCACCTTCGGCGGCGCTAGTCTGTACATGACCTACCTTGGACTCGACATCGTCTCAGCGGTCACCAGCGTTGCAGCCACCCTCTTTAACATCGGGCCAGGTCTGGCCAAAGTTGGTCCAACACAAAGTTTCGCGTTCATCCCCACCTCGGGCAAGATGGTCCTAAGCTTCTGTATGATCCTTGGCCGACTTGAGTTCATGACCATTCTGGTCCTGTTCCTCCCAGACTTCTGGCGCAGAGGCTAACACACATGTTCATCAGGAACCTTGCTGCCCCTGGCGATACGACAACTGAAGCTTACTTGATTGCGTAAAGCTCTCACCACCTTCAGGCTCAACAACAAGCACAGTGTCCAACACCATGCCATGCTCCAGAGGTAGCTTGCTCTCAACATCAAGCTGCAATAACCCATGGCCCTGACCTGTTAACGAATACGTTTGTTCGGGAACTTTGGCATCGCGCGTTGCTCCACTGAGTGACACGGTCAACACCTGCGAGATGATCTGAATCTCTTGCCCATCATCCTTGCGCAACACACCCTTGAATGTCGCGGTCACATCGACCTGCCCTGTCATCGTCATCGTATCCACTTCCATTCCAGCAAGTGGCACAGAGTACGTCCACGACGCACCAGGCAACACGGGCTTGTCAGGAAGCGATGTTGATAGCAACACCACACCACCCTCCACAAGCTTCAACACAGGTGCCATCATTGGAGGCACATCTGCATCAAAAGAGAGACGATCCACTACGCCAGCAGAGTGATAGGTGGCCGTCATGGTCACCTTGTTCAGGCGTTCTTGCACCTGACGCAACAACTGCTCATTAAGATGTTGCTTACCCGAGTCAACCTGAAAGCGAGAGTTCTTGATCATGCCAAGTAGCCCCTCACCTGACTTGAACTCTCTCCAGTCAACACCAAAAGAGAGCGTGGTATGCACGGCATCCTGTGACGCAGCCTGTGCATCTTGTGACGAAGTCATCTGGTTGTACTGCTCAAATCTGTACTCCCCCCACACAGCATGATCCAAACTTTGCTGTACAGATACAGGCACAGAAGACAACTCCAACGGAGCACCCTTCTCAAGCGCCACCTTTGCAGACCACACTGTATCAGCCCTGGCATCATCCTGACGCACCTCAATATCCGAGAGCGATGAGTTGCGTTGCATGGCAAAGAAAAATCCCACCCCCATCGTCAACACACACAGGATAAAAAGGGGAACCAACCCAGGCCGAGATGTAATTGGGGTCTCTTGCAACTCCTCCTCATGGGAGGACTCTGTTGCAACATGAATACTGGGATCTGACATACAAGGACTCTACTTTATAAGAACTGTCATTCTTGTGTTTCCAGCTCCCTTACGGTCGCCTTCAACGACTCCCTTACGGTCGCCTCACAGCACAAGAACACACACCAACACAAAGTAGAGCGGAGCCTGTGGCTCCTTCTACTTTCAACTTGCCCTCAGTCATAGCCTGTGTTCAAAGACAGAACAACAGAATTATCTGTCAATCAAAGATGAGAGGATTCACATGTGGTATGACCAGCAAAAAATATGCTTTGAATGTACAGGATGCGGAGCTTGCTGCAAACGTCATGGCGAGGTTTACGTCACTGACAAGGAGCTCGCAGAGATCATCAACTACATGGATACACACCACATCACCAACCCCCTGACGCATATAAGACAGGAGCACGAAGGACTGTGGGCCATCCCCATTCCAGAACAGGGGGCATGTCCACTCCTTGGCAAGGATGATCGCTGCACAGTCCATGAGGTCAAACCATGGCAGTGCAGAGCATATCCATTCTGGCCAGAGGTCATGCAGAGCAAGGACACCTGGACCGAGGAAGGACTCTTTTGTGAGGGGATAAATCAAGGCAAGGAACACCCCTCATCCGAGATCGAAGCTCAGATGAAGGACGATCCTTTCATGGATGATTAGAGCGCGACGAGGTCAGATACCAGACGCCCAGCGCGAACGCGACGATGAGCCATGCACTGACCAGCACACAGGTAGGATCAAAGTCCTGACTATTGAGGGCAAATTCCATCAGTGAGTCAACCTTCTGCTAGACCTCAAGCTCAGTGGCGCGAGCAAAGGCCTGAATCCTCTCCTGGACAAGCGCCCTTGCCTGCTCCAACTGTTCAAGGGAATCGACCGACGTCCCAAGACAACGCAAGATGCTCTCCGTCTCATCAGGCTCAACACCAAGAGACTCGGATGGACCAGGTCGCCGATCGGTATCCAGATCCTGAAGTGGCACGACTTGACCAAAGATCCCATCCACAGAAGCACGAAAGGGCCAGTCTCTCTTGAGTTCAAAGTAACTGCTCGCCGCCTCTATTGATTCAAGACGAGTCAATACGCGAAAAGGTGGATACATCCCGTTAAGGTCTGCGGTGCACTCAAACAACTCACGCACAAAACGTGTGTCTGTCACCACGAGCCCATACAGATAGCTATCCTTAACCGCAGTCAACACTAGCCACTTCTCTTCATGACGCATCACATCATGCGCCGCACAAAGATAGTCCTCGCAAATAAAGCGGTCATACACACCACAGTCACGACCATCCACTCCATCATTCTGAAACGGGTGGACCATACAACCCACACGTAATGTCGATGCATATGCGACAGGCTCTTCCCCCTGAAGCCTTGTATCATCGGCATCAAGCAGCCCCAAAAATGGACAGCTAGGCAGACCATCAAGGAGCTTCATTTCGGGCGCAGGCTCGTGGCGTTGTCGAAAATCCTGCAATGTGGAAGTCTCGTGAATATCAACCTCATTGAGGTAAGCGTGCGTGCGTTGCACAAGGCGAGATAACAGCGCCACATGAGAAGACTCATCGCGCTGGTTATACATCCCACAGCATGCACCACAGCTCTTTGTGCCTCCTGGAGGTTGGCACAACGTACGAGGGAGCTTTCGTGAATCACGCAAGCTCCCTTCGTGCTGATCCTTTGTCAGGGCAGACATCAAGGACACTCCTTCTGAGGGTTAAGCAAACGAGCATCCTTGGGTGGCTTGAACGAGAAGCCCTTATCAGGGAGGTTCTGATCAAACTTCACCTTACTAAACACGATCTCATTGGTGTTTCCATAAGGGTCAAAGATGGTGGTCTTGAGCACCTGGAAGGTCTTGCCATCCACCACAAAGTGAAGCTCCTTGTACTGAGAGGTAGGCTTCTTGGGCACAAGCTTGATCACAGGCTTTGCCTCCGAGGAGGACTTCTCAAAGCTGACATCAAATGACTCAAGGAGGTTACCCTCACCCATCAAAAAGGTCACCGACGTGGGGAGCTTGCTTGAAGCGAGACACTCCTTGAAGACCTGCTTGAACTCATACTCATACACCCAGAAGACCTTGCCATCGCTGACCATCGCCTTCTCGGGCTTTTGCTTGCCCTTGCTCTCCTTGTAGTAGTCCCAACGCATCTTGCCAGGCTTCTTGATATACACCTTGCCATAGCTCTTCTTGGACTCTCCTGCTGCAAGGTCAGTATAAACCTGCTTGAACGACGCCTGAAAATCGGCGGTCGTATCATAAAAGGATTGCATCTTCTGAGCGACAGCCTCAGGAGAGAGTTCCTTCTTCTCAGCATCCTGCGCGACAAGCGCCGAGGGAAGCAACACACCACACATCACACAAAGCAATGCGATCGAGCTCATATATAATTTTGACTTCTTCATCTTTATCTCCTTCAAGACACGCCCCAACATGAGACGGAAATCTTTTGCTTGCCACATCATAAAAGAGAGCCCGGAGGCCCTCCAACAGTCTAGACGTCGTCCATCCTGATTTTATGCATTCAAGCATTCTTTTTCTGGCAAGCGTCAGAGCACCAGGCAAGCCATCATCTAGACAACAAGCTGCTTCTCGCTCTCTTCATGACCAAGCTCTGATGAGGACAAATCCTGCTCAATATCCACAGAGATCACCTTCTTCTCGTCGGCTTCCACAACCTTGAACAAGAGACTCTTCCAGCGAATTTCATCATTCAAGGAAGGCACCGTACCCGATTGTGTCATCAGAAAGCCTCCAAGCGTCTCATAATCACCATCCTCGGGGAACTCGACGTCAAAGAAGTGTTCGATGTCATAAATAGAGACGCGAGCATCAGCCCTCACCACCTCCTCGGAGATCCGCACAATTTGCTCGGGCTCAAGATCGTACTCATCCTGAATCTCACCAAAGAACTCTTCAATGATGTCCTCCAACGTGATCAGACCTGACGTACCGCCGAACTCGTCGACAACGATCGCCATATGAATGTGGCTGTGCTGAAACTCACTAAAGAGATCTGCAATCCCCTTGGACTCGGGCACAAAGAAAGGCTTGCGCACCACACCACGAAGATCGAAGTTCTCGGCATCCTTGTTATGACCGATCAGACGGATGATATCCTTGACATAAAAAATGCCAACAATGTTATCCACCATCTCCTCATATACAGGGAGCCTACTGTGACCACATCCCTCAACGGTATCCACGATCTCTTGCAGATCCATATCCACGCTCAGGAACACAGCATCCGTCCTTGGCACCATGACCTCTCGCACGGAGGTGTCATTGAACTCAAACACGGAGCGAAGCATACGCTCGCGATCTTCAGAGAAGGTGCCTTCACGTGAGCCAAGGTCGATCATGTATTCGATGTCCTCTGCGGTCACAAAAGGCGTCGCCTCATTGGGATCATTACCAAGCCACACCATGGTGGTGCGCGTCATCTTGACAAAGACCACAGTGAAGGGCTTGAAGAGGACATGAAAGAGCCTCAACACCGTCATCATGCCTGGTGCAAGCTCCTTGTACATCTTGGTCGCGATCGCCTTGGGGGTGATCTCTCCAAATGTAAGGAGCAAGAATGTCATGATACCCACCGCAGCAGGGATCGCCCAGTCACTCGCGCTGGTGTTGCTAAGCAAACGGTTCGCAAGGTCCGTGGCCAGAGCCGATGCAGTAATGTTGACAATGTTGTTGCCAATCAAAATCGCCGTAAGCACTTGAATGGGCTTCTCCACCCAGAGCTTCAGCGAGTTTGCCCCCTTCTCTTCAATCAGTTGGTGAGCCTGAGGACTGGTCAAGCTCGTAAGCGCTGTCTCTGAACTTGAGAAAAACGCACTCACCACCAAACACGCCACAATACCTGCGGCTTCCCATAACACAGTTGAATCAATGCTCACCTTAAACCTCGACACGGTAACGATGATTCACTGAGAATGCATGGTGAGATGTGTGTACAACACGAAGGGGGAGGTTCTGTCGAGGATTCAGGAACGTCCATCATATCCTATATACTCAAAAAGTGTCGGTAAAATGGGTTGAATGATGCAAACACATCCAAACCTAAGATCACATGTCCGCTCGGGCATATGAATGTATCAGGTTCCATATACAACAGAGCGACAGGTTTACAAACAAGTTTCATACCTTGATTCATGATGCATGACATGCACACACCAAAATCAGAGTATGAGCACACATAACAAGGCTGTCAAGAATTGCCAAACACCTACAGTTCAAGAGCAATGTGGCACACGAACTGAGGGGAATTGCGCACTTGAATCACGCGACAATTCAAGTATAGAACACATCCCACTGGATGTTCCTTACTCCAACCCCCGTAGAGCAATGACCACACAACACCCCACAGATACCCCCGTCACAGGCCAAAGCCGCCCTCTTCTGAGGATCTTCCTGGTTCTGTTCATCAACCTGACCGCCTTTGGCATCGCCATCCCTATCCTGCCTGCACTATGCAAGGATATGGGAGGCACTGGCCTCTCTGTTGGACTGCTGTTTACACTGCAAGCGCTCGGACAGTTCATCATGGCCCCTCGATGGGGCAGCCTCTCCGATCGCATCGGGCGCAAGAAGACCTTGCTGCTGACGCTATTGTTTGCATCCATCATTGATCTCCTGACTGCATTTAGCCCCACGCTGATCGCCTTGTTTGTGATCCGCTTCTGTGCAGGCATCTTCTCGGGCAATGTCGCCACAGCATCGGCATATATCGCAGACGTCACACCGATCAAGGATCGCAGCAAGGGAATGGCTGTCATCGGCATTGGCTTTGGTCTTGGGTTTACATTTGGACCTGCACTTGGCGCCATGATCAGCTACCTCGCCCCGGACACGCCAGGGGCACTTGGCGTGGGCCTCCCCTTTATTGTCTCCAGCGCGCTTAACATCATCGCACTTATCGTGGGCTCCATCCTGTTAAAAGAACCCACCCGATCCTCTGAAGAGCGCAAGAAACGCCGCGAACTCTTCAAGGGACAGGCCGCAGACATCAAGCCCTCACAGTTTCTTGAGCGCAAGGAAGTCGCGCACCTCACAAGGTTTCTCGTGGGTTACTCCATTGCAGTGACCATCATGGAAACCACACTCTTCTATTACATGAACGCACGTTATCAGTACGACGAGCGACAGGTGGGGATGATCTTTGCGAGCATGGGACTGCTTGCATCTCTTGTGCAGGGAGGTGCGGTAGGAAGGATCTCAAGGAAGATCGGCGATCGTAAGATGATGATCCTTGGAGGGATCGCCCTTGGTACAGGTCTCCTCCTTGCAACCACCTATCAGGTGCTATGGTTCCTGCTTGCCTGGTTGGCGCTCGCCGCGATCGGACGAGCACTGACACAACCTGCGAGCCTTTCCATGATGAGCGCACAGGCCAGAGGACCTCATGAGTCTGGCGCGCTGATGGGAATCCAGCAGAGCGCAAACAGCGCGGGACGAATTATTGGCCCACTGGTCGGAGGATGGCTATTTGACTCGGTCTCCAAACAGTCACCCTTCATCGCAGCAGGTGTAGTCATGCTGCTGAGTATTGCGTTCTGGGCGAAGGCATCTGCAACCTCAAAAGAGGCACAAAATGCATAACACGCCCCAACTGCGACAAAACACCACACCCACAATTTAACATCTTCGGCTAAGATTCGCGCAGATCAGAGTCGAAAACTCTTCGGCATGTGTTTGCGTCACACAACACACGACGAGACGACATGCGCGAACGAGACCAGATCAACCTGGAGCACAAAACAACCATCCTCGCCGATATATTTCATCGAGAATGCAGCGCCTCAGGAAAGCTAGACACCTGATCATGAAACGCAATGCAGTGCCCTACTCAAAACAAAAGCAAAGCGTTTTAAGGAACTTGACAGACAACACAATGAGCAGCCGCAAAATATCCAATTCACATGGGCTCGAAAGTTCACCATAAACTTGTTGACACAGCCCAAAAACACGTGGGATAGAAGCGACGTTTTTGTACTCTTGGTGGCGTGTGCCATCTCGACCTTGACAGCTAATTAAAGCACCCACTTGACCATGGAGACGTAAACGATGCGTAATCGTTTCCTGAAGATAAGCATAATTTCCACAGTGATGGGACTGATTGGTTTTAACGCGTGTATCAATCCTCGTGAAGGATATGCACCAGAGCAACCCATCAAGTTCAGTCACCAGTTGCACGCTGGCCAAAACCAGATCCCATGTAGGTACTGCCACACCAGTGTTGGCGAAGGCCCACATGCCTCGGTTCCCAGTGTAAACACATGTATGAACTGCCATAGCCTGGTAAAGACTCAGAGTCCTGAGATTCAGAAGATCCACAAGGCATGGAAAGAAGGTGAGCCTATTGAATGGGTCAAGGTCCACGACCTTCCCGATCACGCTCGCTTTAGCCACCAGCCACACATCAACGCAGGCGTTGACTGCGTTGCATGTCACGGCCAGGTCAACACCATGGAGGTTGTTGAGGTGGTCAAGCCATTCAACATGGGCTGGTGTGTGAACTGTCACAGACAACCAGAGTATAATGCACCTGTTGACTGTGTGACGTGCCACTACTAATGGCCAACAAGTCCCGTGCCTTACGATGACACGGGCTTGAACAGACAGAGCAGCCTTACTGCGGTGTGGCAAAATGTCGCACCACCCCCAAGTGCGCTTGGGTTAGGTGAGGTGAAGATGATAGTAGCAAGCCTGCTCGATCAGGCAGACCTTGCTAGACGAAGGTAATTAACGGATTTCATGTTCAACACCATGAACATCAACTAACCAGAAGACACAGCCCTTCTCATCACAGATGCCAAATAGGCAAGATACGGAGATCTTTCTCCACCTATCTTCCCAGAACGTGCATCCAGACTGAGATGAGGCAAGTGACCAGGCGATAGTGACGATGAAGAAATCAAAGAATCAAGCATCCTATATTCCAAGGCACGCCAAGGCCGAGCCGGGTGCAGAGGTCATGATGACCCGTCAGGCCGATGGTGGCGTGACAGTCAATTTCTCCGATGGCTCCGATGATCTGCGCGTATCACGCCGCGAATTCATGCGAATCTCGGGTGTGGCAGCCGCCGCAGCAGCTGTGGCAGGCACAGGATGCGATGCCATGCGCAACCCTGTTGAGAAGATCGTCCCTTACGTTGACCGTCCAGAGGATATCCGCATTGGTAAGTTTAACACTTACGCCACGGTGTGGAACCACATGGGCGTCTTGGTCAAGACCCGTGTCGGACGACCTGTCAAACTTGAGGGCAACCCAAGCCACCCCACAAGCCTTGGAGCATTGAGCGCAAGAGCACAGTCCTCTTACATGAAGCTCTATGATCCCGATCGTGCGCATACCCCTCTGAACGTCAAGGGTGACAGCTACGAAGTGACAAGCTTTGAAGAGCTCGACCTTGCCGTCATTAATAGCCTCAAAGAAGCAGGCACAAACGGTAAGATCGGTATCTTGACAGCCAGCATGTCAGGATCCGCTCAGCAGGGACTTATCAATACCATTGGTAAAAAATTCCCGAACCTCAAGCACTACACCTACGAAGCGATCAGCGATGAGTCCATCCTGGAAGCGAACATGGCCAGCTACGGTGAAAGGGCAATGCCCCATTACCGCTTTGACAAGGCTGACATGATCATCTCGCTCCAGAGTGACTTCCTTGGTGACTGGTTCTCCTCCGTGGAGTTCACCAAGCAGTTCTCCTCTCGTCGTAACCCGGAAGGCAACTTCAACCGTATGGTCGCCTTTGAAGGGATGATGACCCTCACAGGTGCAAACGCAGATGAGCGATTCAGGGTCCGCACAAGCGACCTCACTTACATCGCCATGGCACTTGCACATGAAGTCATCGTGACCAAAAAGGTCAGCACCTTCGCAGGCTCCCTTGGTGCAGTCCTTGGCAAGTTCACACCTGCACTGGTGTCTGCACGCACAGGCGTGCCAGAGGCAGACCTCAAGCGTATCGGACAGGAACTTGCTGGACACGTCAACAAGGCGCTCGTCGTCGCTGGTGGCGTTGCATCAAGCACACCCGGAGGTGTTCGCCTTGAAGCTGCAGTCAACCTTTTGAACGCTGCACTCGGCGCAGATGGACACACCATTGAGCGCGACCTTGTGTCTCGCCAGTCCCTTGGTGAGTTCCGTCAGCTCAAGCAGCTTGTCGATGACCTCAACGCAGGCAAGATCTCCACGTTGATCATCGGTCAAACAAACCCCGTTTACTCTGCACCACCAGAGCTTGGTCTCGCCGAGGCACTCAAGAAAGCTACACTGGTCATCAGCTGTCAGGATCGTCTCGATGAGACAGCGGTGCTCGCAGACTACCTTGCCACCTCATCTCACTACCTTGAGAGCTGGGGAGACGCCCTCCCCTTCGATGGCATTTACTCCATCCAGCAGCCCGTGATTCGTCCTCTGTACGAGACTCGCCCATTTGAGGAGAGCCTCCTGGTATGGTTTGCACAGTCTGGTCTTGTACCTGAACTTGCTCCATTCCTGACCAAGGACGAAAAGCCCGTCGGCAACCAGGCTGGCAATGTGGTCTTCGAAACAGGTTCCTGGTACCGCTTTGTGCGCAATCACTGGGAAAAAGAAATCTACCCCAAGGCAAACGCAGTCAACGGCTTTGATGCATTCTGGGAAGCAGTCCTCCGCAAAGGCGTGTGGATCTCTCCTGAAGCCAAGCGTAAAGCTCCTGCGTTCAACCTTGCAAACACCAAGGCGTTGTTGCCTCAGAGCATCGACCAAGCCTCTGCCGTCAAAGGCATTGAGCTTGTCATGTTCTCATCCATCCCCATGGGTGATGGCGATCACGCAAACAACGGTCACCTTCAGGAACTCCCTGACCCCATCACAAAGCATGTGTGGGGCTCCTACCTCATGCTCAGCCCCAAACGCATGGATGAGGCTGGCGTAAAAAATGGTGACTACGTTGAGATTCGTCCCGAAGGCGGCGAACGTGGACTTCAGTTCCCTGTGATCATGGTGCCAGGCATGCATGATGATGTGGTGGCTATTCCTCTTGGATACGGACGCACACGAGCTGGTGAAGTTGCCAACGAACTTGGCGAAAACGGCTTCATGTTCTCAAGCATCTCCAAAGATTTTGGCACAAAGGTTCTCGCTGGTTTTGCTGTCTCCATGGAGAAGACAAACAAGCACGAGCCACTCGCAGTACCTCAGGGTTCACAGTTGCTTGATATGCACAAGCGCTCCAACCTGATGGCCATCACCACATTGAGTGATTACCAGAAGGATGCCTCGGCTGGCATTCACGCACACCCACCTCTTCAGGACTTCTGGGAAGACCACAAGTATAGCCTCAAGTGGGGCATGAGCGTGGATCTCTCCAAGTGTACAGGCTGTAACGCATGCGTGATCGCCTGTCAGGAAGAGAACAACACCGCTGTTGTCGGTCGTCAAGGCGTGATCGAAGGTCGTGAGATGCACTGGATGCGTATCGACCGTTACTACCGCTTGCCTCAAACCACAGAGATTGATCACAAGCGTAGTGACCCCATCAACGACCCGATGTTCGCTGAAGAGCCCTATGTCGAGATGCGTGAGTATCTGGATAACCCACGCGTGGTCTTCCAGCCCATCATGTGTCAGCACTGTGAGAACGCTCCCTGTGAGACAGTGTGTCCTGTCCTTGCGACAATGCACTCCACAGATGGCCTCAACCAGATGGCATACAACCGATGTGTGGGTACACGTTACTGTTCAAACAACTGCCCCTTCAAGGTCCGCCGCTTCAACTGGTATAACTACTCAGAAGATCGCAGCGACACCTTCTTTGCATCCATCTACCCAGAGCTCAAGAAACATGGCCGCTACAACGCAGCCGAGCCACTGGCGATGGGATACAACCCTGAAGTCACAGTACGTTCTCGTGGTGTGATGGAAAAATGTACATTCTGTGTACAGAGAATTCGCCGCGCGAAGTGGGACGCAAAGAAAGAAGGTCGTACAACAATGCGTGATGGCGACGTGATCACAGCATGTCAACAGAGCTGTCCTGCAGACGCAATTACCTTTGGTAACCTCACCGACCCTGAGAGCGCTGTGTCCAAGATGCACGCCAAGCAGAGAGCGATGACACCACTTCACGAGATCGGCGTTGAGTCCTCCGTGGCTTACCTCACTCGCGTGGTGAACACTGCAAAGATTGATTTGCGCGATGAAGAAGGCTTTGGCCATCATGGTGCAGGCCATGGCGACGACCACGGTCATGATGACCATGGCGCAGCCGATGCACACGGTGCAAAAGACGAGCACAAGGAAGCTGCAACTGGTGGAGATCATCACTAGCAGTTTCTAGCAGGGCACAGGCATCACACCCTGTGCCCTGGAGAATAGAAAAAGAAGCAAGAGCGCTCAGTAGTGATCAGGTGATCACTTGCTGGGGAGTCACAAAGATTATACAAACGCGAACGAGTCTGTCATGAAGCGTAGCGAGTTGACAGGACATCCTGGAATACTAACCGGTAAAGGTCCACTTGGAGGGGATCGCGCAGTGCGTGAGCCCTTGGTTACAGGCGGGAAGTCCTACTCGGATGTCAACGATGATATTGCCATCCACACAGAGAGGATGCCCACTAAACTTTGGGTATTTGCCTTTATTCCATCCGTCCTTTTGATGTTGATGTTCCTCACAGGCCTCGGCCTTGAGATCACCGTTGGACAAGGTCTGGTAGGTATCAACAACCCTGTGGGTTGGGGTGTCTACATTATTAACTTCGTCTTCTGGATTGGTATTGGTCACGCGGGAACTCTGATTTCCGCGATCCTTTTCCTCTTCAGGCAAAACTGGCGTACGGCGGTGAACCGCTCTGCCGAGGCGATGACAATCTTTGCCGTGATGACAGCGGGTCTTTTCCCATTGCTTCACACAGGTCGTCCCTGGTTTGCTTACTGGCTTGTGCCACTTCCAAATGGAAGGGGTCCGCTGTGGGTCAACTTCAACTCCCCACTGCTGTGGGATGTGTTTGCTGTGTCGACCTATGCCACGATTTCCATCGTGTTCTGGTATGTGGGCCTTGTTCCCGATATCGCCTCTGTGCGTGACCGTGCGCGTCACTCCTTGAGACGCACAGTGTACGGCATCCTGAGCCTTGGTTGGACAGGATCCTCCAGAGCATGGCGTCACTACGAAGCAGCTTACATGTTGCTTGCTGGCCTTGCGACTCCTCTGGTGCTCTCCGTGCACACCATCGTGTCCTTCGACTTTGCTGTGAGTGTGATTCCTGGTTGGCACACAACCATCTTCCCACCCTACTTCGTCGGCGGCGCTATCTTCTCTGGATTCGCGATGGTGCTCACCTTGCTCATCATCATGCGCCATGTGTTCAGCCTGGAAGACTATGTCACCATGAACCACATTGAGGCGATGGCCAAGATTGTGTTGGCGACCTCCATGGTCGTGGGTAGTGCATACCTTGTTGAATTCTTCATTGCATACTACTCGGGTGTGCCTGGCGAGCGTTTCCACTTCTCCAACCGTCTGTTTGGCCCTTACTGGTGGAGTGCATTGATCATGTACGGATGTAACATGGTCGTACCTCAGCTCTTCTGGTTCAAGTCTATCCGCCGCAACTTGCCCGTCATCTTCGTGATGACCCTGTTTGTGAACCTCGGTATGTGGTTTGAGCGCTACGTGATTGTTGTCACCAGTTTGCACAGGGACTTCCTCCCTAGCTCCTGGGGTAACTACGACTTCAAGCCCATGGACTGGATCCTTACAATCGGTTCATTTGGAATGTTCATGACACTGTTCCTGCTGTTCGCACGTGTCCTTCCGACCATCTGTATGTTTGAGGTCAAGTCGGTCATGGATCCCAAGACAGCTGTGCGCTCACGACGCAAGGAGTTAGCTGATGGCTGATGATACAAAGAAAACAACAGAAGAAGAATTGGATCAGACCCAGGATGAAACCTCTGGTGAAGAGGAAGAGAGCTCCATGGCGGACGCTCTTGGACTTGAAGATTCTGAAGAGAGCGACGCAACAACAGATGAGCCTGAAGAGGATGACGCTGTTGAAGAGGAGTCTTCCGAGGAAGACGAGTCAGAGGATGATGATGCAGAGGACGACGCTGACGTCGTAGCTGCAGCATCCGAGACCTCAGAAGTGTCTGAAGTTTCTGAAGCATCCGAAGAGAGTGACGTTGAGGAAGAGAGCGCAGACGCAGACGATGAGTCTGAAGAAGTTGAAGCTCCCGTACCTGCTGTCATCACAATGGATGACAGCAGCGCAGATGGTCTGGCAGCATATTTTGATGATCCCCACGAGTTGCTCCACGCAGCAGAAAAAGCTCGCGACAAGGGTTTTGAGATCTGGGATGCCTTCTCCCCATTCCCTATCCACGGTATCGAGGATGCCATGGGAATCGGAAGGTCCTGGCTTCCCTGGGTTACCTTTGGTGCTGGCGGTACAGGATTCCTTCTTGCAAACGCCCTGCAGTTTGGCACGCTCACATTCGACTGGCCCATGATCATTGGTGGTAAGCCACACGCACCATGGCCCAGCTTCGTGCCAATCATGTTCGAGCTTACCGTCCTCATCGGCGGCGTTACCAGCGCTCTGGTGATGTTCATTGCCTCGGGCTGTTTCAGGAAGCCACGTATTATTGATACAGAGATCACCAACGATCGCTTCGTGTTGTGGATTGACTCAAAAGATCCTCAGTATGGCCAAGCGCGAGAGTTCATGCAGACTCTTGATCCTGTTGAAATTCGCACCGTGAAATTTTAAGCATAACGGAGCATGAGAGAATCATGACTATACACGTCAAACAACAACTTGCTCACCCTAGCTGGATGCTGCTCGGACTGCTGGGAATCCTGGTCAGTCAGGCAGCCTGCGTAGAGGTTGGTATTCCTGCAGATGGCAACAAACCTTTTGCAGAGCTCAACCCCGTGCAAGGCATGCACGCATCTCCAGCGTTCAAGGATCAGGAAAAGCAAATCCACTATAACGCCACAGACAAAGAGTGGGTCAAAGGTGGAATGCGTCTCCCTGCTCCCAAGACTGTGCCCGATGATCACAGGCCCTACCCCTTCCCTGCCGATGCAGAGAAAGCCAAGGTGCTCAAAAACCCTGTGGAGATCACAGAGGAGAGCCTTCGCTACGGCAAGCTCATGTATGAGACCAACTGCATCGTGTGTCACGGTCCCAAGGGATACGGCAATGGTTACGTTGTAGGAGAAGAAAAGTATCCTACACCACCCACACTGACCAGCTCTCGCGTACGCAACTGGGAAGATGGTGAGATTTACCATGTCATCACAAATGGTCAGGGACGCATGTGGTCCTACAAAAACAACCTGTACCCCGTTGAGCGTTGGGCTGTGGTGAACTATGTCAGAGCATTGCAGCGCGCTGACTATCCTGAACCACAGGATCTAGACAGGATAAAAGAGTAGGTTCCAGCAGGATCCAAGAGCACACCAGGACACATTGCTCTACACACATAAACCCGAGCAATGTGTCCGTTATAACACTTCTTTAAATTCACGATGAGCGATGCCCTCTGGCCCCTCGCTCACAAGCTAGATAGATTGAGGCAACGTTCATGGCACATCACGGACATCACCACGAAATCGTGCCCCCCAAAAGGCTCGAACTTCCCCGTCAGTTTATGACGGCTGCGGGAGTCCTTGCCGTACTTGGCGCGGTACTTTTCGCCATTACTCTGCTTGCAGTTGACGCAGACGTCGCATGGAAAGGTTACTTAATTGGCTTTTGGTTCACCATGGGCTTGGGGCTCTTTGGACCATTCTTTGCCTCAATTCAGCACCTTCCTCGCTCAGGATGGAGCGTATCATTGCGCCGCATCGTGGAAAGCTTTGGCTGGTACATCCCCGTCGCGGGCGTACTGGCGCTGGTAGCTGTTTTCATGATCCCTGACTCAATTTACCTCTGGAAGCAACCCAATGCAGCTAACGACCCCTTCCTGGTCAAGAAGCTTGGGTTCCTGAACCAAACAGGTTTCATCATTGCGACTGTTGCTACCTTTGGTGGCCTCTCCGCAATCTTCTACGCCATGCGTACATTCTCTCTGAAACAGGATGAGGAAGGTGGGTATGAGCTTAGCAACAAGTTGAAGATGACCTCGGCAGTGTACCTCATTGTGTTCACCATTGGTCTCTCCTTCCTTGCTTGGTACTTCCTGATGAGCCTTGAGCCCAACTGGTTCTCGACCATGTTCAGCGTGTACACCTTTGCAGGACTGTTCCAGAGTGGGTTGGCACTTACCTATGTGCTGATGATCTACCTTGGTCGTAAAAACTACTTTGGTAGCTTTGTGGGCGGACGTCAGGTTCATGACCTTGGCAAGATGGTCTTTGGCTTCACAGTCTTTTACGCCTATATCGCATTCTGTCAGTTCCTTCTTATCTGGTACGCGAACATTCCAGAGGAAGATGTCTGGTACCTTCAGCGCATGCAAAATGGCTGGATGACCTTCACGCTCGTCCTTCCATTCATCAAGTTCATCGTGCCGTTCTTCATCATGCTTCCACAGAAGATCAAGAAGAACAAAAGCAACATCATGTACTACCTCAGCATGTGGCTTGTCGCGACACAGCTCTTTGAAATCTGGTACTGGGTTGAGCCCAAGCCCCATGGAATCAACACTGGCGGTGCACATGCAGCACACGATGCAGCACACCACATCGGACCTAGCCTTCTGAACGCTGGCCTTGAGTTTGGTATCGCCTTTGGATTCATCGGTCTCTTTGCTCTCGTGGCAGGGAAAGCGCTTGCAGGACAGAACCTGATCCCCGTCAAAGATCCCTACCTTCACGAGACCCTTCCTGAGTTCACTCATGAAGAACCTCTGATGGACGGACTCTACGACCAGTCATTGTAAAATTTGCACAACGCAACACAAATAAACGTGAACTATATCCACCGGAACACACATCATATCAGGTAATAAGGTTTATTTGAGCGCCTGCTCGCCAAGATACGGGCGCTCAAATCACCAGCACAAGGATTGATGTTTCACCATACCGGCACAGAGCACAAGATTATGAGAAGACAGATCATCCTAAAGAAAAGCATCAAAGGAGCCCTTGTCCTTGGCGGGCTTTGCGCCTTGATTCCATCTGTATATGGCCAGGGCATTGGCATGAAGAAGCTCGACGAGATGCTCACTCCATCAGAGGCGAAAATCGCCAGGGGTAAGGTCGTGTATGAGCGTCAATGTGTCACCTGCCACGGCGCTGATGGGAGCAACAACACTCCCGAGGCAAAGAAGCTGGGACTGACAGGAAGTCTTGCTGATGACGAGTTCAAGCTTGGTGGTGGCCTGATTCAGACCTACAACCTGATCTCGAAGAAGCAAGAAGGCGTGGAGCACAGCATCTACAACTACCTTGCCTATCAGGACCGTTGGGCTGTGGCTCACTACGTACGTAGCCTCTCCAAAAGCAACCCTGCTGATCCTCAGACAGTCATCGCACAGGCCGAATATGAAGCGGTCAACGGTGTGTGTGACACTGTGATCAAAAACTCCATTGGCTCACGCGTGACCCCCAAGGGTGATGAGCAGTTGGAGCAAGGCAAGAAGTTGTACGCAACAAACTGCGTGTCCTGTCACGGTGATGCAGGTAAAGGCGATGGCGCTGCTGCTGCCGCGCTTCAGCCACCACCACGTAACTTCGTGGGTGCCAAAAAGTCCGAGTGGACCAATGGCACAAGCCCCCTTGGCATCTTTGGTACACTCAGCAATGGTATTGAAGGCACATCCATGGCGTCCTACGCAAACCTCACAGAGGATGAGCGCTGGGCACTGACACACTACGTGCGTCAGTGGATTCCCGAAGCTGAGCGTGAGCCCTCCTCCGAGAAGCAGATCCTTGAGGTGTGTCGTTCATTGAGCGCTCCAGCCAAGCCCGAGTCAATCCCTGTTGAGCGTGCCATGAAATTCCTCATTGAGGATGTGCCTAACCAACGTGCACTTGCACAAGCCAAGCTCGGTCCTGTGTACAAGTACGCTGACTCTGATGCGACACAAGGTGAGGTCCTCTTTGCTCAGAACTGTGCATCTTGCCACGGTGCAAAAGGCGATGGCTCTCGTCCCTCAGGCCCATACGGAGCAACCCCTCCCTTCCTCTACCTGAAAGTTGCAGCGCTTCAGAACAACGATGCAGCTGGTAGCTATGATGCATTTGCTCAGAGGGCAAGCGAGGGTGTTCACGCCACATTGCCTGATATGACTGATGCAGCCGTGATGAGCGAGCAAGACTGGAAAGATGTCCAGGCCTATGTCGCACTCATGGATGGTAGCGCCAAGTTCGTAGAAGCATCTCAGGCAGCTGTCCTTGACGCTCCTGTCAAACGCATCCGCATCAAGCTTGATTTGCAGAACAACCTCCTCATCACCAATGAGGACGGAAGCACCACGCAGACCACTCTTGAGGCGCTCAAAGAGCTCCAGCAGGTCACCTACGACACAGAGAAAAAGCGCGCTCAGTTCTACATCGTTGCTGTTCCTGGTCCAGAGAATGCACCTGTCCAGGCCATCGTCACCACGGCCAAGGAACAAGAGGTCAACATGGTGATGGAAGTTGAGGCGGCTGCGCCTCAGGAAGCTCCAGCATCTGAAAACCAACAATAGTCTTTCAAATGGTGGAGTACACGGCACGCCTTTGACGAGAAGTCGTCAAAGACTTGTTGTGTACTCCACCATTTTAGCATAATGTACACGGCTTTCTTCACAATCAGTCGAAGTTTAGCCGTTTTAATTGAAACATCCGCCCAGTTTAGGTGTGCTTGTGTCTAGAACCGCCACCTCAAACTGATCCCAAGAGATGGCCATAGAGTAGAAGTGATAACCATGACAGTCCTTGGACACCTTTCAAAACATATGAACAAGTGCACTATAACAACAGTGCTCGCCTTGCTTACCGCATTGCTTATTCCTGGAATCGCCATGGCAATTCCAGGTGCAGGTGACTTCACCTCCCTGGAGTCTCCAAGTGGTAGGGAAATCGCAGACCTTTACAATATCCTTGCAAAGATCTGTTTTGTGATCTTCGTCCTTGTGTGCGCCGTACTTTTTGGCGCCATCTTGCGTTTCCGACGTAAGAGCGAGGATGAAAACCCCGAGCAAATTCATGGTAACATGAAGGTAGAAATGGGACTCTTGCTCGCTGCAAGTTTGATCCAGGTCTTCATCGGTATCAAAACCATCGACACCATGTGGTACGTGGAGAAACTTCCCGAAACCAAAATGACTGTCGAAGCGATCGCATACCAGTGGGACTGGCAGTTCCGCTACCCTGACCACGGTGGGTTCATCACCGAAGACCTTGTGATCCCTGCTTACACAAACGTAAAATTGGACATCACCTCAAAAGATGTCATCCACTCACTGTTTGTGCCTGAGCTCGGTATCAAGATGGATGCTGTCCCTGGACGCTTCAACTACTGGTGGGTCAACGCTGATGGTCCTGTCAACCAGGTGGGCATCGAGCCCAACCTTGAAGGCAACACACCTGCCAAGCTTGGCACAACACGTAGCGATAACACAGTCATCAGACAAACACTCAACGCGCTGAGCCTTGTTCAGACCGAAGAGCGTCACCCCAACACATCGGGTCTTGAGCAGCGCGTAACCTATCTTGCTGCAAGCCGTAAAGTCGATGACAAGTACGCCAAGTACGACGCTGTGGAATACCGCGGCATGTGTACAGAGCTGTGTGGTAAAGGTCACTACGACATGTACTTCCGTGTTGTCGCCATGACACCTGCAAGCTTCGCACAGTGGCTTGAAGATCAGAAAAATGGCGGAGACAAGGAAGTGGACGGCAAGGAGATCTACGACTCCAAGTGTGCATCCTGTCACGGCCTTGAAGGCGCTGGTATCGCTGGACAGTTCCCCCCTCTTGCTGGCTCTGAATGGGTCACAGAAGACAACGATGAGAACAAACGTCGTCACGTTCAGGTTGTCCTGGAAGGTCTCAAGGGAGCAGTCACAGTCAAGGGTGTTGAGTACAACGGTGTAATGCAGCCCTGGTTCAACGTCCTCAACGACGATGAAGTTGCTGCTGTGGTGAACCACGAACGTACAAGCTGGGGTAACGCTGGCGGTGAAGTCGACTCCAAGTTGGTCGCTGAAGTACGTGAATCTCTGGGCTACCCTGCATTCTCGGCAGGCGGAGCAATCCCTGTGCCCGAGCAAGACCTCATTTCTGAAGGCGAGAAGATCTACGCTGCATGTGTCACCTGTCACGGCGCTGATGGTAAGAAGGGTTCTGCCAAACTTGCCAACAGCCCCAAGGCACTGAGCGACGTTCCTGGTTATGTATCGATGCTCGTCAATGGAACCCAGGCAAAATCAGCCATGGGACAGTCCATGACCGATCGTGAGATCGCAGCAATCATCACATACACCCGCAAGTCATTTGGCAATGATGCCAGCGCAGTGCAGCCTGCAGAGGTCGCACGTATTCGCAAAGAAGTCACCAAGTAACGATTAGTCAGATTATAACGAGAGGCAGGTCTCGCCAGTGAATGGACGACCTGCCCTGTCATACACTGTCCCCCTCAAGGAATCTAACATCATGAGCACTACTGCAAAGGGATACCTCGCCCCACTGACAAAAGAGGCAGAAACCTCCACGTGGGTCTACCTCAAGGAGTGGTTCTGTTCGACTGACGCCAAGCGTATTGGTGTCATGTACATCATCTTCTCCATTATTATGGGATTGGTCGGACTGGCCGAATCACTCGCTATTCGTATCGAGTTGGCTGCACCAGGACCCACATTCGTATCTGATGCAACCTATATGACCCTTCCTGGGATGCATGCGACGGCGATGATCTTCTTCTTCATCATCCCGCTTTACACAGGCTTTGCGAACTTCCTCGTGCCCATTCAAATTGGCGCACCTGATATGGCGTTCCCAAAACTTAACCTGTGTGCGTTCTGGATCCTTCCTCCCGCAGCCTTGATCACATTCTCTTCCGTTCTCTTCCAGGTATTTGGTGTGGACCTCGTTGTTCCTCCCGACTTCGGTTGGACCGCATACCCACCACTGTCCACAGCCGCTTATAACAGCAACATTGGTGCTGACCTCTGGATCATGGGCGTTATCCTTGTGGGAACAAGCTCGACCATGGGTGCTGTGAACTTCCTCTCCACCGTGTTTAACATGCGCTGCAAGAATATGACATTCTTCCAGCTTCCCCTGTTCACATGGGCTCTGGTTGTCACAAGTTTCCTCATCCTCGCATCCACACCTGTGCTTTCTAGCGCCATGTTGATGCTTCAGCTTGAGCGTACTATGCCCGAGCTGTTTAGCTTCTTCTCACCACAAGGTGGTGGTGACCCCATCCTTTACCAGCACTTGTTCTGGTTCTACTCACACCCTGCTGTGTACATCATGATTATGCCTGGCTTTGGTATCATCAGCGAAATCATCCCCACCTTCTCACGTAAGCCTATCTTCGGTTACAGCGTGATGGTGTGGTCCATGATCGCAATTGCTGTCCTCGGCTTCGTTGTGTGGGCTCACCACATGTTCACCTCTGGTATCGCCACCGAGGTCCGCGCAGGCTTCATGTTCTTGACCATGCTTATTGCGGTTCCTACAGGCATCAAAATCTTCAGCTGGCTTGGCACCATGTGGGGCGGCAGCTTGAAGTTTGATACCCCCATGTTGTTTGCCACAGGCTTCCTCATCATGTTCACCATCGGTGGTCTTTCTGGTGTGACACTCGCCAGTGTGCCCGTCGACATCGAGCTTCACGACACCTACTACGTCGTCGCGCACATTCACTACGTGCTCGTGGCTGGTGCATTGATGACCATCTTCGCTGGCTTCTACTTCTGGTGGCCAAAGATCACAGGCCTTATGTATGATGAGCGTCTTGGCAGAATTCACTTCTGGCTGACCACCATCTTCATCAACGTGACCTTCTTTGTTCAGCACTACCTGGGTGTCAAAGGTATGCCTCGTCGTTACTTCGACTACGATCCATCCTTTGCTGACCTTAACCTTGTCTCCAGCCTTGGTTCCTTCGCGCTGGCAGCTGCACAGCTCATCCTCTTTGCAAACATCGCACTGAGCTTGAAGCGTAAAGTCGCTGCTACAGCAAACCCATGGAAGGATGCCAAGACACTTGAGTGGGCACTCTCCTCTCCTCCTCCCCATCATAACTTTGATGAAGATCCCGTCTGGGAGCCTGTGGAGCGAGGACACGGACCTGCATCTCACGATGCACATCCTCAACCTGCTGAGTAAGACATCAAAGCATCTGGCAGGCAGGAGCATCACCTCACTGGACGCGCTCCTGCCTGACTTTTGCTTGTATTCAAAGTCAATTCACATTAAGTAAGACAACGCATTAAGAGCCCCTGAATCTGAGAATAACTCACCACACGGTGCGCTCTTTGTTTTTACCAAGTCTCTAACCAAAGAAGCCTTCTTCTTTGTTCAACTATCAGGATCACTTCTCATGGCAAGTACAGCGCTTGAAGAACTCCATCCCCCACTTGGCGAAGAGTCCCTCGGGGTCGTTCACGGCAAACTCGGTATGTGGACCTTCCTCGTGATGGACGCGATGACCTTCGCTGGTTTCCTCGCAGGCTACGCACGACTTCGCTGGGGCGTTGGCGGAGGGGCAGATATCCCCTGGCCCTACCCCTACGACACATTTGGCCAAGTTGGTATTCAGTTGACCGCGTTCAACACATTCATCCTCGTGTGCTCAAGCGTCTCCATGGTGCACTCTCTTGCTGCTGCCCTCAAAGGCAACATGAAGACCGCACAAAACTGGATGCTCGCCACCATCATCGGAGGACTCTTCTTCCTCGGTATCCAGGGCTTTGAATGGACGCACCTGATTAAAGACATCTTCTTTAATGGCGACATCAAGAACGTCAACTTCGCAGCGACCTTCTTCTGCTTGACTGGCTTCCATGGCTGTCACGTGGCAGTTGGCGTGATCTACAACCTCATCATGTTCCTTGGCATGCGCAGTGGCAAGATTCACCAGGGGAACGCTTCTCTGGTCGAGATTGCAGGTCTTTACTGGCACTTTGTGGATTTGGTCTGGATTCTGGTCTTCACCTTTGTGTACCTCATCTGAACCAACGCCAAAGTAATCACTCGCTTTGATTTTATAGATTCAGGGCCTCGCGCCCTTAAGATACAGGATAAAACAACGCCATGGCTCACGATAAAACACGTACAATTGGTGGCATTGAACTCAATGTCTCCTACATGATTATCTGGGCGGTCCTTCTTGGACTGACTCTTGTTGAGGTCTTCATCCCTGAGATGGCTCATGGCCCTACAGGCCCACGCGAAAACAGCATCTTTGACCCAGTCTTTAGCCGCAACCTCTCTATCGTTTTGCTCATAGCTCTCGCTATCGCCAAAACATACTGTGTGGCCTGGTTCTACATGCACCTCGTAGACGAGCGTCCTCTGATCGTGCTGATCGGATGCACACCCTTCATCTTCTCGGTCTTCCTTACCGTCGGACTCTTCCCCTGGTAAGTACTTGGACTGACCTGATTTTGGTAAATTTGACATTGCATCATAATGACAAATCTACTAGACATTCTAAGAGCCTGAGATACAAATCTCAGGCTCTTTCTGCATCTATGTCGATACCTTGCAGCATGTTCGCTGCATCACATCCCCTGGATACATACTACCTACAAGCATCGCGCTTCTCTCTAGCCTGAGCGAGTACGCATCATGTCATCAACCACTCTACCCTCCCAGCCAGAACAAAGCCTGAACCTGTCCTCCAAAGCTCGTGCATTCTACGAGTTGATGAAGCCTGGTATCTTGCGACTCCTTGTCTTGACCACCGTGTGTACCATGGTCGTCGCATCTCAAGGCATGCCTCGGCTTGACCTCATGCTCTGGACCCTTCTTGGCACAACTCTGGTGTGTGGTAGCGCAAACGCAATCAACATGGTGTGGGATCAAGACATCGATCAGATCATGAACCGCACAGCGCACCGACCACTTGTTACTGGCCGCCTGAACACCAAAGAAGCGCTCATCTTCTCGGCAAGCATTGGCCTACTTGGCGTGCTCATCCTGACCTACTTTGCAAATCCTCTGGCTGCGCTCATGGGCGTATGTGGACACGTGTTTTATGTGGTGATCTACACCATGTGGCTCAAGCGTAGCACGCCCCAAAATATTGTCATTGGTGGCGCTGCTGGTGCGTTCCCTCCTCTCATCGGGTGGGCTGCCGTGACAGGTGAGCTCAGCGCTGCCGCATGGCTTATCTTTGCGCTCATCTTCCTCTGGACCCCCCCACACTTCTGGGCTCTGGCGCTCTACAAAGACATTGAATACGGTAAAGCTGGCGTCCCCATGATGCCTGTCGTACAGGGACACCACACCACCATCTTCCAGATGCTCGTCTACACCATGCTGCTTCTTGGTTGTACAACTCTGCTCGCTGTCATGAGCACCATGGGCCTTGTGTACCTTATCTCCTCAATTGCTCTTGGTGCTGGCTTTGCCTACTTCTGTATCCGACTTGCGTTCTCCAAGGACACCGAAAAGTGGGCCAAGAAAACCTTTGCCTACTCCATCCTCTACCTCGCGCTCATCTTTGGTGCGATGAGCGTGGACGCGGTCTACACCACACACTTCACTGAAGAAGGCTACCTCATGAGCATTGAGGCTGAAGCCAAACGTCTGCGCGCTCAGGAAACTGAAAAACATATCCAGGAGCTCAGACAACAAAACCTCTCGGTGAACCCCAAGTAAGTTCTACGACGCTCACATATCCCCCTGAAGGATCTCGACGACATGGCAACAGAACCACACGTCAACTCTCTGGATGAAAAGAACCGACGCACGCTCAAATTTCTGATCGGCATTATCATCGCCTCATTTATCTTTGCGATCGTCTCCATTCCCCTCTATCGCATGGTCTGTGATAGCATCGATCCTGGCGGCTCCTCATGGTCCGCTGGCGACACCGACACCTACGTTGATGTCAAGGTAGACTCGTCTCGTACCATTCGAGTCAGACTCACGACCAACGTCAACCGCCAGCTCCCCTGGGAATTCAAACCTCTTGAGCCCAATGTCAGCATTCACCCTGGCGAACGCAAAATGGTCAAGTTCCACGCCAAAAACCTCGATGTCCAGGGAAGTATCACAGGTAAGGCTGTCTACGATATCAACCCCCCAGAGGCTGGCGAGTTCTTCAAAAAGATTGAATGCTTCTGCTTCCAAGAGCAAGAGCTCAAGGCGGGTGAGTCTGTCGAGATGCCTCTTGTCTTCTGGTTCGATCCTGCCATGCCCGCAGAGATCACCGAGGTGACTCTGGCCTACACCTTCTTCAATATGGACAGCACCTTTGAACGCACGCTCAAGGAGCGCGCACGTAAGAAACAACAGGGTCAATGATGACATCCCAACACGATCACGAACAACATCAGGCCACAATTCGTAAACGCAACCTCATCACGGCTGCTCTGCTGGTCCTGTTCTTTACCTCCCTTATTATTATCGCGATCTCCTCGTCACTCCCATCATCCTGAGCCACGCTCTGTGCTTCAAAAATTCAGACCAAAACTTATCCCAACTCTGGCCACTATCGTTGGGCTGATCATCCTGATCAGCCTCGGGACATGGCAGCTACAGCGCTACTATGAAAAGCTAGAGATTGAAGACCAACTCGCCAAAAAAGCAGACCTCCCCCCTCTGGCGATTGATGCGCTCCCTGAAGAGCCAAAAGACCTGCGTGACTTGAGCTACCGTGTCATCTCCATCTCTGGAAAACTCGACATGGATTACGCGGTGTTGTTCAAACACAGACAGTACGAACATCGCCCTGGCTTCTGGCTCGCAGCCCCTCTTGTCACCAGTGATAACCGCGCCATCTGGGCAAATCTTGGTTGGGTCCCTTTTGATAACGGTCCCGAGGTCGCACAAGAAATCAAACCCAACTATGCTCAGCCACAAACCTACACAGGTCTGCTCTATATCTTACCCCAGAACATTGCAGATACTCGCAACAGATTGGCGATCAAAAACAAGGAGCTGTCCATCAAGGACTCCCTGTCACAGTGGTACACCTATGACATCCAAGAGCTCCTGACACAAACTCCCTACGCCATGGGACACACACCTGCGGTGCTTGTCCTCAATGAATCTCACAGCGGTAAACCCTTCCCCCTGGCGAGCAATACATCGATCACCAAACCCTACATGACTGCGGAGCGTCACCAGGGGTATTATCTCTTTTGGTACAGTACAGCGGGGGCGCTGCTGCTGCTTTATCTTGGCGCATCTTTTGGTGTCATTGGTAGCTTTGCTCAACGCAAACCAAAGACAATACACAGCTAGCGCCCCCCACATATCAATCAATATGTACGCGTGCCGCTAAACGTCAGGCGATGATTTCCCTCAAGAGGTGGCAACATCGCAGGTCCTGCCTTGTAAACGCGCTCAAACGACCCCTTGAGTTCAAGCGTGAGCTTATCGTCCTCAACCTGACCTGTCCCTTCATACACCCAGGTGTCCGTGCTGTTTGTTGCACCAAAAGTACACACTTGATTGGTGAAGGAGAGCGCGCCATCCTTGGAAAACGTCGCTTCAATTACACAGTTTGACTCAAGCCCAACAAGTACAACATCTTCACTGCCTGACTTGGGCGTGACCGAGATCACATCCTCCACAGTTTGTGTGGTCATCCCAAAGTTTGTCGCGTTGTACCGCTCGCTTGTGCCATCGTAACTCCCCCAGAGATCTTCTCCAAGTGGTCCACACGCACACAGGGTCAAGGCGCACATGACGGCCATCGCTTTCACTGGCGTTCTTATCATTGGAGACCTCCTGTAAAGCTCTCTGTTGAGGTGTAGTCGTAGGAATCGGTGTTTAAGCTGGCTGTGCCTTCAAGCGTGAGATTCAATGTCAGCTCTCCACTCTCTGAAAGAGTACCGCTCCCGTTGACAGTCGCATCAAGAGAACTTGAATCAAGTGTCTCCTTACACGCCTGATTACTGATCTCAAACGTGCCATCCTTGTCCACCTGAGCGCGCACAGCACACTCATTACGAAACTGAATCAGAGCCTCCTTACGCTCGCCTGGTGCGATATACACAAGGTACGACTCCCTGGTCTGCATAAAGATCTGCGCTCCGCGTGTTTCTGTACGCTCCAGAGTACCAAGATATGTACCGCTAAAGTCCTCTGCCTGTGGACCACATGCTGTGGTTACAAGTAACAAGGGAATCACCCCAAGCAACCCTGCCCAAATGCTCTTCATTCACACTCTCCCTGACATGATTGTAATAGTCATAAACCAGGAGCCATCCTAGTTTGATTTGCCTGTCGTCGCAACCAGACAAAGGGGCAAGGGGCGGCCTGTTGCGGATGCAACAG